>JAIERK010000129.1 GCA_019746975.1 Candidatus Obscuribacterales bacterium
GCATAGCCGTCGGAGCCGCGGTCGCGGGGATATCGTCGTTGTTCAAACGTAAGCGCTGAAGATTTTCTCGACAGCTTTCGAAGAATTGATAGTGGAAGACGCAAAACTCAAAATAAGAGTCGAGCACACGTTTTCGCCTTCTCAATAATTCCCTGCCAAACGTATTCGCCTTATCGCGCCTCCAGCACGCCAGGTCTGGCGACGATTTTGCCACCTACTATGACATGTTTAATTGCTAGAGACTCCTTATCCCAGACAACTAGATCAGCGAGTGCACCCTCATGAAGCGACCCGATCTGTCCTGATAGTCCGAGCACGTGCGCAGGGTTGTAGGTCGACATCGTAATCGCGTCGCTGAACTTCATCACACCCCAGTTGACAACATTGCGTACAGCCATGTCGAGTGTAATGGAAGAGCCCACCAGCCCACCACCCGTAGTACCAACTTGAGCAATATCGGTGACCAGTATCATTCGCTGGGCTTTCTTGAGTCGATAGACAAGTTCTACAGCCTGAGGCGACAGATGAAGTCCATCTGCAATCACGCAGCATGTGACATTCCGATTCAGAAGTGCTGCGCCAACCGCTCCAGGCTCTCGATGATGCAGCGGGGGTAAGGCATTGAATGTATGCGTCATGAGCGACACCCCGGCAAGAAAGGCTCGCTGAGCCTCATCCAGAGTGGCATTGGAATGTCCAAGCGATACAACAACGTCTCGCTCCTGCAACCATTTAATGCACTCGTTGTGCCGGTCTCGCTCAACGGCCAGGGTAACTAAACGCACACTGTCGTTGACAATCCTCTCAAACAACTGCACTGAAGGAGCCTGAATCGATTGTGGCGGGTGGACTCCTGGTCTCTTCTCGGATAGACAGGGGCCTTCCAAATGGATACCGACCATCCGCGCGCGATCGGACAAAGGAGCCAGGCATCGCTCTTTCACGCCAACTCCTACTGACGTCAAAAGGTCTACATTTTTCCTGAGGTGGTCAGCCTGGTCGGTAATGAGGGTGGGAAGAAAGGCGGTAACCCCCGCAGCCAACATGTCTTCGGCGAGATATTGAACTTCTGCCGCCGTCGGCTCGCCCCATAAATTGCACCGAGGGCTCCCATTCACCTGCAGATCGATGAGCCCGGGTGTCACGTAGCATCCGCTGGCATCAAGCACATGACAGTCCGAATGTCGCTTTTGATTATCAGCAACCCCCGGATGGCAAATTCGTTCAATTCGACCGTCACGAATCTCGATAGCCGCAAACCGCTCAGCTATCGGCGTTACAACGTGTCCGCCACGTACGATAAGATTGCTCATTTCTCTCGCCCCGGATGTACAATAAGCAGTCAATCTAGCATGTGTAAACACTTGCGACCAGAACATTGAGCCTTATCGATTGACTATTTATTATGCGTGGCATATTTGGATAAGGCCATAATACCCACTCCCAATCGATTGAATCCTTATGACTGCACAGGGTGCACAAGGACAAACAGCAAAACCAGAGGGCGGCGAACGCATGAACGTTCAAGCGCTGGTGAGCAAGATTGTCGAACTACAAGACAAACTGGTCGAGGCCCAGGAAAAGAATCTGGTCCTGTCTACTCAGCTGCGCGAAATGGAAATGTCGGCACGTGACGGTCAAGACCTCAAAGCCGAGCTCTCAAACCAGAGCGCCCTTCTCGCCGACAAAAGCCGGGAAAACAAACAGCTCCATCAGGACTTATCGCGCGTAACAACGTTGCTCGAAGAGAAACTCAAAGAGAACGAAGAGTTGCACATCGCATTCACAGACCTGCAGCATCAGCTCAGACAGCGCGAATCAGAACGAGATCTATTGGCGGTGATGCTCACCGAAAAGGAGAAGGAGCATCAGCAGCAGACACAAAACCCGCGCAGCACGGGAACCTATACGGAAGTAAACAAGAACGACGCCGGCGGCGGATGGTTCAACAAATTCAAGAAGTAAGTTGGCGGTAAATCCTCCTCCTACCTGTTCACGCTTCCAAGATAAACAGTAGGACTGCGATAAACTCGCAGTCCTACCAAACTTGTTAGATCCACTTGCGAAACAGCTCCTCAATTCATATCCAGAGGCTGTGCAAGCGGCTGCGCATCAAGTCCTTCCGGCAGCGGTGGCACACCACCCATCGTGCTGTCTACACTGGCTGGAGACCCAGGAATTGAACTCTGCGAGCCAAAACTGGACACATCCGGGACCAAGCCGACACCACTCGCCTTCTTCTTGGCACCTTGAATTGCCGAGCCGATCAGATTGGATACACCACTTGCGTCAACAGTGATCGAGCGCCGCCCAAACCAGCCTTTTTTGGTCTTTATACTGTCGCCCAGAATTGACGTGACTTCGGTCTCTTTTGTACCGAACAGACCTTTCTTCTTAGAGTAGGAGTTACCTAACAGACTGACTCCCGTCTCGGTATTGCCAAGTATCCCTTTCTTGGATTCATACTTGTTGCCAAGCCGATCTTTGACCACTTTCGTCTTGTTACCGAAGATGCCATTCTTAATAGTAATCTCATCTCCAAAGCCGGTCTTGACATTCCAGTTGTTGGCCTGCGCCTGCGCCGCTGTAACGTTCGAAAAACCAAGCGCTAATACAATGGATAAACTGCTTACGGCCTTAATCACAATCGCCACCTCATCGGACACATAGAACTCAAGACTCCGGCTTAGACGACATGTTCCCAAGCTCTCGAGAAACCCCGGTGGGCTCACCGCCGTGCTGTACGTGATACATATTGCCCTCAGCCAACACCTCGCAGAACTGGATATTCCGGGTCTATGCAGAATCAGTCGAACTGTGAAAAAAGGCTGCATAAGCGGCTCCCAGTCGTTGCAGTTTGCTAAAATTGAACCCTAATCCGTACCTATTAGAAGAGAATTGTCTTGAAAGACGTGGGGAAAAAACTGCTCGAAGGCGACAAACGCGCATTGGCACGCGCCATCACGATTGTCGAAGCAGGCGGTCAGGAAGCCGCATCACTAGTAAAAGAGCTCTATTACCATACCGGAAAGGCGCATATTATCGGTGTGACAGGCTCGCCCGGCGTCGGTAAATCGACCCTCGTCGATGCGCTCGTCACGGAGATGAGAAAGGAAGGCAAGAGAGTCGCAATTCTCGCAATTGACCCATCCAGCCCATTCACAGGTGGTGCCATTTTGGGTGATCGGATAAGGATGCAAGATCATACTCTGGACAAAGACGTCTACATCCGCTCAATGGCGAATCGAGGGCATGCAGGCGGCGTCTCGCTCGGAACCTACGATGCGATCCGCATGCTCGAAGCGTATGGTTTCGAAGTCATTATTATAGAAACCGTTGGAGTTGGGCAGTCGGAGCTCGCCATCGCGCAAACGGCAGACACGACAATCCTGGTTCTAATGCCGGGATCAGGCGACGATATACAAGCCATCAAATCCGGTATCATGGAAATTGGTGATATTTTCGTGGTAAACAAAGGCGATCTCCCGGGTGCGAATAAATCGGCTACGGAGATCATCGCCAGCCTCGAGCTGTCGCACCACCCCACCAGCTGGTGTCCACCAGTGCTGGTCGCTATTTCCGAAACAGGCGAAGGAGTAGGTAAGATTTGGAGCTCCGTCAAGGAGCACCATGAATTTCTGTCCGACTCGGATCAACTGACAGAGCGCCGACTAGGTAAGGTTAAGGCAGAACTATCGGAAATGGTTGCTGAGATTGCTCGGACGAATCTGGAGAACTCACTAGATAAATCCAATGAAATAAGCAATGCGCTATCAGATGTGGTGGCAAGAAAAATGGATCCACATACAGCAGCGAATGCAATCATCAAAGCTCTCTTCGGCGAAGATAGAGCTGGAATCGGGCTTGAGCGAAAAGAAACCAAGCCGGTTACTAGCTGACGCGTCAGTCGACTCACAATTTTTTTCAAAGGGAGCGAGGGGCGACGCAAGAATGTCGCCAAATTTGCAATTTTAAGCAGCGCCCAGAACGCGCTCGATGCAGCAAAAATGCTATTTTACTCTAGCTGGTACATAAGCACTGGCTTCATCGAGTAACCGAACCGCCGATGCGCTTAACCTTAACTTGGCGGCAGCGACCAGATCCTGCAATTGCTCGATACTCGTCGCACTGGCAATTGGTGCCGTTACGGTCGGGCGGGCCGCTACCCAGGCGAGCGCCACTTGCGCCGGATTGCAGCCAAGATCGTTAGCCACCGTATGCAGTGCGTCTACAATCCGAAATCCACGCTCGTTGAGGTACTTCTTCACACCGTCGCCACGCGCGCTCTTGCCCAAATCATCAGCCGAGCGATACTTACCGGATAGAAATCCGCGGGCGAGGGAGAAAAACGTGATGACTCCAAGATTTTCCCTCTTGCAGAGAATCTCCAACTCCGACTCATATCCTTCTCTGTCGTACAAATTGTACTCCGGCTGCAAGCTCTCGTATCGAATCAACCCGTGAGAGCGGCTTACCTCCAGGGCTGCCTCAAGTCGTTCCACCTTGTAATTAGATGCCCCTACAGCCTTGACCTTCCCTTGCTTTGCCAGATCGGTAAAAGCGCCAAGAGTCTCTTCCAACGGCGTATTCGGATCATCGATGTGGGCTTGATACAGGTCGATAGAGTCGATCTGAAGTCTCTGCAATGATTGTTCAACAGAGCTCACTATGTAGTCTCGCCTGAGACTTCCAACACCTAATGACGGGTCCATCTTCATTCCGACTTTGGTAGCCACGACCACTCTGTCGCGTTTTCCACTCTTCTTGAGCCATCTACCGATGATCGCTTCAGACTCTCCTCCAGAGCAACCCGGGTGCCAGACTGGATAAACGTCCGCAGTATCGATCAAATTCAGACCTGCGTCGACGAACTCGTCCAGCAACTTGAATGCGGTCGGTTCATCCGCAGTCCAACCAAATACATTGCAGCCAAAGGCAAGCGGTGCAACAGTCAAGGTAGAATTTCCGATTTTTCGATGTTCCATTGTGCTCCCCTGTGTCAACTAACTACAACCAAGAGCGCCTACCGGCGCATAAATGTTTCGGCCCCTAACTTTCGTTTACGCAACAAAGGTTTTATTGGTCGGTTTTAGCGAGGTTACACAATACTGATCAATAGTCGGCTCGTATGTGAAATATTCCGGAAGCGAGCGCAGTATCGCACCTACAACTTTGTCACTATTTTTGTTCAATTCGGTTACTTGAATTTTCGTCATTGCTATTTCCCGGATCCATGTCAGTGTGATCAGAGTTACCTGAGTTTCTTGAGAGAATCAGCTTTTGGAGCTCAAGTCTGTGAGCTCGGCATTGCCTTCTCTGAACTGTCGTGTCAAATGCAGTGTATCTGAAAAAGTAGCGGTGAAGGCCTTTGATACCGCCTCTAGTGGCGCAGGAAGTTTTCGAAGATCGACATAATCGGCCGTCAACTGCTGAACTTCCGGGTGATCCACTCCGAGCGCGGCAGACTTGATATTTACGGCTCGGAGATACTGCACGTCTGCTTCTTCGAGCTTGCCGGAGTGATGGTACAACAAAGCCAGATTGTGCATGATCGAAGCAGTATCTATATGCTCCGGACCCAAACAGCGTTTATACATTTCGAGCAGTCGGACCAAGAACGGCTGGCAAGTCTGGTATTGCTTTTTCATATAAAGAACCCTGGTGACGAGCTCGAGTGCAATGCCTTTGCGCCTGTCATCAGGCGCAAATGTCTCCGCCAGTGAAAACGCCTCGAATGCAGTGGTGCGCGCCAGCTTCAGGTCAGATTGCCCCATCACCTCTTGTTTTTTTCCAATAAATCTTGCCAGTTACGGGACTTTGCCATTTAACTCTCCGAAACTGCCTTTTGCCGCCATAAGAAGTAAACCGGCAGCCCAAGCAGAATAATCACGAGGCTGGCGAGCGGATAATTCGGCTGAGCAAAGATCTGAGCCACCATCACGACCGACGCGCATATTATATACAAACCGGGCAGTATTGGATATAGAGGCACTTTGAATGGGCGTTCTCTTCCACTCTCTTTCTTCCTTAATATAATGATTGCCGCGACTGTAAGAACATAAAAGAGAAGAGCGGCAAATACGACGAAATCAAGTAACTGTCCGTACTTTCCTGACGTTGCCAGGACGGCTGACCAGATGCCCTGGATAACTAGTCCAAACACCGGAACATTGGTTTTTGCGTGAAGCACACCAGCTTTTTTGAAGAACAAGCCGTCCTTTGCCATGGCGTAATAGAGCCGGGGA
Source organism: Candidatus Obscuribacterales bacterium (assembly GCA_019746975.1). Taxonomy (GTDB): domain Bacteria; phylum Cyanobacteriota; class Vampirovibrionia; order Obscuribacterales; family Obscuribacteraceae; genus JADYXR01. The sequence continues at coordinate 6,246 of JAIERK010000129.1, forward strand.
CCAGACAGAATCAAGCCGTTAAGCGCGCCGAACACAGAGATCATAATTGCACCAGCCATGATGAGCTGGCCACCCTCTCCAAAAATCACCTGCAATGCCGCGCTGCCGACTCGATCTTGCGCGGCGAACTTGATACCACGCTCGACGACGGTGGCCGAATTCTCGACACCCTGCATGGGCAGCAATAATAGATAGACAATGTTGGTCAGACAATAGAGCAAACACACGAGACCTGTCCCGATGATCAAGCTGCGCGGCAGCGTCTTGGTCGGCTCCTTAACCTCTTCGCCGGCGAATGTGATGTTATTCCACGCGTCCATTGCAAAAAGCGGACCGACGAGCGCGACGGAGAATGCAAGTAACAGCTTCATGCCTTCCAGCGGTTCACCTTGCACGTTTTTTGCGAGCCACAGGTCTGAGAAATTAGTGGCTACACCATTGTAGTTCTGGACTGCTAAGGCACCCAGAACAATCAATGAAAGAAGTGCCACCACTTTGGTGACAGTGAAGGAAGTCTGAATGAGTTTCGCCAGGTGAATGCCACCACAATTGATAGCGGTCAATAGGGCAATGATGATGAGCGCCACCAACTGCTGAGTGGAGAAGTGCCACCAATCTAGCTGAATCAAGACATTTTCGTCAGATACGGCCGGAACGAAGACACCGAGAAATTTAGCGAACGCCACTGCGACGGCCGCATTGGTACCACTTTGGATCACCATAAAAAGTGTCCAACCATATAGAAAGCCGACGAGCTTTCCGTAAGCTTCTCGAAGAAATATATACTGTCCACCCGCCGATGGATACATTGAAGCCAACTCGCTGTAGCATGCCGCTGCTGACACTGTCAAAAGACTTGCGAATATCCATGCAGCTAAGAACCAGCCAGTCGATCCGACTGCGCGAGCGGTGTCGGCCGCTACTATAAAGATACCGGATCCAATCATCGAGCCCACTACGATGGCGGTTGAGTCAACCATTCCCATCGCTCTGTGAAACTGTCCACCTGTCATGTGGGCCTCCATTCCTCTAACTATAGTTTCATGTTCCTGTGATACCGGACGCCGCCCGAAAATAACCAATTCTTACGCTTATGTCATGCAGTTATGCCTTCGATCATATATCCATCCTGTATGCCGACTGGCTTGACGAGCGGTTCTCCAAACAATACGATCCTGTACAGCGCGAATCGTTACATAAGTTCGCCGTGCATACAAGTCTCTTCAGTCGCCGGAATTTTTGCATGTCTAAAATCGCCATTATCAGCCAACCGGACCAAGGGGTGCTTATCGATGTAAGTGGATGTTCCACTTTGAAAGAGGCACTCGAGCATCTCAGTTCGACACTACAAGTTTCCGACCAATTCTGGCACGGAATGCACGTCTCCATCAACCTCGGAGCGCTGGCAGTTACGGCAGACGAGTTGGCGAAAATCGTGGCGCTCGCGAAGGGCGTAGGCATCAAGCCGGTCGGCATTTACTCGACCAACGACAGCACAAGAGAATCCCTCAGGACGAGCAATATCCCCCTAGGGTCCGGCAAGCCGATGACACTACCCACGGTTGCCCTCGATTCAAACAGCATAGCGAGCGCTGAAGTTGAAGACAAAACCGTGCAGAAGAGCTCTCCATTTGCCACGATAACGATGAGGGTGGTGGACGCAATGTCCAGAAGAGCCCACAAAGAGCACGCAACACCAGATCCAGACCAACTCGAGGATATGGAGAGCGCGCACCTCAATGAAAACGAGGCTCCGCAGTCGCAATCCGCCTTCCCTCATATCAGACCTAAGCGGAAAGTGTCGCTGGATGGTCGACCGATAGGAGCCAATTCGGCCGAGCCATCGGAACGTTCACAACCGGTGAGCAAAGAGAAGCTCGAACCCAAGCAGTCGCTCGAAGACACCGTTCCTCCATCCACGGATGCAACGAAGGAAGCTGATGAAATAGTGACAGCGATTATTGAAGGTGACTGCTCCAGGAGTCCGGACAAAGCGGCTGCAGACTGTATAGATGTAGAAGCCACCGTCGAAGCAGTTGACAACGAGAAGCCCGCAGATTGCCCGAGGATTGACCTAGTCGCGAAAGAACCGGTTCAAGCCAAGACGAAGGAAGAGTGTAATTCCGACAATGCTCCCGGCAGCGACGTCAAGGTCATGACTATTCAAGTCGTCGACTCGATGATCGAGGCACAACCTGCACAAAAATCCATTGCTCAGGCAAGCACGATGGCCGATGAAGTAATCACCCAGGTCGACGCGGACGCACAGATTCCTGCCAGCTCGAAATCACCATCCTCAACCCATGACATCGAGGATGCCGAAGATATCGAATTCGACGAGGAAGAGGTGGAAGCAGATTCCGTCGACCTCGAGACTCCGGCGCGCGGCGGACCGACCACACTTTATCTCAGACAGACATTGCGTTCTGGTCAAACTGTAAGTCACAAAGGGCACCTTGTAATCATCGGTGATATCAATCCTGGTGCCGAAGTGATGGCAGATGGAGACATCACGGTCTGGGGCTGTTTGCGCGGCGTCGCCCACGCCGGCATCGGCGGCAATACCAATGCCGAAATCAGAGCACTCAAGCTCCAACCAATTCAAATCCGAATCGCACACGCAATTGCGCGTGCCCCCGACAGACCACGAGTGAGCTATTCCCAAACGACAGGACCAGAGACCGCCAGAATGGTCGACGGAAAGATCAAAGTCGTACGGTCCAGGCTTGACTAGTAAAACATTTACGTTCCCTCCAAATCAAAATCCCACAAATCACTTCCCCACAGGTATACGGAATGAGCGGTCGAGTAATCGTAATAACATCAGGAAAAGGCGGGGTCGGTAAGACGACCGCATCCGCCAACTTAGGCGTCGCATTGGCAGGCACCGGGGCCAGCGTCGCACTCGTCGATATGGACATAGGGTTGAGAAACCTGGACATTTTGATGGGTTTAGAAAATCGAGTGGTTTACAACCTGGTAGATGTCATTGAAGAGCGCTGCAAACTCAGACAAGCGCTCGTAAAGGACAAACGCCTTCCCAACTTGAGCCTTCTGCCCGCAGCGCAAACACGCGATAAATCAGCGGTCAGCGCCGATCAGATGAAAGAGCTCTGTAAGGAGCTCAGCACGATCTTCGAATTTGTGCTCGTCGATAGCCCAGCCGGTATCGAGCAAGGTTTTCAAAACGCAGTCGCTGGCGCCCATGAGGCAATAGTAATCTGTACACCGGAGATGTCATCGGTCCGTGATGCCGATCGAATTATCGGATTGCTTGAGGCCCGCAAGGACGAAATCGAGCAATACAGACTCGTGGTCAACCGCTACAGACCGAACATGGTTCAGGCCAACGACATGATGTCGGTTGAAGACGTTCTCGAAATACTCTCAGTCGAGTTGCTCGGCGTGGTGCCGGAAGATGAGGACATTATCGTCTCGACCAACAAAGGCGAACCAGTCAGCGGCACAGACAATTGTAAGTCGGGCCTGGCTTTCCGCAATATCGCCCGACGCCTTCGTGGTGAAGACGTGCCGATCATGGATTTCTCCTCCCAGAATCAGAGCTGGATTAATCGGATCGTCAACTTCTTCAACCCGGTTCGGGTTTAACAGGAGGAAGTCAAGTTGCAAGTGTTGACTAACCTATTTGCTCGTTTAAGACCAAATTCGGTCAGAACGACAGCAAAGGACCGCATGAGGTCCATGCTTACATACGACCGCCTGGAACTGCCGGCCGGGCGTCTCGAGTGCCTTGAAGAAGAACTAATGGCAGTAGTTTCGAGATATTTCGAACTTGATAAGAGCACTACACAGTTTGATCTGCAACAATATGATCGCAGGGCATCATTGATTGCCAATTTCCCGTTACTGCGCTCGAAGTGCTGATCATCCAAGTTGAATACGGCGTTACGTAGGACCACTTTCGACGATTTTGTCAGGCTGCTTTCGCAACTCACTGCGAGTGTAGACCTATGGCTTCTAGGCGCCACCGGTTTTCTCCTGTGGACGGGATTATCGGTTCTACATTCCGAACAGACATTCGGCTACTATGAGAGGCAGTTCGACTTTCTCATAGCTGGGGGCGCGTGTCTGTTTGTCTTCAGCCGTATACCTTATCGCTTTTGGGTGAAACCGTGGGTGATACCGGTAATTTATATTGGTAATCTGCTGCTACTCGTCGCCGTCATGATCAAAGGGCACGAGGCGCAGGGTGCGCAGCGTTGGCTCTCACTCGGACCGATCACGTTGCAGCCATCGGAGATCTCCAAAATCGTGGTAATTTTTACGCTGGCGGCATGGTTCAAGCGATTTCCAGTAAAGGGCTTCTTCGATATTTTCAAGGCGGCAGCAATTATGCTACCGCCTGCAATTCTTGTGTTTAAACAGCCTGACTTGGGTACTTCACTGACATTCCTAGCGGTATTCATGGGAATGTCCTTTTGGATGGGTGCAACTGTCGCCGATGTCTTTCTGCTTGCGAGCCCCGGGTTGAGCTTGATTCTCAATGCCGTCAATCTCGATTGGTGGTACTACTTCCTGGGTGGTCTCGCGATTTTCTTGCTCTGCTTCTGGCGCGTGCGGTCCTGGCACTTTCTGGTTCGAATCCTTCTAATAGTAGCTGTGGTGGGAGCAAACTTCGGCATTGGAGTAGCTCGACCGCATCTCTGGGGACACCTCAAACCTTATCAGCAGAAGCGATTGACCAGCTTCGTCAATCCGTGGAGCGACCCTCGAGGCTCCGGCTACCACATTCTGCAGAGCTTGATTGCAATTGGTTCAGGCGGAGTAAAAGGAACAGGGCTCGGCAAAGGCAACCAGAGCCAGGGAGCGTTTATTCCAGAACGACACACTGACTTCATTTTTGCAGTGGTGGGCGAAGAGCTTGGATTTAAAATCACCGTTCTTGTTGTCGTCGCATACGCAATAATTTGCGTACGCGCCCTTGTTATCGCATTTAATTGTCGGGGCGACCCGGCGGGCAGCGCAATGGCCGTAGGATTAATGTGTCTGTTTATCTTTCACTCATTCATCAATATGGGGATGACAATGGGGATAATGCCAGTGACAGGCGTACCTTTGCCTTTCCTCAGTTATGGTGGCACCGCGCTGATTGTTGACTTGACATGTATTGGATTGCTGCAATCAATACATGCCTACAATCCGCCGCCCAAACGTGACGTTTGGAGCACCGGTTGACATCTAATGCGGGACGAATGCTCTGCTGACGTCATTTTCATCGTTGACGAATTGGACCTTTCTGTTTTGATTTTTGAAACGCTCGATTCCTGCGGGCGTTAGATTCTCGCATCGAAAGCCATAAACCACGCGCAGGTAGGCAAGTTTGTGTAGAGACAGGAGGGTCGAGTCTGTGACAGGAGCTCCGTTAATTCCTAAAGTCACTAAATAGGGCAATTCGGTAAATCGCATTACGTCACTATCAGTGATACCGGTATCACCTAGAAATAAACAAAGCAAACGCTTCAGTTTGACAATCTCGTCAACATGCTTCGCCGTAAGGGGCGTAACTTTGAGACTGAGGTAGGTGATCTTGCTGTTCACAAGATATGACAAGCCCTTGGCACTCACAGAACACGCATCCAACTCCAGTCGGCTTAAGTACCGCAGACCGCCGATTCGCCTGAGAAAGGCATCAGTTACTTCGCCGTCGGTAAAGCGTATCTGCGTAAGATTGACGCAATCACCGATTATCAACCAGCTTGACTCATTATCAACCGTGAGGTCGCATATATGTAGTTCGAGTAGGGAATCGAGGCGGGACAACGCCTTGATTCCCTTGTCCGTTACAGTCATACCGTAGAGTTCGAGGTGCTCGATTCGCTTTCCTGAAGTCACCGCGGCTTCGAGTATCTTGTCGGCTGAACCTACACCGTCTACGGTCAGCGTGTTGCTTTTTGGAATATATTTGATAATCGAATCGACGACTTACGGCCCTGCGAAATTGGGGCGATTTCGTCAAGTGAACGGGGAAAGCTGATTTCACGAAGATGGTGACTGGGTCTACTGTTCGGGGTAAGTGTTATTCGATATCGAAATAACTCCTTAGGAAAGAGACGAGACTTCGTCAAGCCGTGGAAAACTCACGGAGGCAATGCGTCGGTCGCTGCATTCCGGAAAGTGTTTTTCGATGTCGAGAAAACGCCTTGGAAAATTGGGGGGCTTTTGTCAACCAACCGGCGATTATAGTTATCATGCAGATTGGGGCTCTGTAAGCTTTTCGGGGAAAGTGTTATTCGATGTCGAAGTAACTCCTGATAAAAATGGGGCGCCTTCGTCAAGCACTGACAATTCTCAACCCTGGTCTAACCGCTATGGTTTTGGAACCTTACAGGAACAGCGGACAGCAAACAAGGGGCTATCACTAGACGAACTGTTTCGACCGCGGAACATTTCTACCCCAAACAACTACATTAGTAGTGTGGGCAATGCACCAGGAAGGCGAGAATTTCGTCTCCAGGGGCGTGCCTTGTCCTGTCTAGTTAAACGAGGAACTACACATGGCGATTACAAAATGGATCACATACCAAAAGGAACGCTTTCCTGTCATCAAATACGCCATCCTCGTAAGCGCATTCACGGTTTCGGGCCTGGCACTCTCATACCTTTTGACTGGTAGCAACTTTGCCCTTAGACCCCAGATGTTCGTGGTCGCCTTCACGGTGACGTTCCTTACGTTCTTTCAGCTTAGAGTCGCAGACGAACACAAAGACTTCGATTTCGACGCGAAGCACCACCCGGAACGCCCAGTTCAAAGAGGATTAGTCACTCTGAAGGGACTGCGGCGACTGGCTATTGCTGCAGGTTTCATTCAGTTTTTCGCGGTTATGTCTTTGAGAGTCTCGCTACTTGTTCCTCTGGGCCTCGCCTGGTTCTATATGTGGTTGATGACCAATGAATTCTTCGCGGGCGATTGGCTGCGCAAGCGCCCGATACTGTACATGATCACGCACATGTCGATTCTGTTTTTCACAGACTTATTCATCACTTCTTGCCACTTTATGGTGTGGGGTCTGAAGCCGCCAATGGCTTTAGTCTTCTTCCTCGGCACCAGCTTCTTTCTGGGCACAGTGATAGAAGTAGGCAGAAAAATTCGCAGCCCACAGGAAGAAACGACCGCACGCGACACCTACAGCATGCTCTGGGGTAGGGAAACCGCAGTCAAAGTCTGGATTTCAGCGATCGGAATGTCGGCAATTTTTGCAATAATCACCGCCTCTCAAATCCACTTCGAAGCGGTAGCATTGACGGTACTATCCCTGATGCTCGCACTCTGTGCGTTCTGCGGTAAGAAGTTCCTCCTTAAGTCAACTCCGTCGACTTCGAAATCTTTGGACACTCTTTCCGGAATCTGGACGCTCACAACGTACTTGATCATCGGTCTGGTACCGCTTCTCATCTCAACCATCTAACGAACCGTTCACTCCAGCAAGGATCTAGTCATGAAAGCAAAAGAGACTCAATTCGTTCTACCAAAGACCATCGATGCAGATGGTAATGGTCAGAGTTTGGTGAAAACAGAAAGATTCAACATGGAGAGCGTAGCTGTCGGAACCATTGTTCCATCCAGATCTCTGCTCGGTGCAAAGGGAGGCAATCTCGTCGAATTGACGAAACACAATTTGCCGGTACCTGATTTCTTTGTGGTAGCGCCGGATGCATTTTTTGAGAGTTTGTCTGACACAACGCGTCACATATGGAATGCGCTGTCAGCAAAAGAGCGCATGCAAGAGATCCAACAATTGTGCGTCGCCAACAGCATAATGGATTCGATCTACGATCGATTTGACCAGCTCGGATTCAATGGTCTGCCAGTGGCCGTTAGATCCTCATCACCCGATGAAGATGGCAATTCGTTGTCGTATGCAGGTCAATTTCTTTCAGTGTTGAACGTTGAGAAGCAAGACATTGCCGCAGCAATCGCGAATGTCTGGCGTTCTGCCTTCACTCCACAAGTCATGGCATATCGGGAGCTCAATGGAATCGATTCTCCAATTCGACCACCGTCCGTGATTATTCAACGAATGGTCAATGCAAAAATTGCTGGTGTTGCTTTTGGTGCCGATCCGATCTCCAGTGACACTAACATCGTCACTATAGCTGCGGTCGAAGGGCTTGGCGACAAGCTCGTCTCCGGAGAGACCGACTCGGCCACCTATCAGGTTAGCAAAGGCGTTATCGTGAAGCGCGACAACGAGCACCTCGCTTCTATGTCGGATGAACAACTTCTGGCTGTAAGCCGACTTGCAGAACGTGCCGGCTCAATCTTCGGCCAACCTCAGGACATCGAGTGGGCCGTAGATCACGATGCAACGCTCTACATCGTTCAGGCTCGTCCAATCACCACATTGCTAGGCAAAACCGCCGCGTCACTGCCAGAAGACAAGCACATATGCATCTTCGACAACAGCAACATCGCCGAGAGTTATCCAGGGATTACAACTCCTCTTACATTCTCGTTTGCACGAAAAGCTTATCAGCATGTGTATGAAGAGTTCTGCCGACTGATGGGCGTCAGCGAACAGGCTATTGAAAAACACGCGTACATTTTTCCGCAGATGCTCGGTTTTATCAGAGGTCGGATCTACTACAACCTTCTCAACTGGTACGTGCTCCTTTCACTCTTCCCTGGGTTTACAACAAACCGCAAATTCATGGAACAGATGATGGGCGTGAAATCCGGGTTGCCGGACGAGATTACCGCCGAGTTCGACAAGCCGGCGACGAAGAAGGAGCAGGTGACCGACGCGGTAAACATCGCACTGCTTCTGCCAAAACTTCTGTACAAATGGCACCAACTCCCGACCGACATCAAAGCGTTTCATACCAGGGTCGACTTCTCTTTGCAAAAAGCCCCAGCTCGCCTGGACAATCTCGGCGTCGGACAACTCGCGAAGCTCTATCGTTCACTCGAGCAAGACCTGCTCCTTAACTGGGATGCACCAATCGTCAACGACTTCTTTGCAATGATTTGCTTCGGAGTTCTAAAGGCCGTTTGCGACAAATGGTTACCGGGACATGACGGCATCCACAATAAACTGTTATGCGGAGAGACCGGAATAATCAGCACCGAACCGGTTAGACGAATGAACGAGCTGGCTCGATTGGCGGCAAATGATTCTGCTTTGATGACGGTTCTCAAATCGGACAACGCCTCGGAGATCTTGGAGAAGATAGCCAGAAATCCAGATTTCAACACACTCTACATTGAATATATGAACAAATTCGGTGACCGATGCACCGGCGAGCTTAAACTCGAGAGTCCGACAGTCACAGACAACCCAATCGGTTTTCTTCGCGCAATTAGCAACCTAGCAAGCGATCCTAGTCGTTTTTCCAAATCGAACTCGCTACCCGTTGCTCATGTGAATCGAGTCGAAGCTGAGACAGCTGCCTTTGGCAGACTGCGAAATAATCCTCTTAAGGCACTCGTATTCAAACTCCTCCTCGATCAAACGCGCACTCGAATTAGAGAACGAGAAAATCTGCGCTTCATGAGAACCCGCGTATTCGGTATCGTTAGACGCATTTTTGCAGCCATTGGCAAAGATCTCGCCATCAGAGGCAAACTTAGTCGGGCGGACGACATTTTCTTTTTGGAAATCGAAGAAGTTCTCAGATACATCGAAGCGACCTCTACAACCAGCAATCTGAAGGTGCTTGTGGAAACGCGAAGAATAGAACAAGCCGCCTATGAAAACATGGCCGCACCAAAAGATCGGCTGGTAATCAAAGGAGGGCTTCATCTCAATGGGATCCAGACAGAAGATGAAGTTGCCTGCTCAGCACGTCCGAACTCCACCATGCCAGTCAAACAACTGCAGGGACTGGGCTGCTGCCCAGGCATCCTCAAGGGAAAAGTCCGAGTCATCGATGATCCAAACAGTCAACATCTCGAGGAAGGGGAAATTTTGGTAGCCAAAAGAACCGATCCTGGTTGGATTACGGTCATCGCTCAGGCGAAAGGCATAATAGTGGAATATGGCAGCCTACTCTCTCACACAGCCATCGTTGCGCGGGAACTAGGGATACCGACAATCGTCTCAGTGAGTGGTGTCACTACAGCGTTGAACAACGGCGATCGAATTGAGATGAACGGCGCCACCGGTTTGATAAAGGTCACTGGGCAATTGACAGAATGCCACTTCAGCGATTTAACCACCACCACGGACATAGCCTCCACGCGACCCATGACTATCATCAATAGCGAAATTGAACACAAAGCCAGCTTCGACTTCGTGCGCTATGCCCAGTGCTGGGAAGACTCTGATATCCTCGTGAAAGCAATGTCGATCAAACCTGGTGACACCTGCCTGTCCATCGCCTCCGCTGGCGATAACTCGCTCGCTCTGCTCGCGAGCAATCCAGGAAGAGTGGTCGCGCTCGATATGAACCCTGCCCAGCTCGCCCTGATGGAATTGAAAGTAGTGGCGTTCAAACATTTGAGCTATGACGAAATGCTTGTCCTCCTGGGCTATCGTTGCGGCGATCGCGTCAGGCTCTACGACAAGGTCAAACAGGCGCTCGGTGCGTCCGCTCGGCGGTTCTGGGAAAGTCATCTAAAAGATGTCGAATCTGGGGTTGCTTCAATCGGGAAATTCGAAAATTATTTTCGCGCCTTCCGGACTTATGTTTTACCGCTTGTGCACTCACGCTCCACAGTAGAAGAACTTTTGAAGCCCAAGATACGAAAAGACAGAGAAACGTTTTACATCAATCGATGGAACACCCGAAAGTGGAATATGCTTTTCAACCTCTTCTTCTCAGAGCCAGTCATGGGGCTACTCGGACGCGATCCAAGCTTCTTCACTTATGCAGAAAACGGTCTGGCCTCCACTCTTCGTAAGTGGGTCAAGTTGGCTCTAGTCGATCAAGATCCATCTCAAAATCCGTATTTGCACTGGATTCTCAAAGGACGGTTCGGAACAGCGTTGCCTTACTTCCTGCGCCCAGAAAATTTTGAATCAATCAAGAAGAACATCGATAATCTGGAATGGCACCAGATGTCTGTTGAAGAATACCTATCCAAGAATCCCCAGGTTCGGTTCAACTCCTTCAATTTGAGCGATATCTTCGAATACATGTCTGAAGCCAACTATGCAACGCTTATGCAAGTGATTGCCAAAGCATCCCAGCCGGAGGCACGTCTGGTTTACTGGAACATGATGGCACCAAGATCGGGAGACAATTTGAATATGACCAACTTGATCTCTCATGCTGATCTATCAAACAGTCTCTTTGTAACCAACCAGACATTCTTCTACTCTCGATTCGTAGTCGAAGAGATCAGCGCTATCGAAGTGCCGCTGAATCGCGGGTTGGAGGCCGGCGCCTCGCTCGGATTGGCTGCTCCCTCTGCAATCCCGGAGAGAGCCGCATGAATCCCTGGTTTGGAATCGCCTTTGTCATGGTCACGTTGATTGCGATGATTCATGGATTGAGCCGGCTTGAAAAGTCGGCTCGATTTGATTCTGAGACGATTCGCAAATTCCTACACGTTGTTATGGGCCTACTCACGCTGTCATTTCCCTGGATTTTTTCCGATGTCTGGCCCGTTTTGACGTTGAGTATCATCTCGAGCCTGTTCATCACAGTCTTGAAAGTCTCAGACATGAGTCATTGGCGCCCCGTCATCTGTGCGAAAGGACGCGACAGCATTGGAGAGATTGTCTTTCCGCTGGCAATCGGACTGACTTTCCTACTTGCGAGCGGCAACAAAATGTTTTTCGTCATCCCAGTCACCATTTTGACTTTAGCCGATGCCGCCTCTGCACTGATTGGGCAGCGATTCGGCAGCCAGAAGTATGGTACCGGAGATGGTTCCAAATCAATCGAGGGAAGCTTTGCTTTTGCTACGGTAGCATTTGCCGCTTCATTCTTTCCGCTGACAATTATGGGAGGTGTCGGTAATGCGGAAGCATTCAATGTCTCAGTAATATTGGCTATAGTCGCAATGATGTTTGAAGCGATCGGATGGAAAGGATTGGATAACCTCTTTATTCCGCTCGGCTCCCTGATTGTGCTGAAAACACACATGTTTATCGGAATGGAAGAATTGATGCTCAGGCTTGGGCTCTTGCTCATCTCTTCGCTTATCGTTCTCATTGCCAGGCGCAACAGCACACTCAATGGAAGTGGTGTGGTGGGATCAGCACTGTTCTGCTATTTCTCGTACATACTTGGCGGGTGGCAGTGGATGGTGATGCCGGTGATTCTCTACCTGAGCTATCGAGTCTTGTTGCCCAAAAGATTTCGACAGCTTCAAAGCGTGCATAGTGTTTACGGCGTAATCTGTGTAGCGTCCGTTGGTATAGTATGGCTGCTGATTGCTACTGTCAGTCAGAGTGAGCAATACATTTTCCCTTACGCACTGACATTCGCAGCGCATGCAGCAATAATCTCCACAGCACACATGCGCTTCACAAGCTTTTCGAAACCCAAAGTGTTCGCCCTGCTTTACGCAGTACTGAAGGCGTGGTGCCTTATGTGCATTCCACTGATCTGCATACAGCCTTCCGGACAGTTGTTCGCAGTGACGTTTTTCCTCGCACCATTTTGCATCGGAATTCCAACAGCTCTTTTCTACGCCGCCAATACAAAATCGATTAAACCCGCGAACCGCCCCAGTCGCTGGTGGAAGCAAGCAGCATTCGCTGCAATCGCGTCGCTATTGGGTATGCTGGCGCTGGTCTTGATGCAGTGATTGAGTCTTAAAGGTAGCCAATGCCGATTATCATTCCGAGGACAACACAGACAATCGCAATTATGCCACCTCTTTTGGCAAGCGAATGGATTTTCCAAAGAAGCGAAAACCCTGTGCTGCAGCGAATGCGTAGATTGCAGCGCTCACTAGAGACTGCGGCTTCATGATCATCAAAGCATGAAACATCGCCAGACTACCGAAGATCACTATTAAGCCAACGCCGACTCCGACCTCTGAAATCGTGGGCTTGCTCTTCGAGCTTGAGTCAAGCACCGCGAGCTCGGCGGCTGGGGTGCCCCAGTCAACGGGAAAAATTTGCTTGAGCTTGTGCATCTGTTTTTCGCTGGGGTGGAACTCGTTCCTATGATAGCAAAAGTGATTGGATTGAAGTTGCGCAGGTCGGTGGTTCCGGTACTCGTTCTCGACTCACGGGCTGAATATACGGTCCAACAATCACCGAACGAGAAATACGGTTGCAGAAGTGTTGCTTTGTGGGCACACGCGCTATTCGCGGACGTCACAATGATAGTGTTCAAGCCAACATACACGGCAGACAAAAACATGGCAATTCAGACGACCGCACAAAGAATAGACACAAAGCTTATCCGCGTAGCCGGTCCCAGCGCTGACGCGAGTTTAGACGAAATGCATTCGACATTTTTCGCGAAACATTTTGCATATACATCTCCTCAACTGGACAAACCAGAAGGGTCCTGGATACTGCGTAACAGCAAGTCGGAAGTTCTCGGTCATTTTTCTCTGTGGTATAACGCCACACCGATACTCGATGGTGACAAGTCAGGATTCATCGGTCACTTCTTCGCAAGCGACGGTGACTGCGCTCGAGAGCTGCTTGAATTCGCCACCGCGCTGCTGAAGCAGAAGGGCTGCAAGAGAGCGATTGGGCCAATTGACGGCAACACATTTAGACGATATCGCTTTGTGGTCGAATCTTCGAATACACCACCGTTTTTCATGGAACCTGAGAATCCGACGGCGTACCCTGATTACTTTACCGACCAAGGCTTCGATCGACTCGCCACATACAGCTCGTCTGTTACCGCCGCTCGACCTCAGTTTTTGGACCCTACACGATGCAGCGCTCACACCGTAGACGGAGTCACGATTCGCACCCTCGATTTATCCTCGATAGATCAGGAGCTCGAAGTGCTCTATCGGATCTCCTGCAGCGCCTTCGAGAACAACTTTCTCTATACTCCGATCCAGAAACCTTTGTTTTTCAATCTCTATCGGCGACTCACTTCGATTGTCGATCCAAACCTGGTCTTGGTGGCAGAGTCGCAGAAGACACCGGTAGGATTCGCTATGACAATTCCAGACCTTTCCAGCGGCAAAGGTAATACCGCCATTCTTAAGACGGTCGCTCGAATTCCGGACGATTCGCTAAAAGGTTTGGGATTAATGCTAATCGCTGAAAGTCATGCCAGAGCCACAACCATGGGTTTTACACAGATGATTCATGCTCTCTATAAAGACGACAATACTTCCGGTTCGTATAGTACCGTCATTGGTGCCAAGGTCATTCGTAGATATGCCGTTTTTCAGAAGCTCATATAGTCAAGGGAAAAACATGAACGCACAAATTCTCCAATTCGATACTCAAAAGCAGAAGCACAACTTCAATATGGCTAGGCGACTGGACGAGATTGCCCGTGATCACCCGGAGCTCGATGCACTTGTCGAAGGTTCTGGAGTTCACAAAAGGATTGTTACGTACAAAATGCTTGCCGAGAAAGTTCGACACAAGGCCGCTGTTATGCATAGTGCAGGACTATCATTCGGAGAAATTGTCGTTATCCTGGAGCCGCTCGGCATAGACCTATTCACAACGATACTGGCGGTCTGGCGTCTAGGAGCAACCGTGCTGATGTTCGACCCTGCTCAAAAATTGGAGGTTCTCGAAGAAGCGATCGGAGGTCTCCGACCGAAGGCGGTCATAGCTTCGAGAAAAGGGCTGATAGTCGCCATGGCATTAAAGTCCGTTCGTTCGATCGAACTAAAACTCACAGACACAATGCTGATTCCCGGTTGGCGAAGTATACAACTGAGGCGTCCTTACATCGCTCCATCGCTGCGCGAAGTGCCGCCAGACCATATTGCATTAATGACGCTGACGAGCGGAACAAGCGGTGGACTGAAGACCATAGAGCGCAGCCATCAATTCCTTTCAATCCAGCTTGCCGCAGTATCCTCTAGCGGTGCAGTAAGATCCGGCTCACGAGAGCTGACTTCACTGCCGGTTTTTATTCTGGCAAATCTGGCATCGCAAACCACGACTATCATTCCCGACGCCAATTTGAGTCGTCTGCGCGAACTCAGTGTTTCCGGCATAGTCCAGCAACTGGAAGAGTTCCGCCCCTCTCGGATCTTAGGGTCACCTGCGTTCATACAAAAAATTGTACGTCACTGCAGAACACACGATGTCAAGCTTCCATTCATCAGAACAATAGTTACCGGTGGAGGGCCGGTCTTCCCGAAGCTGCTCTGGGAGATAAAGGCAGTCTGTCCGTTCGCCGAAATTGTAACCGTATACGGTAGCAGCGAAGCAGAACCAATTTCGAAAATCGAATTTTCCGCACTCTCAGATTATGATTTCGATGCCATCGCATCCGGTGCTGGACTCCCAGTCGGTCGGCCGGTCGCCGAAGTGCAATTGCGCGTCGATCCGCTCATCGCAAATGAGGACGCCTTCACTCATCCAGAGCAACTGGCAACGTTGAGATACATCTGCGAGATTGCCGGAGTGCCTATAGACGCGGTCGGAGAAATTCTAGTGACCGGCGAACACGTAGTGAAGGGTTACCATAAGGGAATAGGGGACCTCCAGTCAAAAGTATCAATTGACGGACGTATCTGGCATAGGACTGGTGATGTAGGCTACTTAGATAAGCGAGGTAGGCTCTGGTTGACCGGCAGGCAAAGCCGGGTCACTCCGGGGAACAGCGTCATCGACAGCACATTCGCTCAATGCGTCGAAGCTGCAGTACTCTGCGATCCTTCTATAGAGAAGGCCGCATGTCTGACAGTCGACGATGCCACGACCCTGTTCCTCGAAGCAGGCTCAGGTAAAATCGACTCCGTAAATCTGAGAAGTCGCCTGGGCTGGAGCCGATTGAATGCAGTAAAAGTCGTCAAAAAAATTCCGGTCGACTCGAGGCATGCCAGCAAAGTTCTCTATCACAAGCTCATATCGCTTCACAGACACTCTGTATAGCGAGGTAAAAACCCCTTAGAAGTAACAGTCGACAGAATCGGCGCGACATTATTCTTAATCTTAAGGCAGCTCTAGTGAATAAGCAATCGGTCAAGCAAAATAGTACAGAAGACCAAAATACTGACTATTCCGTTGACAGTGAAGAAAGCAGCATTGACCCGCGAGAGATCGTCTTCTTTGACTATACTGTGCTCGAATATCAGCATCCCCGCAACAAGTGCCAATCCGACCCAGTAAGGCCAACCAAAATGGATGAAACGACTAAGCAAAAACAACGCCGACACAGTCACCACATGTAGTGCCCGACTAATTGTAAGAGCGGATCCAATACCGAAGCGCGAAGGCATACTGTGGAGATGTTCATTTCTGTCGAACTCCACATCCTGACAGGCATAGATTATATCGAAGCCCGCCACCCAAGTCATCACTGCAATAGCGAGAATCCATGGAGCAGCGAGCGCCAGACTACCACCCGCTGCGACCCAGCCGCCGAGCGCCGCACCACCAAGCGCAATACCAAGCACGATATGACAGAGCCAGGTGAAACGCTTCGTGAACGAATAAAAGCTGAGCCATAGAATGGCTATAGGGGACAGCTGCATACAGATGGTCGGAAGCTGCTTCGCAGCCAGAAGCATAATGGAGAATGAAAGCAGAGCTCCTATGATTGCGCTTCTTTTCGAAATCCGCCCCTGAGGAATGGCCCGCTCTTGAGTCCGTGGATTTCGTGCGTCGATTTCACTGTCGATTAGTCGATTAAGTGTCATAGCCGCCGCACGCGCACCGGAAAACGCCAGGACGGTGAAGGCAATGGTAAGCAATCCAGGAATTTCGGGGGACGCCAGGAACAGTCCCGTGAGCGCAAATGGAAGAGCAAATACCGTGTGCTCGATTTTAATCATCTCCGCCCACTCTCTCACGGAGCGGTTGAGCGGCTGATTCTTGGTAGGCTCCAGAGTTGTGGACATAAAATACTAGCAAAGCGAGCGACTGTAGACGTGCATTCCAGGTCGACTATGCACAATTCAGGTAGCATCATCGACATAAAATCGTTATGTAGAATACACAGGAATATTGATGAAATGGCGTTACTTGAATAATTGTCATGTAACTGCCATGATAAACTTTATTCAGAAATACCTTGGTGATAGGGAGTTTCGAAGGACAAATGATGTCAAGAGGTTCCACAACAATGAATTCCATCGGTCCGGGAGCCGTTAATCCGAATCAGCCTGCTTCCGGCAAGACCATAAATTTGCAGGGAGTGGCATCCTTTGCAAGCCTCGTAGAGCTCCTTGCACAAGAGCTCGGCACCACCCCCGGCAAGATGCAAGGCCAGCTGCCCAACGGACCTGAGACGTTCGACAAGCTTATGGGCGAGCTAGACATGAACAGCCAGGGCTTTGTCAGAAAATTGATTCTGATTTCACAACCGGGTTCTCCGCTTATGCTCCGCTTCCAATGCGCGTGGAACAAGAGCCACAGCGAAAGCAAAACAGATATCGTCTCCGGTGTCACCGCCGATTACTATCTCGGCGTCAGCGTCGAAGACGTTGTGCCTCAGGGACGCGCGCTGGCGAGATACGTCGAAGATATCTTTTCGGTCCTCGATCGAATGGTCACGCTCGGACATTCGCATAAGCTAGCCAGCATGAGTGTACCTATATCGCAGCTAGAGGCTTTCGAAGCGAACGAGAGCGATCTCGTCACTCAGTACGAAGGCAGCACTACAATCCCATAACGCTCGAATCTGGTTGAGCACTAACTCGGACTTGCGTTGCCGTTTTCGCGTGCCAAATTGCGTAACAACATGTCAGGCCGACTTCTTCAAGCGTTCGATTCCGAATTTGAAGAACGATACGCTGCCTTCAACTGAGGCAATGACAAGGCCGTCTTTGAGTATTAGAGGCTGCGCCTCTAAATTGCCACCAAAATTTTTCTGCCACTTCAGGGCTCCGGTCTCTGAGTCGAAGCCTTGTATCCAACCTTCCTTCGACACCGCGATCACCGACTGGGCCGCAGTACACAACGCAGCCTGAACATTGCCTTTCACTGCGGCTTTCCAGCGCAGTCTTCCATCATACTTCTCGCAACTGTAGAGCCACTTGTCCTGACTGGAAAAGACGACGGAAGTGAATACAATTACTGCACCAGATATAATACCGCGACCGGCCTGATATTCCCAGATCGATTGACCCGATTCGATATCGAGCGCGTACAAGCTGTTGGCCTGCGTGCCAACATATAGGCTATCCGCAGAAGTAGCCGGAGTCGATACGACCGCTCCGTCCAATTCGGCACTCCACCGAACTTTTCCATTGTTAGTCTGGAGGGAGTAGACTTTGCCGCCTCTGGTGCTCAGAAAGACTACATCACCGTAGACGGATGGGTTGCAAACGATTGGCGACCGAAGATTACCGCCCCAGATTTTGCCACCATCTGTAATGTCTAGACAATGGACACCGCCGTCCATTGTGCCGACTACTAGGCCCGTACCGTTTGTGGCTGGTGTTGAGACAATTCGCTCTCCAAGTTTGACACGCCAAACCGCTTGTCCGGAAGCCTGATCAACTTTAATTATTTCACCGCCACATGTGGTGAGGATTAAGTCTTTTCCCCTCAGCAAAGGGCTGGCCAGGATCATTGCGTTGGATTCGAAGCACCAGATCAGATCCCCGGTCTCTCGATGGAGCTTATACAGACTTCCGTCGGTCGCAGCAACATAAATGCTGTTTTCATCATCGTGGGCGCAGACTGGATGCGAATTCCAGCCTATCGGTCCCTTCGCCTTGAACGTCCACATCTCCGTTAACAACGGATTTAAGCCATCTACTACCGGAATCGAATACGCAGAAATGCGAGGCGCTTCCAGCTTCGAAACAGGCTGGCTGGGTTGACGAGCCGGTCCCACAGGCTCTAGCGGTTTAATTCCAGCAGCTTCTATCCTCGTATGCGAGATGAACGGTCGATCGTCAAACGGATTTTGCGGAGACTTCGGAGTTTTGGCTGTGCCAGCCGCCGGCGGAGCTGGTTTCGGCGGGGACGTCGGCTTTTCCGCTGCTGGATCGGACTCGAAAACCCGAGTTTTCTGTTTCGGTGGCACCGGCGGCTTCGATACTGCCGGAGGTGGCATCACAGGAGGCGGCGGCTCTTGCGTTTGCGGTACAGGAGGCTTCGGCCAAACCGGAGCGGCTCGATCCGGTAGCGACGGTCTTTCTGCTTGAGAATCAGTCTCAATCGTTTCGATCTTTTGCGATGTTCGCTTCGAAGATAGACCCAGACCCATTCTTGCCACGCGCAAGTCAAATATCAAATCATCCAGTAACTTCAATACATCAGGCAGTGATTGATAACGATCGGTGGGAGATTTCTCCATCATGCGACGAATGAGACGATCTAACACGTCGGGAACTTCGGGATTCAGCCTCCGAACCGATGGAATTGGTGCTGTCGTGTGTTTCATGGCCATCTCGATCATGCCGTTAGCACGATAAGGCAGCTGACCTGTCACCATTTCAAAAAACAAAATTCCAAGGGAGTAAATGTCGGAGCGCTGATCCTGCTGTTCGCCTCTACAAAGCTCCGGCGACATATACGCAGGGGTTCCCATCCCTTTAGTCGATGGATTGATATAAACTTTGTTCGCCATCAGGCGAGCCAGACCGAAGTCACCAATCTTCAAATCGCCCTCGGTCGTGATGAAGATGTTATCGGCTTTGACGTCCTGATGAACAACTCCTTTTCTATGGGCGAATGACAGGCCGTTCGCGAGCTGCTTCATCCAATTCAGCGCATGCTCGACGGCTAGCGCCGCACCCTGAGTCCTGTTAGCCAGGTTGCCACCAGGGAGATACTCCATCGCCACGAAGTGGTGCGCCTTGTCCTGTCTGACCTCGACACCGATATCATATACGGTGACCAGGTTGGGATGCTCCATTCTCGCAGCCAGCCGCGCTTCTTCCGTGAAAACCTCCACGTTCTTCGAATCAGTCATTAGCTCCGGAAGGAGCATTTTGATCGCGACATCACGCTGAAGGAACTCGTCTCGACAGTGGTAGACAACTCCCATTCCGCCCACGCCGAGTTCTTTGAGCACTGTATAGTGCCCATCCTCGAGTTTGTCATTGGTCGCGAAAATCGCTGTCATATGCCGGCTACTGGTAAGGATATCCGAATCAATATAGAAAAGAACGGTGTTATGCAAAATGCATGCCCATTATGATGCCGAAACTTTCCTAATGAAGCAAAGATAGCTAACAGTTTGTCAAGAAATAGTTATTGTCAAGAGAATATAATCTCCACCAGTACGCCGATTCGGTCGCCACGCTCACAGACCTATAAATTCTACTCAGGCGAAAATCAGGCTGGTGCGATAGGTTTAGCCAGGTTAATCGTCCGTGTATCCCCTACAGACAAGGAACAGCCGTGACTTTCAAAGCAGACGGGCATTCAATACAAGCCAACCTGGACTTCAGCGTACCCATCGACGCCGGCGCCCCCTTCGTACATGAAGAATCGAGCTTACTCCACCAGGCCTTCGAGGTCCTCACGTTGGAAGCGGAGAGCATCCTGGCAATGCGAGATCGGCTCGGCGTTGAGTTCGAACTAGCCGTCGAATGGTTGATCGAATGCACCGGCAAAGTCGTCGTAACCGGCATGGGTAAGTCGGGACATATAGCCACCAAAATTGCAGCGACGCTGGCATCGACAGGGACCCCCGCATTCTTCGTACATCCGGCTGAATTGAGACACGGAGACTTCGGCATGCTAGAGGAGCGAGATATCATCATTGCTCTCTCCAGCTCAGGAGAAACCCAGGAGATAAAGGTCGTACTTGACCCGATCAAAAGACTGGGGCTGAAATTGATAGCCTTTACCGGCAACACAGATTCTTCATTAGCCAAGGCGGCTGACGTCGTTCTTGATGTCGGTGTCGATAGAGAGGCTTGCCCGCTCAACTTGGCGCCCACATCGTCGACAACAGCCGCACTGGCGATGGGCGATGCTCTCGCTCTCGTGCTCATGTCTCAGAAGGGATTCGAGAAGGAAGATTTCGCTCGCAGCCATCCAGGCGGCAATCTTGGTAAACAACTCCTATCCGTGGCAGACGTGATGAGATCTGGTATCCAGGTGCCGACAGTGGGTCTTGGCGCGGATCATAGCGTGATCCTCGATGAGATAGACAAGAAGAAACTCGGCTTCACGGCTGTCGTAGACGACGAAGGTCAGCTGCACGGCGTGATAACTGACGGCGACCTGAGACGATCGACGATAAAGTTCGGTCAGGAAATCTTTGCAAAAACCGCATCAGAACTAATGACCAAGAATCCAAAGACAATCGCGTCGAATTGCCTGGCGGTTGCAGCTCTTAAAGCGATGGAACAGTACTCCATCGCCGATTTGCTCATACTCGATGAACAGGGAAGACCAATCGGCTTAATTGACTTGAAGGACCTGCTCAAAGCCGGCATTATCTAGCTGACGCCAAGCTTGTTTGTCATTTCTAGAAAAATCTGCACTTGTGCCAGTGAGTCGCTTTTCGCCCAGGTGATTTTGTATCCGTTTCCGTCAAGCGCCAGGAGAACCCTGAGTTAACGGTGACCGTGACTGGGCTTGAGTTTCAGGGAAAGTGTATTTCGATATCGAAATACCGTCCTACGAAAAAGCGGCGCCTTCGTCAAGTAACAGGACCGTATTTTTCTGTTTCTTCGATAACCTGCGCTCGAGAAGCACAAACCGGGACCGGCAGGGCGTATCTCGCTTGCAGCGAGCACTTCTATTTGCAATTTCGAAAACGACCGCTAAAGGAGTCCTTCTCCTCTAGTTCGACCAACCTGGTTGCGTATCTACCGGCTGGGCCGCTGGCGTCGGGGCCTCGTCTTGGGGTTCCTGCGCCGCACCTGGCTGAAGATCTAGCGGAGATCCACCTGGAGCAGGAGCCGCTTGGGTCGACTTGTCTGCCACAGATTTCGCGCTAGGCGCGGCAGCAGCTGCTGGTTTATCGTGGTCGAACAGATCTCCGATTTTTTCCAATCCCTTGCGAGCGCCGTGGAGCGCGCCCCTACCAAGATTTTCCGCGCCGCGGCCAACGGCCTCGACACCATCTTTGGAAGCCCTTCCTACAACCTTCGCGCCTTTTACGGCTCCGGTGCCTACGTTCTCAGCCACGTCAGCGCTCTTGTGACCGATGGCGCTTACGCCTTTGACAGTTTCACGACCTAGATTCTCTGCGCCTCTCCCGACGGCTTCAGCGCCAACCTTGGCACCATGACCTACGCTCTCGACGCCAACCTTGGCTCCATGACCAACGCTCTCAACACCGACTTTGGCGCCGTGACCGACACTTTCCACCCCGCGTCCAACCGCCGCCGCTCCGGCTTTTGCACCAGCGCCTACGCTTTCTACACCTTTCACGGCCCCATGACCTACGGCTTCCGCGCCATGACCTATAGCACCCGCTGCAGCGCCAGCAGCTCCGGCAGCGCTGTTTCCTCCGGTGGGAATTGCATCGCTTTTGGCGGATTCAGATTCGACTTTTGCATGTTTCGCCGGTTTCACTGCCGCCGGTTGGCTGAAAGTAGTCGGAGCCGACGGGTCGAGAACTTTGTCTGTAACCTTGTCGATAACTTGCTGCTCGTCCTGGACCTCTTCTTCTGACACGGGCAGTTCAGGACGAAGCTCTTGAGCTGCAAGCGGTCTAAACATACCCACCGCGAGCAACAAACTCAAACTCAAAACATGCTGAATCTTCATGTGGATGCCTCACGCACTAACAATAGATCATCAGGCGATCTTGCCTGGAGGATGTTCCCCGTCAAATAATCAAGCGGTAAGTATACCAGTCTCCAGGCTGCTATCCGCGAGTCTATCCGTGCCATAACCTGAGAAGTGTTTGATGCGACGAAAGATAGGCATATAGTGTGCTTATTGCTACATAAGTTTATTCAAATTAGTAGCAACAAGGCTGCTAAAAGCCGATTGTTGCTTGACTTCATGGAAGCAAGACACAAGAAATCTCTGAGCACCATCGAGCACTGCCACACGCGGCCCTCGAACTTGGCTGTCGCTCTCCGTAACCTTTGAGGACAAGAGTCAGATCCTCGCACCACCACATCTGGTGCACGAAGCCGATATTCGAGTTGGACACGCCTAATCGTAGTCTATGTCTTGATCGTAAGTATACTCTGGCTCTTCATCAGACTCTTCAGACTCTTCTTCCGGCGGCGCACCATGTCCAACCAGCTTAACCAGCCTATCGAGTTCGTCGGCACCGAGCCCGAGCTCTGATGCAACTTCTTCTCTGGTAGGCTCACGACCCATTTCCAGCATCAAGCGTTGAGAAATCGGTTTAATCGATGTAACTTTCTCCAGAAGGTAATCAGGCACCCGATTGAGGCGGGTTTCATTGGCTACTTCCTCAGAAATTGCTTTTCTAATCCAGATTGCGGCATGCTCTTGGAATGGCTTTCCAGCCTCAGGATCGAATGAATCCAGCGAACGCAAAAGACCAAGGGTGCCCTCGTTAATCAGATCATTAAGTTGAGCGTCGCCCGCCGTGTACTCTTTGGCAATCCAGGTGACAAGACGCAGGTTGGCTTCATTCAGCTTTCGTCGAGCTACACGCCCTGTCTTTTCATCCCGAGCCTGCTCTATCAGCTGAGCTTCATCATTCGCCGATAGGACCGGGAATTTGGATATCTCCTCTAGATAGGCACGGAACTGCTTCCCGGTGGGGACTATGTCGATGACCTGTTTTACAAACCGATCGGGCAAAGGGAGGCTGTCGACGATGCGGCGCAGTTCGTCGTCGATTTCGGGTATATTCGACCCTTTTCTGTCGCGGTCCTTCATTGAGCCTCCGGCTCGGGTTTTGTATACGAAATCGACAGATTACCACGGAAATGAGAAAACCTTGCAGTTCTTGGCGCATCATGTGGTAATTAAAGGAAGAGATTCCGCGGAAACCATCAGTGTCTGAATCCAGACATTTTTATGACTAACGAACCGGTAGACATTTGGCAACGACTTAAGCGACTCTCACGAGACCGCACAAAAATCTGCGGTCGAATTCGGCGCGTCAACCACTCTATTGGACTCCGTGTCGACAAGCTGCAAGCCATCGGAAAAAAGTACAATCTCTTGATGGAAGCCCTCGAGAATCGGCGGGATGAATTCAGCGAAGAGCAGATCGAGCTGATAATCAAGCTCATGGATCTTTTCGGCGAAAAGATAGACAAACTCACCACCGACATTACAGATCTGGCTGAGCCTAACATCGAACTTTATCGCGAGCTGGAAGAGAACGAACGCCAGATCCGCGCATTAGAGGCAATTGTAGAAGCCGAAGTCGGGTCCTCAGACGAATAACTTCGATCGTCAATCGCCAAGCATGGTCGCCTTGTAGAGCGCTTGCTCGACTTCTCGTCGTTTTATAATTTCCAGTCGATCGCTGTTGAAGGTAGGATCGCGATATGGAATTCCCGAGCTCGTTCCCAGCCTGTCGAGCTCTTCCGGCTCCATATTGTAGATCAGATCTTCGACCAGTTCCGAGGCGATTATATCGACTACATCCACAGAATCAGCCTCAGGATTGATGAGCGAACTGCGCTGATTCGAGATGCAAACTGCAAGCGTCCCGCCTTTCTTGGCACCCACATCGCGGGTTCGCAATACTGCAAACCCAGACTCGAGCAACCCGCCTCTGACGGCGGACGCGGCACAGTAGGTGAGAAGCCGACCGACGTCAGGTCTTAGAAGCTTCCTGTAACATGAAAAAAGGTCAGCCGTCCACAGTTGCGGCAGCTTGGAAGGAGAGAATGGATCATGAAAAACCAGATCGAATGCGGAGGGAATCTGCCGGCTCATCTCCGGAACGACCTGCCTCAAATCGCCGAACTTCAACGTCAGCTTGAACCAGGGCCCATCGAGCGTCTTGTATGACAAGCTCAAGACCGGAGTCGGCACTCCAATATTGACGAAGGTCTTGAGATTATCGACGATAGAAAATCCGAGGTTGTCACGCAGCTCGACGCGAATTTGATTGAAACATTCTTGCTGCAATATGGTGGGGAGCAGCTGCAACAGCGACTGATCCTTCTCGACTCCAATTACCTCTACACCATCGATGGGCAGATGAGTCGCAGCAAGTATATGGTGCCAGAGAGCGAATGTGTTGTACCCAAGCCCGAAGCAGCCGTCAAGCATGCGCAATACGCCACTGCCCTGCCTGCTCTTGACCTCGAGAATTTTTTCCAGCCTGGCAGGCAGAACATAGCTGTTTATAGCCTCGAAAAATGCTCCTTGGCTGTTGTGGTAAAGCTCGCCCGTGACGGAGTCGCGCATGGTCATAGTGCCGTCCGCAGTGGGCACCATACTCAATACCTTTTCCGATTGGTCAGCCATACGACCACTTACTCCAGATTGAGGACGACTTTACCAAAACTGTCATTGTTTTCCATGTATTGATGAGCAGCCACCACATCGTCGATGGAGAAGATCTTGTCTATTATCGGTCTAACAGCCCCATTCGCCAACAGTGGCGAGATGTTGTCGGCAAGTAGCTTTGCCGCCGCGATCTTTTCCTCCAGCGGTCGGGATCGCATTGTAGTACCAATGATCCGGGCTCTCTTCGTCAGAATCATGCCGAGGTTGACATCGACCTTTGCTCCTGCCAGAAGACCTATCAGAACAATCCGCCCTTTGCTGCTCAGGCA
The DNA here is from genome assembly GCA_019746975.1 of Candidatus Obscuribacterales bacterium. GTDB lineage: Bacteria > Cyanobacteriota > Vampirovibrionia > Obscuribacterales > Obscuribacteraceae > JADYXR01. The sequence continues at coordinate 31,912 of JAIERK010000129.1, forward strand.
TCTGAGATCTTCATCGAGGTAGGTCCCACCGACAAGCTCAAGAACTGTGTTAATCCCAGCAGGCACCATTGTAAGCACTTCGTCGGAAAAAAGTCCTTCTTTCACAACGATGCCGCGGTGCAATCCGAGGGCAGCCGCTCTCTCGATCTTCTCCTCAGTGCGCGAGGTGCCAATCGAGCGACCACCTAGAGCCTTGCAAAGTTGAATGGCAGCAGTCCCGACTCCGCTGCCGGCAGCATGAATCAGCACCCAATCTCCCGACTTCATTCCAGCCTGCTCGACCATGGCATCATATGCGGTGACGAATGCTTCAGGACAAGCGGCGGCCTGTTCGAACGATAGATTGTCAGGAATAATCGCCAAAGTGCGATGATGAGCGACCACGAATTGCGCGTAAGAGCCACCCGGCACAAGCCCAAATACGCGATCGCCTGGTTTGATCCCTACGACATCACGACCAATATCATCAGATACTACACCTGCGAACTCGAGCCCGAGAATCTGATCAGGAGCGCCTTGAGGAGCAGGATAATGACCTTTGCGCTGTAACAGATCGGCACGATTTAAAGCCGTCGCCATCACCCGGATTTTCACTTCTCCGTGCTCCGCGCGAGGTGGCTCAGGCACGTCGTCTATCTGCAAGACGTCCGGTCCTCCATATCGTGAGACGATTACTGCCTTCATGAAAATTCTCCTTAGTAGTTGCTAAGAGACAGTCGTTTACAGACTCTAGGAAAAATATTTTTGCGATGTTAGCTTACACGCAGGCCTCTGGACATACATCCAATTTGTTCGTACCTCCGCTTGCTCAACAGATTGGGATCGATTCAGGGCAACCATGTCCAGGGGCTCATTTTCAACAAGGGAGTTATATTTCCGTGGAAGTCCCGTCTCTAGTCTCATATGATGCTCTTCTAGACAGTATTCATGCCAAGCTCGCGGCTTGCAATATCGGAAGCGACACTGAGTATCTTGCTGATCTGATCATCACGCTCGAGTCTCGCTCCCAACATACACATGCTCTGGCAGCCCGTCAGAAAGGATTGCCCCAAGAAGTTTGCACCGTCGAAACGTAATCAGTCTTCAACAATGTAAGACTCCCAGTATTCGGTTCGCTCTTTCCAGCCGCAACCATCATTGCCACAGATCAACGTGACTTTGCTTCCTTCGAGTTCGGTCCCAGAATCACCGGCACCGTCCCAAACGCTCGAAACCATTTCGACAAAGTTGTCGTATTTTTGAACCGGCTGTTTACATTTTGGACACAGCATTTTTTTGTCGTTGATCGCACCCTTCAGCATTTCGAGCGTCATCGGCTTCCTCCCGTGAATATGATGATCAAAGTTGTATTATTTTATGCCGAGTAAGATTGAAAGCGCGGCAAAAAGCGAGAAGTCGGTTACATCATAACCGACCTCGCGCCTCTCTCTTTTTTGTACTTATTGAAAACTCGGACTTTAGAACCAGCGTCTCGAGTTCCGCCCAGCGACCCTGCGGCCATTATCGCGGCGACTGGTGTTACAGAATTGATTGCCGCGAAATGCTCTGGATCGATTAGACCGCCATCCGCAGTTGTCATCATTCCTGTATGCACGGTACATTTGACGATCGCGCCTATCGAACGATTGATTCGACATACGTCGAGCACGCTTGAACGGTACGTCATTGCGGGCCATCCACATGGTCTGGGGGCTCAGATAAGCCTGATTTCGAAATCTAGAGCCGTTGCCGTCGTCGCAACGATTCCCCTGTCGAGCTTCTGCTGCAGGAGTGTTGCAAACGGTGGTCACAAGAAGCAACGCTATCGATAATAATGCTTTGCTGAACATAAAGATTCCTCTCCACTAAACAGCTGATTGATCGAGACTGTCATAACCCAAATTAAAATATTGTTGTTTTCATTTGGTCTCGCCTCAAGTGCGATTGGCAGCTCATGAGCTTCTTCCTTACTCGTACAGATAAGTAAATAGCATTACCAGGAGGCAACGATGCCGTCACCGACCCGAACTCGATGCTTTGAAGTAATAAAGAGCATTTACGTGTCGACGTATGACATCGACTTCGCCGGTCATGTCTCCAACATTGCCTATTTGCGCTGGATGGAAGACATGCGTTTGATGGTGTTCGATGAGAACTTTCCCTTGCAAGGGTTCATGGACCAGGGGCTACTCCCTGTGCTGGCAAGAACCTCGATAGATTATCGCAAAGCAATTCGATTGTTCGACAAACCCACAGGACATATGTGGATCGAGGAAATAAAGGCAGCCAGCGTGATTTTCAGAGGAGAGGTGGTCGTTGATGATACGGTCACGACCGTCTCCACACACACCGGTGTCTTTATCGGGGCTACAACACTGAAGCCGGTGCGCGTGCCCAAAGAGATCATGGATAAATTCAAGTCCTTGACGACGTGAGCTTCACCGACCTGCGCATGCCAGATTTAAGGTATCCCGAAATTGAATTCCTGGCGCTTCAGCCCGGTTTGCGAACAAATCTGGTCTTATCAGGAGTTTGGAATTAAACCCAAAATAGCTGTTCTCAGCGATAATATACGCTCGGCAACCTAAGTGAAGAATTCAATGCCTCGAAAGCGATCAAAGCAGGCCTTACTACTTTTAACTGCGTGCAGCTTTCTCGCTTGCATCATTTGCATTGTTTCCACAGGGACTCGTCCTCCTTTCGCGGCTGCGGCTTCTGCGCCTGAAGGACAGATTGTTGAAACTATCGATGAAAATTCCAGTCTGGATAATCTAATCAGGATTTGGCTCCGCATTCCCGCCCTCGAGCACTCGAACGTCGGATTCGAGATCATGGAGCTTCCCAGCGGCCGCGTTTTGTACTCTTTTAACGGAAATCGGCGATTCACACCGGCCTCGACCGTAAAGGCAATCACGACCGCCTGCGCGTTTGATACTCTCGGCGGTGCCTATACTTATAAAACATCTGTGATTGCGGAAGGACAAATCAACGGTTCCACCCTCACTGGTAATCTCGTGATTGTGCCATCGCAAGATCCGACATTTTCAAGAATCCATCTCTCTAACTTAATCAAAGAATCCGTCCAGGCTACAGCTAGAATTCCGGGAGCTAGCACCCTTTCTGATATCACAGGTCAAGTGAAACTGGCTCCTACTCAGTGGTCCGATCTGGGTTTTCACCAATCATGGTTAGTCGAAGATTGGGGAAGACACTGGATGCCGGTGTCTTCAAATCTGGTGCTCGACAGAAATCTTGCCAGCCCAGCAGAATTACCGGATTCATACAGGGTGATGGACGCAAGCAACACTCATGGGTCGCTATTCAATAGCCTTCTCAATTCTCCGGATGGTCCAACTTGGCTGTACATGGACAGAGCCAACAGAGTCGCGCTGACATATAGACCAAAACATCCGCAGGCACCACAGACGCCATCATACTCTATGGCTAATCCGGACGAGTACAACCTCGCCATGGCGGAAAATATGGTGAAGCATCATAGCATCAAAATTCAAGGACAAGATGTGCCGTTAAGCGGCGCCGATCAGGTTTATCAACTTGCACAGCACGAATCGAATCCCCTCTCCGCAATAATAAAAACATGTCTTGCCGAAAGCGATAATCTATTTGCTCAACAAATTCTCCGCACGATTGGACTTTCGTCACTGCCTCCTGCAAAACCAGCTGCGCCACCGGACAAGGCCGGCACGCACAATCTCATGTCTCTTGAAGCACGAGGACTGAACAGCCTTTCCAGATGGCTGTCAAAAATTGGAGTAAATGGACAGGAAGTTATCCTCTTCGACGGATGCGGACTCTGCCGCAAGAATTCAGTCTCTCCCCACGCACTAAATATGGTGCTCAAGCATATGGCAGGCGAAACAGTATCAGGACCATTCATATCACTCATGCGTGCAGACGACGAATCAAATTACGGCAAGGGTCGTTACAGGTTCAAAACCGGCACCATGGATAGTGTCCGCTGCATCACGGGGGTGTTGACGACGGCAGGAGGTCAGCATCTTGCAGTCACAATAATGGTCGATGGGCATACGCCGTCCATCCGAAATCTTCGGATTGCGGAAAGCGCCTTGATCAACCAGCTCCGCGTCATAAAGCATATAGGCCAATCGGTACCAAAGGTAATGCCCGGCGCACCGACAGATCCCAACGTTACCGTGAGCGCTCACGAGAAAGTCATTATCGACTATGCTGCCCAGAAGCGTGTACCAAAGCCAGCGCCCAGACATCGAGCGAAATCTCGCTCGCGCAGACACTAGACCAGTCGACCATTAGCAGAAAGTGCGTTAAAGGCATCGATCCAGAGTGCTGACTATATCTTTAAGGTAATCGCAAAGGTAATCTCTACAAACCTCTGGTTTAATCGAGTGCACCGTGCACTTCATATCGGCCGATAAAAGCTGGCACGGGAAACCCCGCTGTTCATCAGGAACTACGCGCATACACGGATAGTTATTCTTTTCTTGCCAGGTGTCCTTATCGGGGAACATCTTCGAACCTTCCTCGTATTCGATGAACACATCCCGAAAGTCCACTTCGTACCCGAGCTTCTTCGAGAGGTCTTCCAAAAATCTTTCCGTATCGGTAATCGGTCCAATAATGTAATCTCGCTTGCCTATTGTGCAACAAATACCGGCCTGAGTTCTGACGCCATAACAAACCTTGCTGCACACGTAATAGCAGGTGGACTCAATCACTTCTTCTTTAGTCGGCGGCTCTCCCGCACTTAAAGAGTCGTCCTTGTCTTCCGGAACGCGGATAAATCCTCGCTCGTCTTCCGGCACATCTTTCTTACCAAACAGTTTCATGATTGACCCGATTAGTTGACCCTACTCTATATTCGTACCCGTCACTGGAGGCGAATAACACTGATGTGGCGATAAGAGTCGAAGTATGTATGAATGCTTGCATGTTTCCAAATTCCATCATTCCAGTCATTCGTGAAGACAGTCGCGTTAGGACCAATAATGCCACAATGTGCCTTCGGACCCACGCTTCCACGCGGCAAAGGGTCCATGAACGCAACAAGAACGTCGCCAGGGCGAGCCACTTTTGAGACCGTCGCATCATCGATCGGACCGTCGCCACCCGCCTTGATTACATGTTCGGACGCCTTAATCGGTCCATTGACAAGCTTGTGCCTGACTACTTTAGTTAATGGAGCTCGTGCATATTTGACACCTGCTAGAGCTAACACGTTACTAAGAGATGCGGCGCAACCGAGACTTCCGTCTGCTAATCCAAAGCCTTTCCACATCTGCTTTCCGACGGATTCTTCGGCCGCGTGAAGGATGCTGGTCGACTTGTTGACTTTGCTTTGAACGGAGGCGCCTTTAGTGTCGCGACGATCTTCGCCATCACCGCTTTTCTCTGGAGCTCCATTAGCCGGCTGCAACCAGGACAGACTAGAAACACCTATAAAAACGCCGAACGCAGTCAGTACTAGTTTTCGATTTAAGATTCTCGATACCATTCCAATAACCCCTGCGGCGTACGATTACACTTATACAATGGATCTCGCTTCGTTGCTTGAATAGTCACTTTCAGCCAAATCACATCTTGGCTACTTCCTCTTTTGCTCGAGGTTGGCACTCTTTGTCCAGTCCTGCGGAGAAAGCCAGAGAGACGGCCTGTCGACCGGCTTACACTCTTCCGCTTATGTTGACGAACGCCCTTGATTTTCGCACAGCGTCTAATTCGACATCGAACCGAACCTTCACAGCTCGGATTGACGAACGGCCTCGGTTTTCAAACAGCGTCCAATTCGACATCGAACCATACCTAACAGCTCGGCTTGACGAACGACCTCGGTATTCGCACAGCGTCTAATTCGACATCGAACCGGACCCCACAGCTCGGCTTGACGAACGAACTTGGTTTTCACACAGCGTCTAATTCGACATCGAACCGAACCTTCACAGCTCGGATTGACGAACGTCCTCGGTTTTCAAACAGCGTCCAATTCGACATCGAACCGGACCCCACAGCTCGGCTTGACGAACGACCTCGGTATTCAAATCTCAATTAATAGCTTATCTGGTGCTTGTGAAGCGCTGTGGCAGCGAGAATTGTTTTCTTCTCCATCGCAGCGCTATTCGCGACATCTTCCACACGTTTTCTCAGAGCCAGGAGAGTACGCGGGAGCTCGGCTTTCACCCCATACCTCACGATCCACTGTGGGACATAAAAACCGGGGTCCAGATACATGCTGTAAATCAGCTCCGTTTTCTTCCCATGGTGAGCGGGATTCATGATCCAGTGCCCGCGAAAATCCTTCAATGTGCCGCCAATTCTGTGGAAGTCAATTCGAGCACCATCTGCGGTGCGCAAATAGTCAGATTCTACTTCATAGGTAACATCTGGAATCGGAAACGTATCCATTGTGACCTTGAGAATAGACTTGTGGAGCTTGTCTACAAGAACATCTACAGTCTTCATTCGCGGAGAAATCTTCTGTTGAAACTCAAATGGATTGACCATAATCGGCCAGACCTTGTCCGGCGGATGATCGATCAAAACACGCCCGGTGACAAACTTGGTCTTGCCGATGTTCTCGAGACCAACCACGACTTCACCGTTGTCGAGCCGTTTCTGAACCTCTGTTGAAGACTCCCCATCCTCTGCTAGGCCAGGTGGCACGGAGAACGTGAAAGACAGAAACAGAAAGAAAATGCCACAAAGGGGCACCCGCAAAGCTGACAGCGACATTTAAACCTACTCTCCAGAGCTGCCTGAGCTGGGATTAATGGCAGCATGATGTAATGCGGTAACCAAACAGATTACTTGTCAATCGTGAGAAAACCGGGGTATTCAAGATTCGAAATAGTTTATCAGAACTCGACAATCGATCAAAATTTCGACACATAAACTTTTCGGGCGCCACCAGTAGTATCATTCAGCCCGTTGTCAACAAATTCGAGTTATCGAGATACCGCTAATGTCAACCAAAGCTGAAGACTATTCTGAACAAAAAATTCTTCTTGGCAACACCCAATTGATTTTCGTCCCCGCTTTCTCTCAACTCGTCAAAATTCGAAGATGCCACCACATATGATGTCATTACTGACTCGTCAATCTCGTAGAGGAGCTTTATATACAAGAGACATTCGGATTGGGCACATTACCAGCCTATAAAGATTTGGTAGTATAATCTCTAAATATGTGTTATACAAAGCTAATGTAAGGGTCAGGGGAGAACTTATCGTGCGAGATCAGCAGGAACCTTTGATGGGGCGTGAGGGGCTTTTTCGACAAAAGCTGAATCAGCTCAGAAAGACCGGTCGTGTCGTCCAGCAGAACCAGAACGATAGCCAGAGTAGGCTGAAAGAGCTTGAGCAGGGCGGCTACTTGAGTAATGTGCAAAGCACTTTGTCGCAGACCGACCCTAAAGAGATGGAGAGAATTACTCTCTTGGACACTGTTACCCAGTTCTACAATCACAACACTATCGTCCGCATCATCAGCGACGAACTCAAGCGTTCCAAGCGCTATAAGCATGACTGTACTCTCCTGATGTACCTCGTAGATGGGCTCTACGGTGTTCAGCAGAGTCACGGGACGGAAGTGAGCGACTCCATCCTCCGTGGCGTCTCAGACTTCGTGATGCGTACCATCCGTGACGTAGACATTCCGGCCCGGTTCAGTGCCGAACAAATGATTGTCGTGTGTCCCGAGACCGACGCACAGGGAACATCCATCCTGGCAGAGCGCATGCGCAGCAAGATCTGCCTCGAACGAGTTTCCGACCTCACGCAAAATTGGCACGTGACCATGAGTCTGGGTATCGCTTCCTTCCCCGGTCAAGCGGTCAACTATGATGACCTTATGGCAAAGCTCGAAGGAGCGCTGAATAGCTCCATCGACAAGGGCGGTAACTGCGTAGTAATCGCCGACTAGCCCATAACACTTGCACGGCGCTTTCAGAACTTACCATGGTGCATAAATATGCGCCCGGATTTTACTTGCGGGGAGCCTTCCACGCATAGGTCAGAGCTCTCCGGCTCGCGGAAACGCTCTATTTATCCACTCTGACATGGAGAAAGAGAGGGACATTCAACATGCAACGCAACGGTGGATAGGCTTCCAGCGCATCCGGCGTCGGACATGGCTCTAGCAGTCGCTTGATAGCAAAACCTTTGTCTATCAACAAGTTGATCCAGCTGCTCAACGTCTTGTGAAAGTGAGCCACTCTAAACGGCTTGAACTGATTGCGTATCGCCTCCGGCGCCGCAGAGAATGTCCATTCGTCATCGATTCGTCCTTCCTCAAAATAACGGCTGGCCACAACACCAATTCTGTTACCCTGGTCATCCTCAATCCAACGCATTCCTGGAGTTTGAAAACAGGGATGCACAATGGAGAATTGGAAAAACCCACCCGGCTTTAGTACGCGATAGATCTCTTCGAGTACTCATTCTAAATCTTTCATGTCCATGAGTGCCATCGTCGAAATGACGAAATCGAACTGTTCATCAGGAAAAGCCATCTGCGATCCGCAACTCATTTCATACTGTATTCCGAGCGGACTAGCGTCTTCATGCTGCCGAGCGTAGCGGATAAAGGTCTTCGAAATATCGACCGCGAACATTTTCGCGCCGAGTCGAGCAACTCGCCTCGTGTTGTCACCCTCCCCGCAGCCCACGTCGAGCCCCACAAGACCGCGTACAGACGGGAACTGAGCTATAAAGGTCGGTGAATTGACACCGTCGCGATAAATGTCGTATCCCATTCTCGCAAGTTCGCTCCAGGCCTCTGCATTTTCTTCCCACAAAACACCAGCGTCTTTTTTCTCTTTGCTAGATGCCATTATTCACCTTCGCTTTCGTGCGCATGAATGAGCTTGATACGAGCGTCAAGGTGACGCGCCTCTGTGTCTCTACTGTTGCGTCGCAAGAACTCGGCATAGTCTTTAAGGCTTGCCTCGAGTTCTCTACTGTAGTGCCCGTAGCGGTGCTCTCTGATGGCAATCGCATGCTTGAGCAATACCTCAGCCTTATCCGGCTTACCATGCTCGTTGTAGAGCCAAGCGATGTCCGCCATATAATCCGAGAAAAGCGCACTGTCCCTGCCACCCGATACTCCTTCGAGGTATCGCATGGCGAATTCGTACAAACGTTCAGACTCGGCCGCATTACCCTTCTTGTGGTTTAAAAACGCCAGTCCGCAAAATGAATTTATCACTCCCGGCTCATATTGAGCTTTGGACTCTGCCTTCTGAATCGCTTGCCTAAACAGTGTTTCGGCCTGCGAAAGATTGTCCTCGAGCAAGGCACGTCGAGCACTTTGATCGAGCAGGCACCATTCGGATCGAGGGGTGCTCGGGCTCACTCCGCCAAAGCGTCCTTGCGTGCCATCACCACGAGGAAGAAAGGTTATAAAGCTGACCTCCTCCTGCGAATCGCTCGATCCGTAGGCTTCTTCAGATTGAGCGAATGTGAACTGACCAGCGGAAACAATTACCGAGACGACGATGCACAACGGCAGTACAAAGCGGAATGCCTCGCGACGAAAAATTTGGCAATCGAAGCCCACGTCCTTTGCCCTCAAGCTAATCTATCCTAGTCTATCCTATATCGGACCCGCCTACCGAGACCGGATGCATGTTTTGATTTGTAGATTGGTCGTGTCCGTGGTCATCCAAATAGAAAACCTCGAACGCAAACGCTGCTCTCAGCGAAGTTGATGGTCGTGAACCAGCGCGCACCTGATTTGGTACCATTTTTCATGACAAAGGTTGCTGAGCGCGTTTAGCTTTGAGTCGAAAGAACATGAGCAAGGAGACTGATGCCTTCTTGCTCACCGATGATTTAGTTTGAAAAACGTTCTAGTCGCTCGCCTCTGCAAGAGTCGGCTCTGTACGCTCCATCTCCGCCTTTTTCGATGTCAGCCAGATGCTCAATCGGCCGAGCCAATTAGACTTGATTGTTTCGAGTTCGGCCCGAGCTGTCGCCAATTCACTCGATAAAAACTCGAGCTTCAATTTTAGATCGTCCAGTTCAAACTCGTATTTGGTGGCGTCAATGCTTCTCTTGAGGAGCTCCGGCAGGAACTTGAGTTGGTCTTCGCGATTGGCCAACTCACTTTCCAACCACTTCATTCTTCTGAGCGACTCTTTGAGCTCGCCATTTCGATAATCCAATTGAGATTCCAGCAAGCGCACTTTGAGATCGAGACCTCCACCCAATTCGTTGTCGGGTCCAAATATACTAGGCCGCTGCTCGACAGAAGGAGCACTGCCCGGGCTGCGAGAAAACATGCGAGGTCTGACGTCAGAGAACAAATCTCTAACATTGTCTCTAGTGCCACCATTGTCAATGTCGTTGATAATGTCTTGCTCAATTTGAGCGAGCTCAATCCGTCCAACATCTTCGAGAGCGACCTCACCCTCGACAGGAAAGAGCTCATCGATAAGGCCGCAGAGGAAGTCATCAAGCCCATCCAGAGTCAGTGAATCCGGCACATGGGTGTACTGAGATGAAATCTGGACATTACTCATTTAAATTTGCTCGCTTTCTAGTTAGCACCGCTAATGGTAGCTAAAAAAAATCAAACTGTATAGTCATCTAATCTTCGACCGAACCCTATTGAAGATCAGAGTTGGCATCATCTGTGACACTAGTACCGGATTTAATGGCGTGTCAGGAGAGCGTTCCCGCGATCATGGCGACAGCTTTGGCTGGGTGGAAGTACTTGCGCATCGCTTCATCAGCCTGAGACTTAGTGACGGATAAATATTTACCACTTATCTCGTCCAACTCCGTGATACCAAGTCCGAGAAATTCAAGCTCCGCAAGCACTCTTGCGATTCCCATAGACGAAGCCAGACCGACTTTGAATGATCCGACTGCACGGCCGACCTCCCGAGAAAGTTCCTCAGACGATATGCCACGAGTCATATACTCATCCAGAACTTTGTCTACAAGATACAATCCTTTGTCTATGTTCTTGGGATTCACGGTCAGCATCACCGACCATGGTGCGCCACCAAATGCAGTGTCCGAGAAGACCGAATAAATCCCATAGGTCAAGCCGGCTCTATCTCGCACTACCTGCCCCAGGCGTGAAGTTATCGTGTCCTGGCCAAGAGCTGCGTTTGCCATCCTGGCGGCGTAGAAATCACGATTGCTCCGCTTCAGTTCAATCGGATGCGAGAGAATCACATCCACGCTGCTCTTATCGGCCAACTCGATTTGATAATAATTGCGCGCGTCTGCAAGCGGCACCGAGGGAATTGAAATCGTCCCTGGCTTCGGTCCCTCCCAATTGCCAAAACGCTCCTTAATCAGTGCCAGCGCCTCATCGATGCGGATATCACCGACGACACTAATCACACCCATCTGAGGAGATACCAGGCGACCATGGGCTTCGAGCAGTTGAGCGCTGTTGACGTGGGCGAGCTCCTCAATCTGTTCTGCGAACGTTTTCTCGAAGAATGGATGCTCGGACGGATACATAATTCGCTTCAGCCCATTCCAAGCTACGCTGCGGGTGTTATTGGCGCCTTCCACCAGTCGTGCTGTCCATTCGACTCTAACTTTTCGAAGCTCTTCTTCGTCCATAAGAGGATTCCGAACAACATCGTCGAGCAATTCTAGATACGTTTTAAAATCGCTGGTGACGAGATTCGTCGCCAGGCTCAATCTGTAATTGTCTACGCCGAACTCCAGTCCTCCCGGAATACCCATTCCTTCAAGGAGCTCGGCGATCTTCGTTTTGCTGAATCTCTTCGACCCACGCGGTAGCATTTCACCAACCAGCTCCGATAGACTGGGCTCTTCCTTGTACGTGAAGTAGCGTCCGGCTCGCAGATTGAGTGCGAACCCAATCGACTCCGTGCCTGGGTTTTCCATCAGCAAGACAGTTAAACCATTAGGAAGCACTTCTCGATGAACACGCTCGACAAAGGTCTTCCCTGTCGCCGATGATTTGGACATCTTGACCTTGACTGACTTCGGCGCCTCTACGAGGAGAGCATACAACTCGTCCTTGGTGAACGTCGATGACATATCACTTATGGTGCGCGTCTTCACTTCAGGTTCTTTAAAGCCGGGTGGCAACTGCCCAGGAACTTCTTCCTCGAAATCATCTTCACTGGCTTCATATGCCGGGGCTGGCGCAGCGATGGAATCTTGAACGTATTGCAGCGGTTTGAATTGACCAATCGTGCGATTGGATCGCACAAAATATTTCGCACATACTCTCATGATATCGTCGGCGGTGACCGCTTCGAAGTGATCGTCGTATTCCATCAGCCAATACCAATCAGCTTTCGATTCGGCTTCTCCAAGCATGAAAGCCATACTGCTCGGGTCGGCCTTTGCCAAAATGGTACCCTTAGAATTGGAACTCTTCGCACGTGAGAGTTCGTCTTCTGACACCGGCTCAGAACCTAACTTTCTCAACTCTTCCAAAAGAGCCTCTTCTGCTTTCTCCACGCCCACACCTGGATTGAGTGTGGCACCAACGATAAACAGGCCTGGGTCGCGAAGCTCATCATGCCGACAAAATGCTTCAGCGGCGATGCCGGTGTCGATGAGAGCTTTGTACAGACGGCTGGAACGCTCGAAACTGCTGCCTAGAATGTGTCTGGCTGCTGCCAGCGGGTAGGTGTCCTCATGGTCAGCTTCGCTGACATGGAATCCCAGCCAAACTTTCGGAAGATCCCCAGCCCGGACGATCTCGAATCGCCGTTCTCCTTCCTGCGGCGGTTCTGTCGTGTAGACCTGCGGTATCGGCTCAGGCGAAGCTTTTATAGCACCATAGTGCTTGTGGATCATCCGCAGTGCGGCATCCGGATCGTAGTCACCGAGTAAAACAACAGTGGCGTTATTCGGCCAGTAGAACGTATCGTAAAACTTGCGAAGCCGTTCGAGAGCGACGCCCTCGACGTCGGAACGCCAACCGATGGTGGGATGATGGTAAGGATGCTCACGGAATGCCACCGCATATAGTTCCTTCTCGAGAGCCTCTTCCGGATAGTTTTCTCCACGCTCAAGCTCATTTCGCACAACAGACATTTCAGAATCACGGTCACTTTGTCGGAGCATGAGGTTGCGCATGCGGTCAGCCTCGAGCTTCACGCACATATCAAGAAACTCACTTGGCACCACCTCGAAATAGCTTGTTCGATCAAACCATGTGGTGGCATTCCAATAAGCACCGATCTGAGTCAGGTGATCATCGATCCCATTACCTTTGTCTGGATTGTGTTTTTTAGTGCCTTTGAAGAGCATGTGCTCGAGAAAGTGCGTTGCACCTGTGAAGCCTACCCCTTCGTTCCGACTGCCGACCTTGTAAAGCACAAGAAAGGTGATGACTGGTGCCGTATGGTTTTCCATCAAAAGAATCTTGAGTCCGTTACTGAGGCGATACTCCGTCACCCCCTTGACCTCTGCGATTTTTTGTATGCCGAGGTCTTGCAAACCTGCCGGAGACTGATTGACTGCGTTTACCATGCTTTATCTCTGTTTTGGGGTGACCTGATAAATCTGTTTATTTCGAGGCAAACACATAAGATACCGCACAAACAGCCAGAATTCTTGCGGTAATTGCCGTCATCCGGTTGTCGAGTGAAAGAATCACGAGACATCACTTTCGGAGAGTCGCTCACTGGAGTAAACTCTAGAAAGGCACCTCTGTACTTTACTAGCTCTTGAAATCTAGTCACCTAACTCGATGAGAATCGCAATCACTGGAGGCACAGGCTTCCTTGGCGGACACCTGGCACGAGAGTTAACCGCAAGGGGTCACTTCCCAACGGTTATAGCCCGCGGCGTGAGCCCAAGTGGCGAAGCACTCCGCAAGCTTCCCAACATCAATTTCATGCCGATGCTGCTTGATGACGAGCGCAAACTCTTCCACGCCCTCAACAATTGCGATGCAATCGCCCACCTGGTCGGCATTAATCGAGAACAAGCGAATAACGAATTTCACAAGGTGCACGTCGAAGCTACGGTTCGGGTTATCCATGCAGCCCGCAAAGCGGGCGTGAAACGCATTATCTACGTGAGCTACTTGAAGGCTCGGCCTCGTTCTTTCTCGAAATACCTGCAAACCAAGTGGGAGGCGGAGGAACTAATCCGCAACTCGGGTCTTGACTTCACGGTGTTCAAGCCTGGCATGATTTTCGGACCAGGCGACCACATGATCTCCCATATATCCCGGGCGCTCGACACGGTGCCTATTTTTTCGCCACCAGTCGGGTTCATGCCCGCCAAGATTCGCCCAGTAGCGGTTTCAGACATGCTGGAAATAATGATCGCGGCGCTCGTAGAACGGCGCATGGTGGGTCAGACGATCGCCGTGATAGGACCGGAAGAGATGTCGCTTGGCGAAGCGGTACGCAGAGTCGCAAAAGCCAAGAAAAAACTAGCACTGGTGTTGCCTCTTCCTGCCCTCGTCCATTACACAATGGCCGCCCTGATGGAAAAAATGAGCTCCGATCCTCTCGTCAGTGTCGCGCAGATCAGAATGCTCGTGGACGACATGAGCAAACCGTTGAAAAATTCAGATCTTCCCGCAGACGATTTAATTCCGAAAACATATTTAACCGAAGATCTTATTCGCGCTGCTCTTGACACCTGACGCGAATCTCGGGTCTGTAACATCTTTTCTTCTTAATCGCGTTGAACCTTATTAGCGTCGGTCTGGGTTAGAATCTTCCTTTCCCAAAGCTAAAATGCGTCATGCTACTCAGATCGAGCCTACCTCTACTGGCACTAGCAGTACTTCTGACCACCTGTCTCGCGCCGCATAAAGTGTGGGCCGGAGCACAAGAGTGGGACAAACACACGCGCAGCGGCGCAGACGCATTCAGAGAGATGCGTTACGGCGAAGCCGAGAAGCAGTTCCAGGCTGCCATTAACGAGGCAAAGTCGTTCGGAGAACACGATCTGCGACTGGCTACAAGTTTGACCAACCTCGGAGTTCTGTACAGCAGCAGAGGTCAGTTCGACAAAGCCGAGCCGCTTTTCGAGCGTGCCGTCGCAATCAAGCAAAAGTCACTCGGAGCCTTCGATGTCGATGTAGTCGACAGCGCAGCTAGACTTTGCCAGTTTTATTTAAAACGAAAGAAGTATGAAAAGGCAGACCCCATCTGCCAGAAGATTATTCAATACGGCGATATGCAGATTCGTGACTTGAACAACATGGACGGTTCGTTCAAACATCTCGAGTCTTATTACTCGCATCACAAGGACATGGACAAGGCGAAAGCGTTGCTCGCGCAGATGAAGCAGCTCACACACAGCAAGTCTACCAACAACTCGTTAGAACTAGCTGTTCTGCTCGACCAGGTCGCTGACTCATACATGGAGCGCAGACAGGGCACCAACAAGACAGAATCAGAGCGACTCTATAAGCAGTCACTTGGTTTGAGAGAGCATGTGCTTTCGGGTAATCATCTTGCCCTTGCGCAGAGTTACGCCAGCCTAGGAAAACTCTACGCTGAAGCAGGGCGCCATGCTCTAGCAGAGCCTTTGCTACAGAAAGCATACACAATTTCGAAGGAAACAGTCGGTACCGCCAAGCCACAAACCTACGGATATCTTGATGCCTTGGCGCAATCAACACTGGCACTCGGAAAACCCGCAAAAGCCGAAGAGTTATATCGACAAGCGCAAGCCGCCTGTGAAGCCGCTTACGGTAAAGACAGCGGTCAACTAGCCGATATCAACCTCACCCTCGCAACGTTATTGGAGAACCGCGGGCAGTACCGCGAGGCCGCAACTTTAGTCGGTGATGCACTCAAGATCAAAGAGAAAATCAACGGTACCCATCACGCTTCACTTGCATCAGTCCTGGAAAAATACGCTTATCTCCTCAACAAAACAGATCGAGGTAAAGAAGCGATGAAATTGCAATCGCGAGCAAAAGATATCAAAGGCTAGAGATCCAAGAAGTTCTCTTAATGATCCAGTAGATTCGGCTGAATCTAAGTTTTTTTTTTCGAAAACCAATAAGATGCAATACAGCGTGATAGCACCACAGGTGGTTCCAGAAAGCGAGAAGATCAATAGCCTATCGGCTGCTGGTTCTGACCTTGACCCTGCTGGGTCGATGACTCTCCGCTCTGGGGCGGAGGGTCTTGCCGAGCGGGAGCCGCCGGGAGTTCATAATAGTACTGTTGCTGATCTTTTGACTTCGAGTCTTGCAACTGAGCGGGAGCAACTCCACCAGATTTTCCTACTTCTGTCCTGGACTCAGCTTCAAGCCGGGCTTTTCGATCATCGCTGTCTTCAACGGTATTTTCGGTTGGAGTCGTCGACTCCACAGCTTCTGGCGCAGTCGCAGGCTTCGGAGGTGGAGGCATGAGGGTAAAGAGTGTGATGGAACTAACAACAACCAACACCAACACTAAAAGCATCAGTACCTTCTTTCGCGACTTCTCCTTGACCTGCGGACAATCACGAGTCATGAATAGTCCATCATGTCTCATAAAAAGTGGAAAGTCTTCGCGATTTTCGCGAGTAAAAATCAAGCGACGAGCTTCATCAGCATCCAATCCGTCGAGGTTGTACATCTCGATGCCGCAGGTACCACAGTAATCAATTCGCTGCTTACCAACGCACACAGCCTTCGATGGGCAGGCAGTCGCAGGTTTAAAACCTTTTACTGTTTGAAGGCCCGGATCCTTTTCTGGTTTTTCCGGAAAAATTCCGGCCGTTTTTTCAATCGCACCACCTAATGCCTGTTGAATCAAGTCATAATCAAGCATGGTCTTAGCGACGAAGACTTCATTTTTGGGTTTGCCCCCGAACTTCTCTTCATGTGAGATGCGGGCCTGACCATCTGGAGAATCAGACACACCTTCTAGCAAAGTCCTTGCGATCTTTGTATTAGGCTTGGTCAAATGGTCTCGAGTCTTATTGAGAGTTGCAAGAATGTGTTCGGTCAGCCTGGTTTTTCGCTTAATATCCGTCTCTATTAAAGTCGGGGCGACTCTTCTCTGCGCGCCACTATCAGCTCCCGAGTCAGTCTCGTAGAGTTCTTTATTGTCGGTAGTAGCGTCGTTGGCGTCAGTCATTTTGGAAATATCTAAATCGAAACCTATAGGAGACTAGTTACCACTATCATACGCGCTCCCCGCTTGACTCGGTAAAACCGCCCCAGAATTATGAATTATAAGCTAGAGCGGAGGCAATGGAGAATTTACTATTGTCAAACCGATCTAGCCTATGAAGAACATTCATGAAAGAATGAGAACAAACTATGGGGTAGCTCAAACAGAAGCCTTCAGCGAACTTTTATTCACCTTCGCTGAACCGAGAAAACGGACAGCCCTCCTAAGTTGTGACAGCCGACCGTAGAACCTATCACAAAGCAACCCTCTCTGGAAGCGGAGATAGCGATGAAATCGACTAGAAAACCTCTAAAGGTATCAGAAAGAAAAAATTTCGGCACATCTCTAATCGAGATGCCTGTCGTTATTTGGATTATCATCGCCTGTTTCGTCTTTCCTTTTCTGATTCTGGCAACACTCTCGCTGCGTGCAGTTTTTGTCACTCTCGCAGCAAAAGAGGCCGCTCACACGGCTGCCAAGGCAAAAACTTTTCAAGCCACGAGTACAGAGGAAGGATTCGACACCGTGCCTGCAGTGACGGCTGCTCAGAATACTGTTGATAAAGTCAAATCAACCCTGACGGGTACACGAATCAACAGAGTGACCACACAGATTCTCACTACATCGATCGCAACAAAAGCTGTATCCGTAAGCAGTGCACCACTGTCGTCGGTTGATACCAGCAAATCGATTTATGCGATTAAGGTGACGGTGGCTGCGGAGCTCGATCCGATTATCACTTTCAACCTCGGTATGTTTGGCAGAGTACCTGGTTTGACTGGACCATTTCCGCTCAATGCCGAGTCCGCTGAAATGTCGGAGAATCCTCAGGGTCTCACACGATAGCAATCCGGGAAACACTTGTTTGACTGCAGCTACTCACAAGGAGTATCGATCTTGAGCGTAAGTTTGAAGAGAAGAAATAGAAGAACCAATGCTGGTGCCATCTCCGTTGTAGGGCTCTTCCTCGCGATGTTCGTGGTTGGCTCACTTGGCTATCTGGCATTCGAAATTGGTCGCCTGATCGTTGCACGTGACCAGTTGAGATCGGCAACTGATGCAGGTTCGCTAGCAGCAGCAGCGACTATGGCTAGTTCCAACGCAAGCGATCTGGCAGCGAAGCAAACGGAAGGTATCAATGCGGCAAGGCAGGTTTTCGTTGCCAACGATATTTTCGGTACCCGCCTAAACAACATCGCGGCGCCAGGAGGCGGACCATTAGGACCGGATCAAGTGCGGCTCCGTTTTCGTTTTCTCGATCCTGTAGACAATTCTGCAGTGCCACTTGGTGATGAGAGAGGTAAAGTCTTCGAAGTTACTGCAACGTACGGCTATGTGCCCGTATTCTTCCAGTTTGTCAATCTACAGAACCAACCGGCCCCTATTACCGCGATCTCTTCGGGCGGCATCGGCAACCTCGACGTGGTCATGTGTTTTGACGTGTCAGGTTCAATCGATGACCAAACCAAGACAACCGCCGTCAGGCGACAAATATCTGGAGACAGAGTCGTCTATCAGGTCTCAAACCAAGGCACACTATCGACAATGACAAGAAGTCCGCTCGGAACAGGACTAAATGCGCTGCCACCACAGAATCTCTCGGCCCTCAGCAGATTCAGAGCAGACATTCGAGCAGTATCCACCGACATCGGGACTAAGCCAGGCGGGGCCGCTGGCGGCGGCACTGACTTCACGGACCTGGTCGTCAACCTGGACGAGGGAAACAGTTTTAGCAGCTTCAACAACGGTGACTTCTCCTTTCCCAATCTCGGGGTACTGGTGGAAGCAGCTCGAGGGAATCTAGAAAATGCCAGCGTTTTCAGCTCCAGCGGAGCACAAGAGGCTCTCGGTAACGCCGTCGCCCCCCGAGCAGGATATCAGGCAGCCTACTTGAAAGAGGCTCGCAAACATATACATCCGCTGAAAGAGGCTCAAGATGCGGCAGTCGAGTTCTTCAACCTGATGGGAGAAAATACAAAAGGGCACTTCGGGCTCGTGGCATTCTCAAATGACGTCGGAACCTCCCCCGATAACTCCTTCACAGCCGCTGCTGTCGATCGTGGATACAGACTGGGCGGCAACACGACCTGCCCGCTTCCCGGCGTCGACCCGATTCGAGTAGATCCCACAGGCGAGCAGAACAAGGCTAATCTCGACCGTATCAAGGCGCTAATTCCAACTCTGAAAGCCGAAGGAGGCACCAATATCGGTGGCTCGCTCAGTCGTGCAATCGACATACTCGAAAGTCAGGGACGGAAGAGTGCCGCTAGAGTTATCATTATGTTCACCGACGGATTCCCGACGGCTGGTCCGGACTCCCGCACCCAAGCAAGGCGAGCAGCCTCCAAAGGTATTCCAGTTTACACAATCGGTCTCGCCCAGAGCCCTGAGGTTATTCCTGAGCAAACCGCCTTTCTCACGGACCGCCGAGGGTCAGACGGTATTGCCGCATTGGCAGGCAATGGTGGAAAATTCTTCCTGGTTACCGACACTTCTCAGTTGACCCGAGTGTTCAGAACACTTGCACGACACCTGACACAGATCGTTCAGTAACGTAGACTAGAAACGAACAACGAGGATTTGTCGGAATGGGCGGCGGTAGACAGAGAAAATTTATTCGACGACAACAGGGAACGGCATTTGCCGAGGTAGCTGTCGTCGGGTTTATCATGACACTCGTTCTTGCATTCATACTGGACATTGCAATCGCGCTCATGGCTTTCTCAGTCGTTGATCGAGCATGTCGCGATGCAGCCCGTGCCGCAGCGCAAGGACAATCGCGAGATGAGGCGCGCCAAATGGCGGCAGCGATAGCCAACGATCACCTTTCTGCCAGCCCTCTAGTAACTGCGCCGATCGTAACTAACGTGGTCTACGAAGACTTTGGTGGAGATCCGTCTCCCGATCAATGTCCCTTTGTCGAGGTCACCACATCTGCTACCGCCAGCGTGCCTGCACCACTATTCTTGTTCGGAACGTCCGGCACTAATCGACCATTGACGCTAGCGAAGCGGTACAGATTTCCAATCGTCAAACTCAAAATGCCTGCTAATCCGAACCCTGGTCCTTGACGAACGCCCTCCGTTTTTCAACAGCGTCTACTTCGATATCGAACTAGGCTTGAGCCCAAAATCTCGTTGAACGCCCGACATCTTCTAAAGCCTCAGAAACTACCGGAGTACGACTGACCGAGCATTGGTTGTGCGCCGCCACCCATGTCGACATCCTGATCCAATTGCACTTGCATCTCGGTTCCGGTTGGAATAATGACGTCCTTTCCTTTTCGAAGGAACATGTCGGCTACTCCGAGGCCGCCACCAATAGCGGCACCTGACCATGCACCCATGCCAGCGCCATGACCGCCACCCGCGATCGCTCCAAGTGCTGTGCCGAGACCGGCTCCCAATCCGGCACCGCCACCACCTCGCAGGGCCGTTTGTCCAAGCTTGGTTCCCCAACCTTCGCCTCGATAGACGTCATTGGTGCCAGTACCTTTATTTTTGTACTTACCTAGATCGCCCACCAGGTGGGCGGTTATTGGCAACTGCTGACCGTTAGGTAATCGCAGACTGTTGAACTGCAGACTCAATTCACCGGATCGGCTGAGCCTTCTGCCGGCTGTAGAATCGCTCACCGTACCGACTACCTGCGTCCCAGCCGGAATGTATCCTCGGCCGCCGAGAGAGACATTCTGGCTGAGTGAGGCTTGAATGTAATCACCAGGTTTCGCGACTTGGGTCGAGATCGCTGTCTGCAAGCTTACAGGCAACACTAGTCCAGCCGGTGCAATGATCTGCCTTTGACTATAAATCTGCCCAGGTCCCCCCGGCTGAGCCTGTCCGCCGTATGGAGACTGGTAGTAGTTGGAAGGCGGAACCGAATAGTTACCCTGATATGGAGGCTCGCCTTGGGGCTGAACAGCACCGCCATAGCCAAAGCCCGACTGTCCCTGCGGCGAGAGTGGAGGATACTGCTGCGCGTACTGTATGCCGGTATTATACGGTGATGATTCGCCTCCTTGATACGGTGCCGGTCCGCTGAATGGAGCCTCTTCATAGGGACGTCCAGCACCTTGCTGTGAAGGCTCGTAAGATTGACCTTGTGGCTGCCCGAAAGCTGGTGGTGCTGGTCCCTGCGGTGATGGAGACTGATATGACGGCGTTTGAGAAAAAGGCGCATAGGCCGGCGATTCTGCCTGTAGCCCACCACCCCCATCTTGCCACGAGATAAGAGTTCCATGATCGCCACCATCCGCGCCACCAGAGCCTCTGTCAAGTAATGCACCGCCAGCGCTACCACTCTCATGACAGCCCTGGACAATTTCACCGATCGACAATTCACGGTTGTCAGTCAAACTTAACAGAACGTTTTTTTTAATAGCATGACCTTTGGCCTCCTGGCAAGTACCCAGAAACACCGACAGGGCAATTGCTATAAAAAAACGCCCATAGACTGTCGTCATCGCCTAAAATACCTTCTGCCAACTATTTAGATGTGCTCAGTGTAGCAATTTAGGTTCGCAGCTCAGCCACAATAAACAGTCAGTCGTATTACTTGTTTAATGCAAATGGTATAAACCTGTTTGTCGGCGGAATAAGTTTATACAAGAAACCCAAAGTGTAACTGATGACTATAATCCCTTCGCTCGAGCCAACATATCTAACTATGCTGTGCGACGCTTTCGTGAGTATGGAAGACATGCTCACCGACAACGAACTCGGCGCACTAATAGTTAGCAGCGGTATTCAGGACATTAATCATCACGCTACTCGTCACAGGCGCCTCCTAACGGCAATCACCAATGACCAGGACCACTATCGGTGCGCCGATAACCTATCGACATTCCTGCAACGGACCGGCTACCACATTCGCAAGAGCCGTGGCGATAATGCCTATAAGCGTTTTCTAAAAGAGGTCAACCAGGTCCTGTCATTTGCCGGGTACGAGTTAAACGGCGACGCCAAGCTCAAAGACCTCGACAAGACCAAAACCACCTATGTGCCGCCGGAGGCTGAAGAGCGCTCCCAGGAATTCCGGCGAATCGTCAAGCAACAAAAGCTCCATCCAGACATCGAGCTCGCCTGCCGAGCCGAATACTTTGTGGAGAAAGGCTATCACCGCGCCGTCCGTGAGAACATGCGATTCTTGCTCGAAAAAATCAAAGCCAAGGCGGTTATTGGTGTGGATGGTCCGGAGATTGCTGAGCGGGCATTCGCTTTTGCCTGGCCAGGCAAGCCTGCTTTAGCAATAAACGGTTTTAAGACTGAGCGTGATCTTGCCGAGCAATTCACTTTTATGTGTATGCTCAAAGCATTTTTCATTATGTTCCAAGACGAGCAAACCCGTGCCTATCGGGCGGAATGGGACATGTCTATGGAAGACGCGATGAATCTTTTAAATTTGGCGTCTTATTTCCATCGGAAGGTGGATAAGTCAAAGAAGATAGTTTGACGTTTGCCGGTTTACAAAGAGGGCTGGCGCGCGGTCGATAAGCTCGAAGTCCAGTTCGCTATCGAACCAGACTCTGTGGAAAAGCGAAGCTCATTCGTCAAGAGAGACAAACTTACCAACTCAGCAGCTCAAAACCTCAGGCTGGTACTCATGACTACGTTTTAAAGTTGTTCTTCTTGCTTATATATTCAAAAGGGCAATTAGGACCAAAATGACCAGGACCGCTTCTCTACCAAACCTCACCAGACTTTTGTCGCTCAGCCCCTCTCTGCTGGACGAAACCATCGTCTATCGTTTTCTCAAATGCCGCAATTGCCCGGCAACGAATCTCGCAAGCGAGCTTTCCTACTCGAGAAGGAGAGCGTCCCAGTGAAGAACGTCTCGATCAAGCGCCAACTGCTCGCGGCTATAGCAAAGACAGATCACTCCGTCACGATACCGGATATAGTGGCAGCAACAGGTGTCGATTTTACGACGGTGACAACTGTTCTGAACGATCTTGCATATGAGCTGAAGGCAAATCTGGATGTCACCGACCGAGGTATCATTTACTACAGATTTCCTAAGGATCTGCATTATCGCTATTTTTCCAACAGAATTCTGGAATTCCTCACGAGAATAGGCATCGCTGTCATGCCATTCCTGTCCTTTCTCTTCCAGATTTCATTCGGTCTCGTTCTGCTCGTGTCGATTACCATCGTTTTCCTGATTATGTTGGTGATTCAATCACTTGTGACTGTTTACTCCGGAAACACAAATGACGTCCTCCTTCTCATACGGCAATTCATAGGCCTCTTGCGACAGCTCAGACTGTTCCGAGTATCCTCCTTTCGAGACACAGCCATTAAGCTCAACCAGGCTGACGAGAAGGAGGCGAGCCCAGCAACTGATAGAGCAGACATTGTCACGTCAGATCCAAGCGTAGAGCAGACACAGACACTGCTTCGCTTGGATGACAAAGGTTTTCTCCTGAACTGTTACGCTCTACTATTTGGACCCGAAAATCCAAACAAGCATTTCGACAACGAACGCTTCCAGGCGGCGGCGCAGCTAATTAAAGCCAATGACGGCATGATTCTTCCGGAACAGTTGGCACCTCTTATCGGATCGCCGGCGACTCAACTCGAAGGTGCATTCCCGGTTCTTTCCAAGTTTCACGGAGTGCCGGCTGCTACTCCGTCGGGACATCTGGTCTACAAGTTCCCGGAGATGCAGGTCGCAGGTGCCGAAAGACACGAGAACGTACCCGCCAGAATCAAGATGAAGAAGCTCCGGTTCTCCGATATCGACATCAACTCGATAAAACCAATCCTCCTACTCGCCCTTGCGAACTTTCTGGGCACGCTATTCTTCTGGTGGCTGTTGTACATCGCCAGAAGCAGCGAATCTAGCACCGAACAGCTTTTCCTGATCCTCGCCATTTATGCGAGCTTCTTTCTTTTCTTTCCAGCGTTTCGATGGGTTTACATGCAATGGCAAAATCTCAAGATCCGCAAATACAACGCCAAGATCGATCTACTGGCACAGCAATTGAATACACCAACGGAGGAGCTGGTTGCAGCCCTGACCGAGATAGCAAAAATCCGCAGCGACGAGACAAGACATACCGACGAACACCTCGTCTACACAACGAGCAAAGACTATCTCGAACAAGAAGCCGAGCAGATGCTCGATCGAATTAATAATGAAGGTCATGATTCCGACGAACTATCAGCCTAGAGGCCTCCAAAAATTGCGGCTCTCGACTAGAATGGGATATGGGTTCACGATGAGGCGTGATACATGAAGGACCAAGACCCGACAAAATGCCCGAACTGTGGCGAGCAGATTGCCAGAGGTGCGACGCTGTGTAGACACTGCGACAGAGGTCTTGATCCAGCCCAGTTCAGCGCATGCCCCTCGTGTCGCGAGATGGTTCGCAACGAAGCGGTTCTCTGCCGGTTTTGCCAGAGCAAGATTACCCGAGCCTATATCGACCACGAGATCGAAGCGCCGCCACCTAGCCAACCGACAAAAGAGCCCGGCGGGATCGCGCGATTCAATCCACTGGCCAACCTCTTCCGTGTACCTAAAGACACTCACCCTTTATCGGTGCCATCATATGGCGAAGGGGTGCGAAAACAAGTTATCGAGGTCATCGTCAGACAGGCATTGGCAGGAGCGCCATGGAGAGAGATCTGTCAAGGTCCGATGCTGGTCAACGGTATCACTCCCGAAGAGATAGAAGAGGAGATCCGAAAACGCAAAGGTCTCATATCACCAGTCGAGACGAATGAACAAAATTCGATAGAAGACAACTTCGTAAAATGCGAGCAGCAGATCATGAAGATGCTGCAAATCTCCAACGAGCTTAATCTAAGTCAGTCGAATCGGCAACGCACAGTTCTCGCAGAAGAGCTTAAAGAAGTGGCTAAACAACTGCGTCACGCTATGTCATTTTTGAAGCAACGGACTAGTGCAGATCATGAGACATCCGAACTCTTGCAGCTAAAACTCGATGGTTATAATACCAAATACGATGCCATGCTCGATCTCCTAAATCTAAAAGAGAAAGAGATCATCAGTCTTAATAAGAAGCTGGCTGAGTTCACCGATCCAGACATAGATTGATTGGCGTTGTTGCGAATTTCGAAGTAGATCCGCATGTCCAACACGGGCTGAGCACTCAGTCCAACTATGCAGAGGCAATGTTTTCGTTAACAGTTAATGAAACCAGGGTTGACTGTTCACCCTAACCCCGGATACACTTTTCGAAAGTTGGTTAAGCGCCGAGAAAAAAAGATGTCGCCCCGCAATTTCTACTATTACTACAGCCAAGAGGTTCGCCTGACGTGAGCTAGCGATGTGACGCAGCACAGCAGGTGGACCGCAGTGATGAGCTGCGGTTTTTGTTCTTTAAACGACCACTACAAATAGGCGAAACAATCATGCAATTCAAGTCGATAACAGTCAATTCTTACTATTACTACCGCCGGACTCTTCGAGGACGTCCTCGGTAGGCTGCAGTGCAAGCACCTTACACGCCGGACTCCTCTGGGAGTCCGGCGTTTTCGTCTTTCAATTTTTTCAACTAACAGACAAGGAGATTAGTCATGGATGCCAGATTGGTGCTTAGAGAAGCAAAAAAGGGATTTAGCCGGATCGAGATTACCAACAACTTGAGCGTTGGAGACCGACAGCTACTCATAATTGGTGGTCCCTGCGCGGTAGAGAGCGCGGAGCAGATGAAGCAAGTTGCTCATACTCTCAAACACGCTCCGGTAGGGGCGATCCGCGGTGGCGTATTCAAACCGCGAACTTCGCCTTACTCATTTCAGGGTATGAAAGAGGAAGGCCTCAGAATTCTTGCCGAGATAAGACGCGAATTCGGCATCCCTGTCGTCGCTGAGGCAATGTCAGAACGACAACTGGCTGCCTGCGAAGAGCACGCCGATATGCTACAAATTGGCAGTCGAAACATGCAAAATTTCGAGCTCTTGAAAGCGGCCGGACGCGCTAGAAAACCGGTAATCCTGAAGCGAGGATTGTCCGCCACAATTGAAGAGTTCTTGCTGGCAGCCGAATACATAATGAGCGAAGGCAATGAGCGAGTGATCCTCTGCGAACGCGGCATTCGGAGTTTCGACCCATTCACGAGAAATGTTCTGGATCTTGGCGCTGTAGTTGCGTTGAAGAATCTCACACATCTTCCGGTGATTGTTGACCCCAGTCACGCCGCAGGCAAAAGTGAGCTGGTCGCGGACCTGGCCCTGGCCGCCATCGCCTGTGGTGCAGACGGCATAATGATCGAATGTCACCCGCAGCCGAACAAGTCCGTATCCGATGCACGACAAGCACTGTCACTGGAAGAGATGTGCGCGCTCGTCAACAAAGCACGTCCGATCGCTGAAGCGCGAGGACGTGTCATCGCTGCCCCCAAAACACACGCCACAGAGCGCACTATCTCGAGGTCGCCAACCTCAGTCGCAGAGCCGTTTACAGCAGCATAATTTTTTTTCGAGGAAACAGTCATGTCGCATGCAAGACATTCGAATCCGATTGCTCTTTTCAGGGAGCAAATTGACACTATCGACGCTAACATGATCGACCTTTTAGAAGGTCGGCTCCGATTGGCTGAAAAGATAGGCGACGCAAAACGCTCGAGGGATCTTCCAATACAGGACTGCACCAGAGAAGAGCAGATTCTCAGCCTCATTCGGAAACGGGTCCAGCATTCTTCGGCAAAAACCGCGATTGAAGCTATTTACAAAGAAGTGTTCAACCAGTGCCGTAAAAATCAAAGGGTTAACGCACCTGCCATTACCAGTGGTGTCGGTCAGTTTTCCACCGTAGCATTTGTAGGACTCGGTCTCATCGGAGGTGCCCTTGCCCGGCAAATCAGATCGCGCTTACCGGAGACAAAGATAGTCGCCTACGATAGCAACGGAGTTCCGGACAATGCCATCGCTGAAGGAGTAATTGACGAACTCCGCGACGATTTGCTTGATGCCGCTCTGGAATGTTCTCTCGTCATTCTGGCTGCGACACCTGAGGCGAACGTAGATAATCTGCTTCGATTGGCCCCCGTACTCGAGCGCGGGCAGCTCATAATCGATGTCACTTCAACAAAGGAAACAATCTGCGCAGTTGCGTCAAAGCTCCCAATGAAAGCTGATTTCATCGGCGGGCACCCGATGTTCGGCAGTGAAAAGTCAGGTTACAAGAACAGCAAAGATGTTTCCGTAGATGAAAAATCCTTTTTGCTCACACCGACCCCACATTCTAGCGAGACGTCCGTAAAACGTCTTTCTAACTGGATATCGAGCATCGGTTTAACGCCACAAATTACAGAGGCGGAGACCCATGACACGTGCCTCGCCATAACAAGCCATCTGGTTCAATTGCTGATGATTGCTTTGGGAAACAGTCTGCACAGTGATGATGACGACATTGAGACGATTGCAAAAAGAGCGACGCTCTCGGGTCCGAGCTTCCGCGGTCTCTCGCGCCTGATGGCGAGCCCGTCAAAAATGTGGATTGAGATTTTGCAGCTAAACAAACGTCACGTGCTCAATGCAATCGATCGATTTCAATCAGAGTTGTACGACCTGAGGGTAGCGATTGCAAACAACGACGAGAAAAGCATCGAATTACAGTTCGAAACAGCTTCACGCATTCATCGCGCTCTCAGCAAATAGGATTGAAGCAATGTCTCCTGAGAAACATTGCTTCAAGAAGTTATTTGCTGCCTGCTGATTTCTCGAGAATTTTGTGCATTCGTCGGACGCCGTCCTGGAGCCCTTTTACTGGAATGCGTTCGTCGACACCATGCATTGTTGCCATGTGGACCCTATCCGTCTCGACCGGTTCGAATCCATAAGCTGTGATGCCCAGCTCTCTAAACCAATGAGAATCGGTAAACCATGGTACTAAAACTGGTACCACGGGGATGCCTGGGGCCTCTTCTGCAGCAACCTCCTTGATAGATTTGTACAGCTCGGTGTCGATATTAGAAGGTTGAGCTTGCTCCCATTCCAGAACCTTTATGTCTATATTCGGCTCTTCGATAGTTTTCTTGACCCAGTCAATCACTTCGTCTTTGGTATAGCCCGGGAGAATGCGGCAATCCAATTGTGCTGTGGCTTCACCAGGAATGACATTGGTTTTATAGCCAGCTTTCATCACGGTGAGCGACATTGTATTACGCAGCATCGAGGATTTCAAAACATCGGACATAATGAGCTTAAGCTTCGAGGGATCCTTCACGGACTCTGCGATATTTGCATATGTCGACTGCAACTCACCGTTTTCGACTTTGCTGACGTTTTTAAAATACTCTTCGACTGGCGGCAATACCTTGAAGTTGGGACCAGCTTTTTCGATTTTGTACAAAGCCCTGACCAGCCGATTTGTAGCTGAATCTGTAAGAGGCATGGAGGCGTGCCCGGCCTGACCTTTGGCGGTAAGCTCCAGCCACAATGCGCCCTTCTCGGCAAAGTTGACACCCCAGTACTTCGCTTTGCCGCTGTCATCCGCTTCGATGCTGAAGCCTTCGTTAATCAGGAATTCCGCATCTTTCAATAGCTCAGGGTGGTTTTTCTTCATCCAACCTGCACCGTATATGCCACCAACCTCCTCGTCAGGGGTGCCGAGAAAAATAATGTCTCTGTCCAGACTGATACCACTTCGCTTGAGCAGCAGCATGGCCTCGAGCTGGATGATTCCCATGCCCTTCATGTCGAGCGCGCCTCTACCCCAGAGCTCACCGTCGTGAATCTCACCGCAGAACGGCGGGTGTTTCCAATCTGCAGCATTTGCCGGTACCACATCAATGTGGTTCAGAAGAACAATCGCCTTCTTCTTGCCATTGCCCTTCAATCTCGCGTAGACACAAGCGCGTCCCGGTGCAGTCTCCAGAATTTGCGATTCGATGCCGTCCTTTTTCAGCACGGAAGCCAGATATTCGGCCCCCTTCTGTTCGTTGCCTGGAGGGACTGTGGTATCGATTTTGAGGTACTCGGAGAGTATCTTGGTTGCCTCATCTCCAGCGGACTGGTAGTCAGGAGTCGCAGCGCTGACACTCAGGGTACCAACAGAAAGCGCCAGACTCAGCGCAATGACTACTGGCGACCACCATCGTTTTCGAACTCGCAACATCGTCTCCTCCTCGGAAGTAGTAAAGAATCGCTTGTTTCTACTCCTAAAAAATACAACATGTTTTTTCCGATATATTGAAGAAACGCTAAAGGAGAACCCCTTTTCAAGTGGCGGAAATTCGCCAAGTTTGACAAAATGAGCCGTGAACACAGTAGGAGGACTTATGATTAGACGTTTTCTATCACTCGCTCTAGCGACGGCAGCACTGGCAACTCTGTCTCCGGCATTCGCCCAAGACAATCCGACAGATCCAGCCGCAGCCACGACCACTGACAAAGGTGCTGCTGAGCAGGCTACCAAACCAAAGAAGAAAGGCGGCGTCATCAAAGGCGTCGAGAAAGTAGCTTCTGACATCGGCAAAGGTAGCAAAAAGGTTATCACCGGCACCGGCAAAGCAGTTGAAAAGGTCGGCAAAGGCACTCTCAAAGGCGCAGAAGCGGTTGGTAAAGGCACGGCCAAAGGTGCAGAAGCAGTAGGCAAAGGCGCTGTCAAGGGTACCGAGGCAATCGGCGAAGGTGCAAAGAAAGGCGCTCAAGAAGTTGCCGACGGAGCAAAGAAAGTAGTCGGCAAATCGAGCAAGAAGGGCAAAAAGTCCGATGCTAATTCCGATGCAAACTCCGGCAGCACATCGACATCCGACGACAAATCGGACGCTAAGTAAGCACGGCAAGAGTCGGGCGACAACCGTTTGAGAGTGTGGACTTCTCACCATGAACGCTCGTTCACGTGAGATCATTCATCAAATCAATAGCGTGCTCAGTGCCGGCGAGACGCCGCAAGCGCGTTTCGACACTGCGTCTTTTCGATAAGGATAATTCAATTGGTCCAAGAAATTTCGAAGCGAGCATTTAGCACGGCTCGTTTAGTTGCCGCCATATCCGGTGCAGTGGTGTGTGTTTCCGCCACCGCACCTGCGCTCTCCGGAGAACTGACTGCCGGAACCGTCCGAGAGCACCAACAAGCTAGAGTTCGAAAACTGATTATCAAAGAAAACAGGACATCAACCAAAATGGCGAAAATTGCTGCCAGGAATTCGTCTCAAATCTCGACGGAATTTCTCGACGAACTTGGCATCGAATCGGTCTCACAAGATTCGACCAACGACATTTTCGAATACAAGTTAAAATCAAACGGCATGCGCATCCTTCTCGTGGAGCGTCATGAGACCCCGGTAGTCGCGACTACGGTCGTTTATCATGTCGGATCGCGAAATGAGGCAGTAGGTTATACAGGATCGACCCACTTCCTGGAACACATGATGTTCAAGGGAACCCCGACCTTCGATCCGCTGCAAAAGACAGGTATTGACGATGTACTAAAGAAAGTGGGCGGCATTAATAACGCCACCACCTGGTATGACCGCACAAATTACTTTGAAGTAGTTCCATCGGCACATCTGGAACTCTGTCTGAAGATCGAAGCTGACAGAATTCGCAACCTCCTCCTGCGCGAGTCCGACCGTCAAGCCGAAATGACAGTAGTCCGCAACGAGCTCGAGCGCGGCGAGGATAATCCTTCCGACCTGCTCGAAAACAATCTCTTCGCCATGGCGTTCAAAGAGCACCCGTATCACCACCCGGTCATCGGCTGGCGTTCGGACGTAGAGGGTGTGCCGACATCGCGACTGAAAAAATTCTACGACGATTTTTATTATCCGGACAATGCAACTTTGATGGTAATCGGAGATTTCGACACAAAAGTAGCATTGTCGATGGTATCGCAAAACTTCCGACAGATCTCTAAAGCACCGCACGAATATCCTAAGGTCTATACGAGTGAGCCGCCGCAAGAAGGCGAGCGTCGTTTCACAGTCAGACGTGGTATTGACCTGCCTAGAGTTGCTATTGGTTTTCACATTCCTGAATGCCTGCACAAAGATACCTACGCGCTCGATGTTGCAGAGACAATTCTGGGAGACAGCTCAAAGAGATCGAGCCGTCTCTACAAGCGCCTTGTCGAGACCGGATTGGCATCTGAAGTTGGTGGGTTCGTCTACTCATTGAAAGATCCGGGGCTATTCGTCGTGACGGCACAGAGCACCGAAGGAACCGACCCGACAAAACTAGAGGTGGCAATTCTCGACGAGCTCAAAAAGCTGGAAAGCAAAGGACCAACCGAACAAGAACTCTCAAAAGCCAAAAAGTCGATAATCAAAAGTCTTAAACTGGCAATTGCCGATCCGATCGGTCTATCAGGACAACTGACCGAAGCAATTTCGTCGGCAAACTGGCGCTGGTGGGTCGACTATCCAGGCAACATCGATAAAGTGACGGCCGAAGATATAAAAAACGTTTTGAAAAGGTACGTTTACACCGACAATCGCACAGTAGGTTTTTATTATCCTAAGGCGGAAGCTGGAAAGAAAACGAACGAGCCTGGAACTCAAGGCGACAGCGAAAATAAAGCAGGAGCAGGGGAAGAAGCAGCAAAGGCCGGCAGCGATCAAGCAAAGCAACCATCACCATCAGATGTGAGAAAAGAAGCCGCAGCGGGCATCACTCCAACAGAAGCGGCATCGCAACCGACGGCACCGGAAGAGTCGGATCCGAGACAGGAAGAAGCCACTGCTGGTAGTGGCGCCGTCAAACAATCCGACGCGTCCAGTACGATTGCTGCTTTGATTACTCCAAAAGAAAAACAAGCGATTAACATCGGCAAAAGAGTTAAACGGATAGTCCTGAAAAATGGAATGACTCTCCTGGTCTTGCCTCTCCAGGGCTGCAACACCGTAGCAATCTCTGGCAGACTAAATGCCGGAGATCACTTCGCTGAGGCAAGTAAGACGCAAGTTCCGTACTTCGTAGCAGAATTACTCACCAAAGGTTCCTCCAAGTACACGAAGGAAACTCTCGCAGACGAACTTGAAAACATGGGCACCAGTCTCGAATTCTCATCCGGCTCTTTCTGGGTCGACTTCGACACGCAGGTCGTGACAGAGGATCTGGACAAGCTCATGGAGCTGATCTCCGATACGATGCGAGATCCAGCGTTCCCTCCAGACGAACTCAAGCTGGAAAAGACCTTGCGGAATTCCGATCTGAAGGAGCGTCAGGCCGATACCGGCGACGTTAGTTGGAATGCCTTTGTCCGACGGCTGTACAAGCCTTCGTCCGGTTTTTATCAGCCCACGTTCAAAGACCAGGTCGCGGAGCTAAAAAGTATCAATCAAAAGGACCTTAAAGCGTTCCACTCAAAGCATTACATACCTGCCAATCTGGTACTGTCCATGGTGGGAGACATCACGGAGGCCGACGCAAAAGCTTTATGCGATAAGTATTTCGATTCGTGGGTCGGCGACAAACGTGAGCAGATTCAGGTCACAAAAAACGATGTGAATCCGGTAACTAAGGCCGAAGAGATAATCAACGAAATCCCAGACAAGTCGAACACCGATATCGTTATTGGCCGCGCCGTCAATGTTGATTTGCTCTCGAAAGAATACTTCGCCACGGTGATCGGGAATGCCGCCCTGGGCTATGACAGCTTCTCGTGCAGACTTGCGCCTGTGAGAGACAAGTACGGTCTCACTTACGGAATTTCATCGTCTATCGATGACCCGACAAAACCGTTTGGACCTTGGTCTATAAAGCTTTCCGTCAATCCGGAAAATCTGAAACGCGCGCAAGAAATAGTGGCACAGATTGTTGGCGAATACCTCAAAGAGGGCATATCCGAGACCGAACTTCAGACAGAGAAATCTCACTTGAGTGGCGTCTTCTCAGTATATCTGCGCTCGCCCCGGCACATTGCCAGTCGGCTCTCGTTCTACGAACTGGCAGGTGTCGACCTCTCGTACATCGACGATTACCCGAAAAATCTGGACAAAGTGACGACTCAAGACGTCAACCAGGCGATTCGCGAGTTCTTCAAACTCGACGATGCAATAACGTCAATCTCCGGTACACTAAAAAAACAAAAAAATGAAAAATAGCAACTGTATATTCTCGATTCTCCTCGCTCTGGGCATTGCGCTACCTGCCAATTCGCAGAATGCACCGACTGCAACAGCACAGAAAAACAATCCACAAGAGAAGAGCGGAAAGAAGAAGATCGAGCAGATACCAGCCGGCAGACCGGTGAGCATCGGCAAGCAACGGACGATGCAATTGCCCCCTGCACCGGAGTTTTTCTTCATCAATAAGCTCGGCAAACAGACAATTCCATTCATGCTCTACGAGGCAGGTACCTTCAAAGAGGGACTCGCGGCAATGTTGATTGCCGATCAATGGGGATATGTAGACAAAGAGGGTACCGTACAAATCGGTGCCGATTTCGATCTAGCGGGAGATTTCAGCGAAGGACTCGCGCCCGTAAAAATCAAAGACAAGTGGGGCTATGTCGATAAGACTGGAAAAATGGCAATTGAAGCCAGGTTTGCTGCGGCTGAAGATTTCAAAAATGGTTTTGCCGTGGTGCACCTCGGCAAAGACTCACCGGAGTTTCCTCAGAAGGCCAACGATCAACTGCAAACAATTTTGAAGGATACGAAAATGCCGGCGCTCAAAAAAGCCTGGCTCGCCATCGCGAATTCCCGAGCCGCAGGAATTATCGATAAGAAAGGAGAATTTGTATTCGATCCGTTTTACAGCTCGATTCAAAACTTTACCGATGAGCTCGCGCTCGCAAAGGAAGGATCGACAATAGTTTTTCTTAACAAAAAAGGGCAGGTTACCTTGCGGCCGACATGCCAGGACGCAAAGCCCTTTAGCGAAGGGCTTGCTGCTGTAAAAGTTAAGGACAAGTGGGGGTTTATATCTACCAGCGGCGCGACCGCGATCAAAGCTAATTTTGATGCGGTGGAGGACTTTCACAAAGGATTGGCTGCGGCGTGTGTCAATCAGAAGTGGGGGTTCATAAACAAAAAAGGCAGGTGGGAGATTCAGCCGAAGTATGACGTCTCGTGGGAAGGATTCGAAACAGGCGTTGCAATCGTCGGCAAAGACATGTGCCCAATTCCCAATACGCATGTAGATGTTCAACGTGTCGGCAGTGGCTTTCTGGTCGCGCGAAGAGCTGGTTCGGATCCGGATTTCGATGAATCGATTACGCCACTCGAAATCGGGTACTTCGCCTATCCGGACTACAGATTTTCAATCATAAGTCGCGAAGGCAAGCCGGTAGTCGATAAACAATTCGATCATGTCGGGCCCCTGTCCGATGGCGCACGAACTGCAAGAATAGATGGGAAGTTCGGCTTCATCGATAATCAGGGGAATACGGTTTTGAAGCCGCAATACAAAGCAGCTGATTCGTTTTCTGAGGGTCTAGCACTGGTCAAAGAGGGCGCCACCAAGCCAAGATTGACAGAACGCAATGAGACGTTGATGCGACATCCGGTCCCGGCATTGGTTAGCGATCCGGAGCTCATTAAGAAAGACGTCGAAGTTTGCTCTGAGGTCATCAAGCTGGATCCAAGCAATGCGCAGGCTTTTCGCGATCGTGGTTTTCTGCTTTGTAGTTTAGCTCGCTTCCAGGATTCGCTGTCTGATTTCGATCAGGTGATTAAGCTCTGTTCGAGCTCTTCAGAAGGCTACTATTGGAGGGGCATGGCAAATATGCAGCTCGGTCGAAACGCAGAAGCTGCAATTGACTTCACGAACGCCATTGAGATGGAACCATCCAAACCTCAAAACTTGTTCGGACGATCTCTTGCATTGAAGCATTTGAAACGCGGCGAGCTTGCCCTTAACGACATCAACCGAGCGATCGCTTTGTACGACCACCCTTATTACAGGCGAATTCGAGGAGAGATTCTTGAAGATCTCGGTCAACACATCGAAGCTTTATCAGATCTACAGGCAGGTAGACGAGCTCCGGAGCTAGAGCCTTGGCCCGTAGGTCCAAAAACACAAGAAGAGCTGACCGCAAAAGCAAATGCTCTGGCTGCAGAGCTCAGAGCTGCAAAAATGAAACTCTCCGAACATGGACGAATCGCGCTTTTGGCGGCAGAATTAGCCGACGCTACTGATGACCTGCGTACGCTTAAATCGAGAGAAGAAAAAGTTTTTGAGATCGAACAGCTAGGTCTGAACTCAGTCGCATTACGAAGGAAGGCGCTGAGTGAAGCAGAGGAAGGCACTGCTGATGGTGCTCTGCCGCCGTTGTACAAAAACGACCTGGCCAATTCCCTCTCAAATCTAGCAGGTTGGTATGTGAAAGCAGGACAGTTCGACAAAGCCGCACCTCTCTATGAAGAAGCGCTTAAATTGGCGCGAGACATAGAGTCGCAAATCAAAGAAGCTGACTATCTTATCGACCTGGGAAAAATGTACAGCTCGCAGAAGGAGTATGAGAAAGCGCAGGATTCCTTGAAGAAAGCGATGGATCTATTGGACAATCCGACCGATGCCGCCACTAAGCTCCTAAGAGGTCAGGCACTCAACAGCTACGCCATTGTGCTTAACCACTTGCAGCGCCCAAGCGATGCCCAGGACAATATGAAGGAGGCGAGCAATCTGCTCGATTTCGGCACCGATATCGCTTTTCTTCCCAGCCCACCACCGCTACCGCACAACGCATCCGCGGAAGAGTCTTATGAGCTAGCACTTCAATGTAAGAGCCTCGGTCTAATCGAGACCAGTCGTGATTACATGAAAAAGGCTATGGAGCGCGCATCTGGGAAAGACAAGGATAAGGCAGAGCGATTTTTGACCACATACATGCCTAAGCGCCCTGTTGATTTGAAGCTCACTAAAGCATTTCAAAAAGGACGCATTGCAGAGCTTACAGGCAACTTTCCCACTGCGGAAAAGTGCTACAACGAATGCATCGAAATCGCCCCCGACTTCGAATGGCCATACGAATCAATTGCCCGACTCAACCGCCTGCAAGGCGACCTTGAAAGCGCTGAGCGCATGATTCGAAAGGCAATCAGTATCAATCCTAACTATGTAGCTGGTTGGCTTGAACTGGCGCGCATCGAGAAAGAGCAAGGCGCGAACGACAAAGCTCGCGATGCAGTCGCAAAGGCGCTTAGCCTGGATCCGGATAGTCAACTGGCACAGTTAGAACAAAAGCAGCTGCCAACCACCAACTAAATTGCGGTAGTGATCGGAGAAAGCAATTAACCTTCGATTGCAGGGGCTGATAGCGCACGCATATTTGCGCTGAATACATAAACTGGGCAAGACTGTGTTGTTTCGATTTCCAGATCAATTGTGCGAATAAGAAATAGATTTGCAAAGTACTTTGGCAGATTGAATCAATCGCGCGTTGACTGAAGATGGCTGTCCAAGAGGGTCTTAGACCGAAAGCGGAGACACTTAAAATAGAAAGTGCGGTTCGATATCGAACGACACTTTTAGGCTGGCGCACCTGAAGATCCGTATAAATAAAGGCTTTTAAAGAATGGCCTTCAAATTGAACTTTTTGCCTCCGAAATACGTTTCATAAGTAAACGGAGGTAATTGCGATGACAAGAAAAGAATACAGAAGGCTAAAGAAGGCACGCGTTCGAGTTATCGAAAGGTACGTCACCATATTCAGAATGACGGTTAAAACCGAAGAAGATGCTATCGCTTACATACTAGACCTTTACCATCAAGGGGATGGATTCCGATGTACCTGCGGCAACGTGTTATCGCAGGAAATAAACACGAGAATGACAAAGTGTGGTGTCTGCAATAGAGACTGTTGGCTCACAGCAGATACAATGTTCGATCATGCGCAAAGACTTGTGCCATATCTAACCGCCGTTTATCTTCGGACGAATGGTGTGGAGGTGCAGAAAGGAGAGCTCGCAGATGTCACCGGAGTTTCTTCGTCTACAGCCGATTTGATCTTTAAGAAGATATCGATGGTTTTGACCAACGAGATGACGGGCGACTTTCAGGAGTTTAGTTCGAGTACTTTTCTGGAAGTCTTCAAGAGACGCTCTCGGGCAACACCAAGATTTGCCCACCCGCGTGCAGAGGAGGACGAATTTGAAAGTCAACGAGTGGAGAGCGCAACCGAAATTACAGAAGTCACCCCGATAGAAGTCGCCCCCATGGAAGTCGTAACTCCAGACTTAGAACCACGACAACGGATTACCTTTGATGCTATATCAAGCGGAGAATCATTCACGTTCGACAGATTGCTCGACATAACGCAACTGTCAATCTCAGATTTAAGTTATTCGGTGGTCACCCTTCAAGCAGAATTCAACCTCATAAGGAGAGATGACATCGGACAGTACGCAAGAACGGAAGTAGACTCCGATGGCGGCACAAACGCAACTCCGAAAAACGATCCTCCAAAACAAGATGATTCGAAGTTAAAAGTGAATCAGTCAGCGATCAGTTACATAAAAAGACTTCACGGAGGTACAGCACGCAAATACATACAATTCCACGTCGCTGACCATTGGAGCTTAGAGGAGCCAAAGCGCTGGAATAACAATGCGCTGTTTCAGGCTTGCCTGAGGTCGAAACCGATAACCAGGGAAGACATTTCAGAGTATGTCTCCCCTGCAAACATCAAGGTTTCTCAACTGATACTACAGGCGGTTGCATAACCGCGGCAAGCGATTAAATCACATTTCAAGCGAGACATATGTGCTCGCATAGTTGCAGTTGCCTAAAGAGCAAACAGCCGAACGGGTGTGAGACGCTCGGCTGCTAATTGCAATGCACCTGGTTAGTGAGTGATTGCGACTCTATATCTTAGTGAATCTTCGTTATGTGCACAGGCACAGAGTCTTTCTAAGCCGCACATACAGACTTTGTCGAGACCAGCTCGCTTACAATCGGCCATGTAGCTTTTCAGGTAAACACTGCTGCTGTGATCGACAATCTTTACTGAAGGATCAAAGCACAGCTTTACTGTCTTTCTTTCCTGCAAGAGTAGGTCCAGTGTGTTGCGAACCGGAAGGTTGTTGAAGCAGGTGACCGGTCCGCCGAAGTGAACCTCGGTTATACCTTCTTCGTCCACTTTGAGCTGGCTTATCGGATTGCGGAAGATGCTGGTGAAGCTGTGAATCAAATGCTTGTCAAAAGAAGCATAACGACGCTTCGCTTCGGAGCAGCGCAGGGAGTAATACATGAGAATGAATATCTTAGCGAGGATACCACAGATGATACCAAGGAGCAGATCGGAGCATACTGTAACGAGAACAACTGTGGAGAATACAGTCAATTGATCCCAGCCCAACTCGATCACTTTCATCCACTTCTCAGGACCAGCAAGTTTGTAGCCGATGTGTACGAGAACTGCGGACAAGGCGGCAACTGGAATAAGCGCCATCAAGTTGGTGAAGCAGAGAATAAAGATGGTGAGAAAGATCGCGTTATAGAAGTTGACCCATGCAGTTCTTCCACCCGCAACTATGTTAGTCGTGCTTTTGACAGCACCAGGGATAATGGTCAATCCGCCAACGAGGGACGAGGCAATGTTGGAAATACCCATCGCTAACAACGTACGATGAGGATTGGATTTGCGGTGAAATGGATCGAGCTGATCCATCGCGTGGATGGTAGCCAGGGACTCTGTGCCATCAACGAGGGTGAGGGCGAGAACGCAAAGAATGATGGTTGGGATCAGGGTCGCACTGGAAAACAATCCGGCGAAGTCGGGAAATACGATACCGTGTTCGAGAGGATTGCAAGGAAGCGACACAAGAAATTTCGAATCGAGATGAAGGAATTGACCGAGACCGATTCCAACAAGCACTACTGCAAGGTGCGGCGGAATGTAGCGCAACATCTTCACCCTCGCCTTGGGCAGCAAGAACAAAAGAGCGAGACATATAACTGAAGTAAATAGCACTGCCAGATTCATGTGCATAATGTGCGAAGGGGTTTCGGCTATGTAGCCGAAAAACTCGTGGGCTTGATACTTGTGACCGATGAAGTTGGGAATCTGTTTGACGATGATCATCAACCCGATGGCAGCAAGCATTCCATGCACACAACTGCGAGGAATCAAATAACTGAACTTGGCTGCATTGCACTTAGCAAGAAGGATCTGTGTCAGTCCGGCGAACATGATCACTCCGAGAACGAGGTGATAGCCGACCTGCATGTCCCCGTGCCCGAGTGCAGCCATACTCGAATATAGCACTGGAGCCAATCCGGCAGCGGGTCCGCTGATCGTGACGAACGCTCCACCGAGGAAGGGGAAGATCAGTCCAGCGATGATTTCAGAAGTCAGACCGCATATCGGTGGCGCGCCTGAAGCCAGAGCGATTCCTAGTGAGAGCGGCACGGACACCAATGCCACGATCAGACCTGCGACCATGTCGTGACGCCAATGCTTCAGCCCGGCGAGCCCATTCTGGGGCTTCTCAACCGAAGAGCTCGTATCACGCTTCTCAACATCGGGACTTTTCGGGACGTCATTGCCTGAGACGCTGTGTTCTACACTCCCAGACTTGGTTACCGTGTTCATTATGATGATTTCCTGTTTTCTTCCACGAGTTGCGAAGCTCGTTAGGTAAGATGCGCGTAGTTAGACAGCTCATTGGCATGAACCGCCTTCCCTTGAAATTGTTGTGATTTCTATAAAACTACTGCGATTAAAAACACACTATGAGCAGTATCGGATGTAGTTGCAGCAATAAGTAGAACGCTGGTCCCACAACCAAGATAACAGGGTAGTGTTATCGTCATGTGATCGCAAGTGGGACTAATACCACGACCCCAGTTCGTCGCTGTAACAGAGCCCTTAATGCCTCCTCAGACGGCACCGATCACACTTCCATCACAAAAAATTACCCGTCATTTTTGTAAAGATCCCGCATAATTAGCACCATTTCGCACACTTTTGATCATCTCCTGATCACATTTGACACAGGCACAGTTCGCTTGCTATAAGCGCTTTGACCATTAACAATGTCGCTTCCTATGCGGTTGTTACACCATTGGTTGGTCGCACGCGACATATCTAAACCAAAAGAAGAGAATTCTCTCACTTCCGCCGGACATTCTTATTGCTACAGAATTTGCTGGAGACATGGTTGAGCCTGGTTCGATATCGAACTAGACGCTGTAGACAAACCAATAGTCTTCGTCAAGCCCAGCCGTGAAAACCACACAGGTAACATTACTGCCAGGCGATAGATAGCAAGCGAAACTTCGAGACTCGCCAATCGTTTTTCGACTCGAAAGGAAATCGAAGAAACAGCGACTGAACTCCAGATTGGTATCGGCTTAATTTCGGTCCTCGAAATACCAGGCGATGAGCGTTTCCGTCATTCTGAATGTGTTCGAGTTCGAGTGCTTCCAATCCGATTTTGGCAGCGATTTCTCTATAATCACCCTCTGTGACAGTGTTCGAATCGATGGGGGTTACTTCAAGTTCCAGTCGTCGAGGATCGCTGATAAAGAAAGAACAAGTCGCACAAGCATCACCGCTATTCAGATCCCATCCAGCACCATTGAAAAGTATGCCGAATGACTTTAGATCGTCACCCAGTTTGTAAGATTTTGGCAATTTTCGGGACGGCTTCCATACGTGTGCGATCGGCTGAGAGAAGTACTGAGCCGGCGGAAAATTCTTGGAGGAAAGAACTCTCGCGGTCTTCAGTTCTACCCCCCACCAGCAAATGAGGGCAATGTAGAGCAAAACGGTCAACCAACGCCAATTTCGAGATGAGGATATAAATCTTCCGATCAAGAACACTCCACCCAGTATCGACGCCGCGAAAGCCGGTGCAAAATCGACCATGTATCGCGAAGCCACAAAAGGAAATCGAACGTAGAAACACAGAAGTGGGCCTATGCTCAAGAGCGACCACAATACGAGAAGCCCCGCCTCTGGCTCGCTCATTTGACCGGACTGCCCTGCTCGCCGGTCAAGCGTCCAGCGCCAGCTCACTGAGATCCAGGCGGCAATGATAAAGATCAAATAGCTCAAATCAAATGTTTTGAAATAGAACTCTCGCCATCGAACCGTATCCGCTTGACCGGGAAGTACACTGCATTCATACCAATTGTCGCCGTTTAAATTATTGTTGATGAAAAACAGAAGTGAAAAAAGTTCTTTTCCAGCGGAGACAACAGGTTCATCTGAATACGGATCATAAAATCTGGAGGAATAGCAAATTCGCGTCTCGGCATTGAGAGTCAACTTATGACCGAATTCCAAGGGAGCACCGAACCTGAAGAAATTTGTCACAAATAGTAGTGCCACAATCGCAGAAAAGCATGCGATACCGGAGCACGACTTTTGAAGGGACCAACCGAGTCGCCGAGTAAAAAAGAAGCTGAGAAGCTGAGAGGCGAAACCATAAGTGAAAAGTGTCGGACGGACGAAAATTGTGAATCCCGCAAGTATGCTTAGTAACAGATAACGCCCCAAAGTAGGTTTTCTTAGAAGTGCGACAGTTGCCGCCAGAAGTGTCAGAGCGGCAAGATAGCTGTAGACAACCACCTCTTCGTAAACAGCCATTCGAGTGCTGCACAGCGTCAAGAATGGTGGAAATAAAAGTAGTAAAAATATTGGCGCAATTGAATGCGGTTGTGTACGAAGTTCATACAGTGGTCTCTTGAAAAATTGTCTAGGTATGAATGTTCGCAGTACGGCCATAGATGCGACCAGAGCCGCGCCTCCCAACGCAAGGCTCTCCGGGAAGTATGAACGGCCGAACACTCGATAAATCAACTCGAATAATGCTTGCCAGACAGGAACGCCGAGTCCCCATGGCTGTTGTACTCCGTCTGCCCAGGCGTAATCCCACGCTATCGCGGCCGGGTCCTTCGAGATCGAAAGACTTCCGCCTAATAACGCCCTGGCCTGGTCGTGTAGTTGATAGTTACCAGAGTACCACTGTCCCCAGTGCACTCCGGTCACACTCAATATGATTGCGGCAATGAGAATCGATAGGGACAGGATCGATAGATCGTAGATTGCATCATCATAGTTAGAGCGAGAGCGAAACAACTGGCCCAATTTACACCCTGGTAACGAATCTGCCGTCTACAAATTATATTCGTCTGCTTGACGAAAGTGCTCGAATTTTCTACAGCGTCTAGTTCGATATCGAACTCCACTCTACGCTCATCAGATCGATCATCGATTAGGTTCCCTCTGCGAAACATCCCGACAAAGCTCTTGAAAAGCCAAGTAGTCAATATATCGAATCCATAAATGACGTTAATGAAAACCTGAAATTCGGGAAGAAGGCGCACGGATTAACGAAACCGTCAGATAGGAGTGCTAAAATCTGGGCATTTCCGGCATCCCGCCCCAGTTACGGTCGATTCTGCATTTGGAGTCGCCCCTTCAACACTAGAGGTCACACGCATGTCACCAATCC
This sequence comes from Candidatus Obscuribacterales bacterium, assembly GCA_019746975.1. Lineage (GTDB taxonomy): Bacteria > Cyanobacteriota > Vampirovibrionia > Obscuribacterales > Obscuribacteraceae > JADYXR01. The sequence continues at coordinate 74,289 of JAIERK010000129.1, forward strand.
AGGCTCACGAAATCGACTATGAAATTATTGGCGACGACCTTCAGGCGGTCGAAATAGAGCTCGATCCAGGCGAAACAGTCATCGCCGAGGCCGGCGCTATGAACTATATGGAAGACGGAATTAGCTTCGAAGCAAAAATGGGTGATGGAACCGATGCCAACGACGGCATCATGAAAAAATTGTTCGGTGCCGGAAAGCGGATGTTGGCTGGCGAGTCGGCAATGATCACGCACTTCACGAATCAAGGAATAGGTAAAAAGCGCGTCGCCTTTGCAGCGCCCTATCCGGGAAAGATTATTCCTCTCAATTTGGCCGGATTGGGTGGAGAGGTTTTGGTGCAACGGGACGGATTTCTCTGCGCCGCCTATGGTACGAAACTGGATATCGCGTTCACACAGCGCCTCGGCAGCGGATTTTTCGGAGGCGAAGGCTTTATTCTTCAGAGACTGAGCGGCAACGGTTGGACCTTTGTTCATGCCTGCGGAGCGATCGTCAAGAAAGAGCTCAAGGGTGAAGTATTGCGCGTAGACACAGGCTGCTTGGTTGCTATGACACCAGGCATAGATTTCTCAATCGAAAGAGCCGGTAATTTGAAATCAATGATTTTTGGTGGCGAGGGACTTTTTCTCGCTACTTTGCGCGGGCACGGTACCGTGTGGCTGCAGAGCCTACCATTCGCCAGACTCGCCAATCGCATCGTGCAGCATGCACCGAGCGCCAGGGGAGCCGGTGCCGAACAGGGCAGCGGCAATTTGATCTCGGGACTGGGCGGCATGTTCGAATCGGAATAAAAAACACAAATGACGGACAATCACGCCTCCCGCATAGCCAAAGATCTTGGTTTGGCACCACGCTCGGTGACAGCAACGATTTCACTTCTAGACGAAGGTTGCACGATCCCTTTTATCGCGAGATATCGGAAAGAAGCCACTGGCTCCTTAGACGAAGTCGCGATTGCCAACATCCGCGACAGCCTTCAAGCCTTGAAGGAACTGGAAAAACGACGCGCATCGATTCTCGATTCGCTACAGGAACGACAACTGCTTTCCGATGAATTGAAAGCAAAGATTGACGCAGCGGACAATCTTACTGAGTTGGAAGACATCTATCTGCCGTACAAAGTAAAGCGTAAGACGCGCGCCTCTCAGGCGCGGGAGAAGGGTCTAGAGCCGCTGGCAAAACAAATCTTCGAGTACAAATGCGCCAATCCTGAAGTGACGGCAAAAGAATTTGTCAGCGAGGAGAAGGGCGTGGCAACGGGCGAAGACGCCCTTACCGGCGCTCGAGACATCATAGCGGAATGGATTAACGAGGACGAACAGACGCGGAAGACGATGCGTCGTCACTGGATGCAAAATAGTTTCATCGCATCCAAGGTAGGCAAAGGAAAGGAAACCGACGGAGCCAAGTTTCAGGATTACTTCTCCTTCTCCGAAAGTACGAGCAAGATACCATCTCACCGAATCCTCGCCCTTTTTCGCGGAGAAAACGAGGAAATACTGAAAGTCTCGGTAGGTCCGGAAGAAGAGCCCTCCATTGCCATTCTCGATTCCCGCTTCGTTCGTGGTGCGAAAAGTCCATGCGGCATCGAAGTCAAAAAGGCAGTTCAAGATTGCTACAAACGCCTTCTCGCTCCCTCCATGGAGACCGAGATGCGGACCAATTTGAAAGAGAAAGCGGACGCAGAAGCAATCAACGTATTCGTGCAAAACCTCAAAGAGCTGTTGATGGCAGCACCTCTTGGAGAGAAGTCTGTGCTAGCCATAGATCCTGGATTTCGCACCGGTTGCAAAATCGTATGCCTGTCGAAGCAAGGTGAGTTAAAACACTACGATGTGATTTATCCGCTAGAGAAATCGAAGTATGAAGCAGAGCACAAAGTACTCGACCTGATTAAACGTTTCGAAATCGAGGCTATCGCACTTGGAAATGGTACTGCCAGCCGCGAAACCGAGACCTTTCTGAAAGCGATCGATTACAAAACGGTCGGACTTACGGCACCACCCTTGATTTTGGTCAACGAAAGCGGAGCGTCTATCTACTCCGCCTCTCCCGTTGCGCGAGAGGAGTTTCCCGATCATGACATCACCGTTCGTGGTGCCGTGTCTATCGGAAGACGTCTGATCGATCCATTGGCGGAACTCGTAAAAATCGACGCGAAATCTATCGGGGTGGGACAGTATCAGCATGACGTTAATCAGAGTCAACTGAGCGCCAGTCTCGATGATACCGTATCCAGTTGCGTCAACTCTGTCGGTGTCGAGTTAAACACGGCTAGCAAGGAGCTTCTCTCCTATGTGTCCGGTCTGGGACCACAGCTGGCAGGCAACATCGTCAAGTACCGCGGCGAAAATGGGCCATTCCGTTCGCGCGCAGAGCTGAAGAAGGTCCCTCGACTTGGTGCAAAAGCCTTCGAGCAGTGCGCAGGATTTTTGCGAATTCGCAACGCTGCGAATCCCCTTGACTCCAGTGCTGTTCACCCCGAGCGTTATGAACTTGTTCAAACCATGGCGAAAGACCTTTCGCGGCAGGTCAAAGATCTCATGTCAGACTCACAGCTTCGGAAGAGCATTCGGATAGAAAAGTATGTGAGCGACGCTGTCGGTCTTCCGACCCTTCAAGATATTCTTTCTGAATTGGAAAAACCAGGACGAGATCCCAGAGAGCAGCTCGTTCCTATGCAATTCAAGGACGGAGTCAATAGCATCGCAGACCTGGAAGAGGGCATGCGCCTACCGGGAGTGATAACCAATGTCACCGCATTTGGTGCATTCGTCGACATCGGTGTTCATCAAGACGGTCTAGTACATGTCAGCGAATTGGCGAACAAATTCGTAAAGGACCCATCGGAAGTCGTAAAAGTAAGCCAGAGGGTCGACGTTATGGTTCTCAACGTCGATAAGGATCGAAAGCGAATCTCACTGAGTATGAAGCGATAGGAGCACCTCCATTGTCCAACTACTTCCACAACTTATTGCACCGTTCCGTCGCACTGTCGCTTTGCCTGGCGCTCACGGGCGGTTCGCTCTGCAAAAGCGCGGAAGCCAACTGTTTCGTGGCACCGGAGCCTGCTTGCGGTATCAACGTATCTCGGACAAAGGTGAGCGAATCCTCGACACTCTTGGCTCAACAACCACGGGGACCTGTTCGCCGGTTACGGCAGAAGTTGAAGAACAAACGCAACCTTGACCAGCCTGATCAGTTGCCGGTGGCTACGCCAAAGGCCGAAGGTCCGGACAAAGTAAAGCAGCTTCCCGTTCCGATTCCTGTTAGTGGAGATGCGACAGATCAGGCGCTGCAGCTCATACTGGCAGACAAAGTAGACCAGGCAAAGGATCTGCTCACAAGGGCATACAACGAACAAAAAAGAAGCGATCACCCCAATCCGAACATCCCCTACTTTTTGGCAGCCATTGAAGCTCACTCCGACCGGTATGGCAACAGTTTGAAATACCTTTTGGAATCTCAAGCTATTCAGGAAAAATTTGGATCAGATATCAAATCTCAGATTCTGCTTACAAAACGACTGGGAGACAGCTACTACAAAAATCGCGATATGAAGTCTGCACTCGCCAGCTATAACGCCGCGCTGTTCCTCGCCCAAAAGGACAAAGGAATTTGCCCAGTCCTCTACAGCGAAATTCTAGAATCGCTTGTCGGCGCCGAAACTAATCTGAAGATGTTCGATGCCGCAGAACGACACTGCCGAGAACATATCGATTTCACGCGCGCACAGATTGCTCAGGGCGGCATTCCCGCTTATCTAGACTATTCATGGGCGCTCTTCCAACTAGCGGAGATTCTCAGAAAGACGAATAAACCAAAGGAGTTCGAAGAGGCCAGAAAGCAATCACGCGATTTTATGAATCAGTTGATTCAAGTACGCATGATTGCAGAAAACGCGAAGATTCTACCCTCGTTCGAAGAGATGCAAAAGGTCTTTCGCTCAGCCTATGTCAAGGCATTAGAACCAGGGTCTCCTGCAGAAATTGCCTGGGCCGGCAACGATTTTCGAGTGAAGACATTGCCTGTGATTTTGTGGCGGCCAACAGGTAAGCCCGTCGCCGCAGTAATCTGTATTCATGGTCTGGGTTTGGAAAACCGCGCCTTCACGGCAACTGCACAAAAGCTGACAGAGCGTGGTTACCTTGTTGGCGCCCTCGATGTTCGCGGTTTCGGCGCCTGGGTTATGACCCGCGGCGAGGAAGATGTCGACTACGAGCAGTGCCTCGGCGACATAGAGGAGATGGTCAAGATAACCAAACAAAAAAATCCGAATGTGCCGGTTTTCATTCTTGGTGAATCAATGGGTGGAGCAATTGCCCTGAGAGCCGCGGCCAAACTTGGTCCCCAGATAAACGGTGTAATTTCGTCGGTACCATCTGCAGAGCGGTTCGAACACCGAAAAATGTCCTTACAGACAGCAATGCACTTTATAGTTGATCCCAACAAACCATTCAGCATTGGCGACTACGTTGCTGACCGAGCCACCTCTGAGCAATCGGTCCGAGATCAGTGGGCCAACGATCCCAAGGCCAAATTGGAACTTTCTCCGATCGAGCTAATGAAGTTTAACAACTTCATGCGGCTAACTAAGCGCCATGCAGAAGACATCAAGGACCTTCCGGTCCTCATGCTTCAAGGTTTGAAAGATAGGTTGGTTAAACCCAAAGGCACCTTCGAGCTGTTTGAAGCCGTGTCCAGCGAAGACAAAACTATTCTCGTTCAAGGTCTCTCCGAACACCTGATGTTCGAGAACCCCAATCCTGACATGGTTGTAATCGACGCAGTCGACTCCTGGCTGAAACGCCATCTCGATAATAGGCCGGTGCAAACATCCAACACCAGTACCGACGTCAACCACGGTCAAGAACCTACTCGCAACTGACCGAACTCAGTGCTTACCGTTGTGATTCGGAATTCTCAAGTCGTCTTTGACGGATCGAATCGTGTCGACCCACTCCTCGCCGACGAAAACCAAAGCAGAAAGAAGCGTGTAAGGACTGCGCCCTCTCGTGAGCAAAATTGGCTTATTGTGCTCGAAAACAAAGTGTCCGAGAAATTGTAGAAACCACCCGAACGTAAAGAGCATGACGGCTTTCTTCCTATCGAACAACAGCATAGGCAGAGACATTGCGATAAGGGGAACACCGAGCAAGTGAGTGAGCCGGCATCCAAGAGTCCGATGCTGGCTGCGATAGTAAACAAGATGCGGTCTTAAAGATTGTGAGCGCGACACCGGAAAATTCCTCAGGAGGCGGGATTTGATAGTTTTTTGGGTTGCAAGCAGACCCACATACTTCTACTTTACAGGCTTTTCGCGCTTTGTCCAATATCCGATCGCCAGAGAGTCCCAATGCAGCGTTACTTTGGCGATTACTCCGTCGGCGAGTCCAATCAGATAGCTAGTAGATGTCCGAGACAACCCAATAGTGGTCGATAAATCGCCCTCGTCCCCGAAGTATTCAAGTCAAGCTGTAGAGATATCAAATTCCAGGGTATATTTCCTATATTAGAGGCCTGGTCACTCAATCTCGCCAGGTTTTGGATCAAATGACGACTCGCTGCTTTGGCGCTCGAAGGGAACGACAAATGGAAAATGAAGAAGGTAGAGATGCTCGGGAAGGCTGGTCATTCGCAAGAGAGACCAAGTTCACCCAGCTGATGAAGAAAACCAAGGAAGACCGTCAAAAGTTCAAAGAAGAAGTTCAACAGCGGACACTCGACCGATCTCGCCAGGTGATAAGTGAGGACAAACTCGATCACTACGAGAAGGTCACGCTCCTCGACAAGACGACAGGAATCTACAACCACAAAGCCTTTATGCGAAAGCTCGAGTACGAGCTCAAACGCGCAAAACGATATAAGCGCCCAGTTTCGCTCCTAGTTATGGAAATTGATGGTCTGGAAAAATATGGCCGTCAATACGGCTCGATGATTGTTGAGGACATGCTCAAGTCCGCTACCGCAATCATCCAGAAGGCCATCCGCGACGTTGATGTCCCAGGACGCTGCAAAGACAGCCGCCTTGCCATCATCTTCCCGGAGACCTATTCATCGCGCGCTGTCGTCGTCGGCGAACGAATTAGAGAACGACTCAAAACACAGCCGATCAATGAGGAGCTAAAACACCTCAGAGTCACCGCCAGCGTAGGCGTAGTGTCCTTTCCCACACACGCTCGCGACGAAAATGATCTGATGTTCAAAGCCATAGAATTCCTCGACGCCGCCAAAGAAGAAGGCGGCGACAAGGTCTACAACGGATAAGATCATGTGGATGAAAGCTTTGTGAACCCCGCTCGTATCATTCGACAGGGCTCTGACCTACTTGACGAAGTAGACGCTTTTTTCTACAGCGTCTACTTCGACATCGAATCACACTCAAGATAACGAATTGACTCGGGAAGCACCTCTTCGCTAACGCCTGGATATTGCATGCGCTCGAATTTTCGTCCAGACGGCTTTCACTCTATCCAGTTGAGTGGGCGTCGCTGGAGCGAGCGGTCCGCAGTAGTTGTTTGACAACAAGCGATCGATGTAGTGAATTTGGTTAATCACCGACTTCGCTTTCGGCGCGATTTGATCATTGTCAGGAAGTGCCACTATTTGCTTTCGGCTGAGCGCAAGCAGAGTCTTGGCTTCATCCAGCCTACCAAGCGTAAGTAAGCAACGCGATCTCCACATATTTTTCTCGTAGTCGTCCAAACGCTCTTCGGTCAACTCAATACCATCGAAAAGGTTTTCTAGATGCTCTGAGTCACCAAAGGCACAAACGGAGCAGATCCAGATTCGCGTTAACGTGGACAAATCAGGAATAAGCGTGTTCATGGTCAGCTTCTCCAGTGCCACAGCAGACTCTTCGAAGTGACCTGTCTCTGCGTATGCCCGAGCTGAATTGAGAAGAATACCGAGGCTCGCGTCCTTTGGCTCCTTGAGCGACTCGATAGCGTACATCTCAATCACACGAGGCCAATTATGCTGATGGGTGTAGAGATCGGATTGCATTCCGGAGATTCTGTTTTGCTCAGCCGGAGGAATACTGTAATCACCGCGCCATTTATTCAAAATTTGATCGGCGGCTTTCAACTGCTGATCTAGAACGGCGATTGAAAATTCGACACAGTCAAAATATAGATCTGCTTGCTTTCCCCACCAGAAGTTTCGCAGCTTGGTAGCAGTGTCAAGCGCAGTGACATGATCACCTCGCATCAAGCTGCGAGCCGTTTTCAGAATGAGTGTATGGGGTTGCATTACGAACGCCCAGATAAGAATCAAAAGAACCACTGTCGCAATCGTGCTTAGAATTCCAGACGCTGCGAACGCGAAGATTGAAACCAAAAGTACAATTACCATCTGCACAATGATGCCCGAGTAGTAGCGCGGAGACTGGAAGCATCGCGCGATAAGCATGACGGCGGCCCAGGCTCCAACCATGGCGACCGGCTTGCAGACGAAATCGGACAGCAGCGGAAAGAAAGCCGCGACCACGACGAGCACTGCATAGAGAATCAATACAATGTCCCATCGTTTCTTTTTCATTGAACCTTAGAAACCCAGATCCTTGAGCGTCTTCTCCTCAGGCGACGAGGCGCCACCGTGATCATCAGCAGTTGGAGTCTCCGACGGCGTCGGGGCGCTGGTCGTGGTCGTAGTGGTGGTCGTAGATGTTGTACCTGGAGTCGGTGCCGTTGCCGGGGTCGAGGCAGAGGCATCACCTGACACTATCGGCGGTGCAGTTGTAGGAGTCGGCGTCTTCACCGCATCCGATGCCTTCGGCGGAGTCGTTTGGTTGGCCGCACTGACTGCAGCGTTATCATCGAGAATCGCTCCGGTCTTCTTCTCTAACAAATAAGACTTGTACAAACCACCATCAATGTACATTCGGAATTCAGTGGTGCCATCGTAACGAGCAGGAATACCGGAGACGAAGGAAAACGACTTGGAGCGACGACTCGCCAGCGGACGGTCGAATTCATCAACGAGCTTCGTATCGCGAGCCCAGATGCTGCGATCGTTCTTCACGTCGTAAAGTTCCGCGCGGATAGCAAGTTTGCCGATCGGTTTGTCCGTTGGATTCCAAACCTCACCCTGAATTCGTGGCATGCGCGTAGTTGGATCCAATCCAGTATCGATCGCACGTAGTGTGACATCCGGCACCGCATTTGATGCATCCATGCTTCTGGCTTGTTGCAGATAGGCATAGCCGACGTCATTGTTGCCTTGATCGAGGAGCTCTTTGCCACGCTTCGCGAGCAGCCCGGAGAGCCGTTTTTGGAGGTCGGCGGATGCGCTCATCTCGTTAGCTTTTCGCAGCTGTTCTATGGCGAGGTCCAACTTGCCGTTACGCTCGTAAATATCAGCCATTGATAAAAAATGCTTTGGATTTTTTGCGATGCTGGTCAATTTGCTCAGGTAGCCGATGGCAGCATCATCTTTTTTCTCGCCGGAAAGTTTAACCGCGAGTTTTTCATAAATAGTGGTCAGTCGCGACTCAGCTTCACCTGCGCGGCTTCCAGCTTGCAGAGTCTTCACCTCTTCCCAAACGCGGAGAGCCCCTTCGAGGTCGCCTTTGGCGAGCAGTGAATCTCCGTACGCCGCATCAAGGTCGGCAAGCTCAGACTTCTTATTGCCAATGTTTTCTTTCGCGAGTGGTCGCAGCAGATCTATAGCCTTATCGTACTGCTGCCGTTTCATATAATAGTTGGCCAAATCCGAAGCCAAGTCCGGTTCTGCCACAACACCCTTGCCCAGCTGCTGTGCCTGGCTTATAGACGCCCAGGCTTTGTCGACATCGCTAATTCCTACGTATGCCCTGGCCAATAGTAGATGAACTCGCGGATCGTCGGGCTTCGCTTTCGCGGCCTTCGTGAGTGTCTCGACAGCAAAAGCAAACTGATCGCGTGACAGCTCCTCTCGACCTTTTGTCAGGAGCCGCTCGTCATCCGGGGTCCTTGTCAGAAAGAATACCGTGGCACCTGCACAAACCAAAAGGATAAAGACCGCTGTCAAAACACCAGCCATGGTAGGAATGGCGGCCTTAGATTGATGTTTGATGTGGGCGGATCGTCTCTTATGGGGCTTGTCGTCGACTACATTCATATCTTTACCGTTATCTGAATTAGAAGAGGCGGACTTGCCGTCGTCCTCAGGACGATTGGCATTGTCCGCCTCTGCAACTGATCCGTCTAGCTTCACCCCACACGATACACAACGATCGTATTGGGATGGATGATAGAGACCGCAGCCCGGACAGCGCATAACTTGTCTCCCGAAAAAAGGTCAGGTTGATCCTCAGTTATACAGTCCAGGTTAGCGCAAAGTCTACTTGATCTCCACTTTGCCGCCGACTTCTTCGATCTTCTTCTTGATATCTTCGGCTTCTTCCTTTTTGACCTTTTCTTTGATCGGTTTAGGAGCGCTGTCGACGAGCTCTTTAGCTTCTTTAAGACCAAGACCGGTCAATTCGCGTACGACCTTCAGAACGTTGATCTTCTTGTCGCCAGCAGCTGTGAGGACTGCATCGAATTCAGTCTTCTCTTCGACGTCAGCAGCCGGAGCGCCTGCGCCAGGCATCATGCCGCCCATCATCATGGGAGCAGCAGCCGTGACGCCGAATTTGTCTTCCATTTTTTTCTTCAGATCGGCAGCTTCGAGAAGCGTGAGCAAGCTGATTTGCTCGAGCAGATCATCTGTTGATAGTTTAGTAGTCATTTCCTAACTCCTTAGTGTCAACGTAACTTCGGTGGCTGTTACTCAGTAACGCCTTCCTTTTTCTTTGCAACTTCTTCAACCATATAGGCGATGTCTCTGATGACAGCACCGAGCAATCCGGCGATACCTTGAGCTCCAGAATCGAGCCCACCCATGATGCCTGCCAACAACACTTCCTTGGAAGGAAGCGACGCGAGCGCTTTTACATCATCGGCGTTGAGCGCCTTGCCTTCGAGCACAGCACCACGGACGGAGCCTTTCTTGATCTGTTTGAGATAGTCACTGACCACTTTGGCTGGTTGAGCCGGGTCATCGTATCCAACAACAAATCCGGAAGGACCCTTCGCAAGGGTTTCCAATTTTTTGAATTCCGTTTCTCCAATGGCTCGCTTAACCAGCGTGTTCTTTGCGACACGAAGCTTGGCGTTTTCCTTCCGGAGAGAACGGCGGAAACCTGTGAATTCCGCGACACTAAGCCCGGTAAGGTCAGTAACAATCACTACTTTGCCGTCCTTGAAGAAGTCTTTCAACTCTCCAACAACTTCTTGCTTTCGTGCTTTGGTGGCCATTTTATGCCTCCTTCTACTTTTGGCGGTGAAAGCCGCCTCTACCAGGCATAGTCGTCTTATTTATTCGCTGAAAATGAAAAATCCCAGCGATTTACTCCGCAGGGATCACACAAAAGAGCCGAAGCTCTCGGACAAATAAAGTCAATTTGTGTGACCTAGGTCGGCGATTCCGTTTGGAATCCTTAGTTCTCGCTCATTGAAAAACCGGCGAGATACCTGACTGTCTGCGGTCAGACGCTAATGCGTAAGGGCGAATTCTCCCAACAAAAACAATTCTCGTCAACAATATAGACCCAGCATCAACGATTTAGCGCAGTGTTTCTTAACACGCACATCCAGCTGCAGATGAGGTCAGTTTAACCTCACACAGCCTGGTTGCTCAGGAATCACCATTCTATAGATATAGGGAAAAACGGCAACACAATGTGTCGAAGCGCTTAGATGCAGCGGTTTAGCCGCGCAAGTTTTCACATACAATGTCTTCTCGTAGTAAAAGGATATCGTCATGACCGTATTCAAGAAGCACGTATTTATCTGTACTTCAGGTAAGACCTGCCCAGACCAAGGTGCTGAAGAGGTGCTCGGTGAGTTCCGCAAAGAAATAAGCGAACGCGGTCTGAAAAAGGAAATCCGCATCAACAAAGCAGGATGCTTCGATCAGTGCGGCAACGGGCCTCTAGTTGTGGTCTATCCCGAAACAGTCTGGTATGCATTTGTCAAAACGGAAGACGTCAAAGAAATAGTCGAAGACCATCTGCTCAACGACAAGCCTGTTACCAGGCTGATTTACGACGAACGCGGAAGAACCACCTAAAAAGAAAAAAGCGCCGGTGGGAGAGCGCCCTTAAAATGTATATATAATTTATAAACCGGGCATGCCTTTCAACTTCCACCAGCTATAAGTCAAATACCCAAACAACAGGGATCTAAACATCAGGAGCATACTTCGAGAAACGCCAGTGTTTATGCCGGTTTCGACCGCTTGATTATTTCCTGTGTTCAGTTAGAAGTTTGATTCCGGCACCTTCACCGGTGGTGGCTTCGGCATGGGTCCGGAAAACAACGCCAACAAATCATCAGCAGCTTTTCTGACCGCAGCAATCTTACTTTCTTGAGATAGATGCTCGACATCCGCAAAACAAGCTTCTCTTAGAGGTTTTGTAATCATCGGTTGCTTTCTCACAATTGCAAGTAGAAGTACGAGAGCCTTGCTTCTGTCCTCGTGGGAAGGCCGCTTTAGTTGTCGTACAAGCGCATCTGCTAGCAGTCCATACGGAAAATTATCAGGCAACTGTTCCAGCCGAGGAAAGATAAACTTGATGACACTAGCTCTGACTTTATAACTACTGTCATCGAGCGCACCAATCAACTGTGCACAGGTATCATCCGTGTGCCCGCTCCAATTAAGTAGCTCAATGGCCTCACAACGCTTATCAGGATTCGGATCCGATTCGACAATCTCCAACCACTGATCGCGCAGTACCGGTCCGTACCGTCGCAATTCCACGACGATCTGAGAGGCAGGCTCATCAGAATAGATGCGCACACCGCCAGGATAACTCTCCTGACACTGACGCCCTTCTTCGTCCAGGCGCTGCAAACGCTGATGCAGTTTTTCCAGCAGTATGTTGGGCTTGTCGCTCTTCAGAATTACGTTGTGAGGATCTTTGAGCGCACGGGCAGGCACTCCATCACCAGCGCGTTCTTCAAAATCTAAGACTACGAAAAGCTTGTCAGGCGCCTCAACAACTATCTGAACATTCGCACTCAATCGAAGCTTTTCAATCTTAGCCTCGAGCTTAGCAACACCGTTTTGAACAGCCTTGGCTGACGCCCCTGGTCGCAATCCAAGAGTCTTCTCGACTTCGGTAGTCGTCATCTGCGACGAACCAAAGTACTCCAACCCGGAATATTTATAACCATCGACAGCGCAGACCACGCTACCCGCCTGCCACCAGAGCCCTGCGGCCATGAGAATCGTAAGGCATAACTTCTGCCAAGACAAATTCGATCTCGAACCCCAATTATTCTTCCGAGCGCTTTTTCTTTTCAGTGGATTCAGAGCTGCTCTTCTCAGAAGATGTTTTCTTCTCTTTAGAAGTTGATTTTGTAGATTCAACTCTGTCTTCTGATTCTACGCTCTTTCCTTCACCTTTGCCCGAACCGCCTTTTGAGCTGCCGTCCTTCGGGCTGGAACTCTTGGAGCTGCCTTCTTTTTTCGAGCTACTTTCCTCATCTTCTTTCGAGGATCCCTTCTTCGATTCGCTCTTGCCACTCACCATGTCCTCAGACTTAGTGCCGGTCTTCTCGGTCCTGTCGTCGTCGGATTCTGACTTACTCGACTTGGATGATTTGCTTTCGCTCTTCTCCGATTTTTCTTCTCCGGAATCAGACTTGCTCGACTTGGAAGATTTGCTTTCGCTCTTCTCTGGCTTTTCTTCTTCGGAATCAGACTTGCTCGACTTAGAAGATTTGCTTTCGACCTTCTCTGACTTTTCCTCTTCGGAATCAGACTTGCTCGACTTGGAAGATTTGCTCTCGCTCTTTTCTGATTTACTCTCATCTGAATCAGACTTGGCTTGGCTGCCTGGTTTATCTTCGTCGGAATCAGACTTGCTCGATTTGCCCTCGCCCTTTTCTGATTTTTCTTCCGAAGGACTATCCTTGTCGGATTTTTCACTCTTTGATGAAGATTCGTCGGAAGAACCTTTGCCGTCTTCGCCCTTACCATCAGACTTGGAGGTATCATCGGACTTTACGTCCTCTGAATTGCTCTCAGTCTTCTCTGGGTCCTTCTTGGGATCTGGCTTGCCGTCGCCGTCTTTGTCTTTCAAAGTCAAATCATCGTTATACTCGGCGAAGAATCGGTCCGGGTCGACCTTAACACCAGCCAACTGTTCTGAGAATGGGCGCGCGTCATCGAATACGGCAGGCATCACGAGCGAGCCTTTAGTATCTACGTAGCCACGTTTGCCGGTCTTCAGAGGCTGAACAACTGCCAGACCCTCGGTAAAGTTGTCTGCAAAACGGAACTTCTTGCGAAAAGCCGGTTCTCCATTGCGATTGATGTAAATGAATTTGCCATGTCGCTGCTGAAGAGCCATGCCATCGTGAAAGAGTGTAATCGACTCGAGCTTACTCTTGACAGCAATGGTTCCTATTTTGTCGACCCAAACAAAGTCATCGCCCAACATGCACTCAGCAACACGATTCTTGAAAGCCGAGGCAGAATCGAACTTGTACTCGATAACAAGAGCGCCGGTGTTGTTGATGAAGCCCCACTTGTTCAAACCAGCGTGATACACCGGACAGAGACCATCATTGAAATACTTGACGTCATCGAATTTGGGATCGATGTCACCTTTGCCATGCGGACCAAAGTCATGGAATCCCCATTTCTTGTCCTTGGCGTTGAGCCATGGCATAACGACGGCGTGGTCTTCAGCATCGGGATCGACTTCGTGGGCGTAACCGAGTTCGCCACATGGAGAAGCTCCAGCGGGCCAAACAACCGTCCCGTGCTTGTCAATGACGTACCACTTGCCACCTTGCTGGACACCAGCATAGCCGGCAGAGAAGGCGGTCACATCTTCGAAGTTGCGTTCGATAATAAATTTACCGGTCCGATCAATGAATCCCCAGCGTGCATGCAAGTCTGCACCTGCCAGACCCTCGGTGAATCTTTTCACCCTCCTGAAGATCGGTTTTATAACAAACTTGCCGCTGTGATCGATGAAACCCCACTTCGGCCCCTTCTCTTCAGGCACATCGATGTCAACTGTTTTGCTCTGCATGCACGACCCGAGGATCGAGACAGAGAGAGCAGCCACGCACATAAAACGGATTATCGGTCGTCTAAACATAGTAACGAGTCATTGAACGCCAACCCAGTTCCCCAAAGTAATCATAGGCCAACAATGCAATTTCGTCCAAACCAGCTTCGAATTGCATAGCCCAAAAGAAATGACCACGGGGTCAAGTGCTCAGAATGTATCCAAAAGGATGTGAAGGTGACGCATCATCCGAGCCTGGCTGATATCGAGAAAGGTCCGCGCCATGGACATTGGTCGATTCGCACCCTTTACATGCAGGTCACGCCGCCACATATGGTGCCAGGTCTGGATTAAAACCAGTTTGATGTCTACCTCTTTACGTGTGGATCTGTCGGGAATGTCCTCGATATATAATGGCAAATTCTTGGTCAGGCGCCGAAGTATGCCTGCCGAACACATTGGTTGGGACGACAGATGAAGAAATATTTGCTGGAAATAGGCACAGAAGAGCTGCCCGCTGGTTACATCGAAGAAGCATTAATCAGACTGGAAGAATTTTTCGCCAAAGAGCTCAACGACGCGAATTTGACGTTTTCATCGATGAAAACGCTCTCCACACCTCGCCGAATGTCCGTCATCGTCGAAGGTATGGGCGAAAAACAGGCAACCACTTCAAGAAAGATTAAGGGACCGCCGGTGAAAACAGCCTTCAAAGAGGATGGTCAACCGACCCCTCAGGCAGAAGGATTCGCAGCGAAGAACGGATTGACCGTAAAAGATTTGGACAAAGAAGAGATCGGTAAAGAAACCTATCTGGTCGCCAACCTGACTGTCGAAGGAAAACCAGCTCAAGATGTCCTCGCTGAGATCGCACCGCGAGTTATTTCGCAACTGTCCGGCGAGCGCCTCATGCGCTGGGGTGATTATGAAATGAAATTCGTCAGACCAATTCGCTGGCTGCTCTCACTCTTGGATTCTCAGGTAGTCGAATTTCAACTCGACGAGGTAAAGGCATCCAACACTACGTTTGGTCATAGAATTCTTTCGCCCGGCACTGTCACGATTGGCAAAGTCGACGAGTATGTGGAAAAGCTGCGCGAGAAAAAAGTCATCGTCTGTCAGAAAGAACGAGAAGATCTAATCACTAAACAAGTTAGCGAGATCGCAAAATCCGTCAACGGCAAAGCAAAACAGATTAGTGGTCCGCTTCTCAAGGAAGTGGTCAACATCACCGAGTGGCCGCATGCTGTGATCGGCAAGTTTTCAGAAGACTATCTGAGCCTTCCAGATGCACTCCTCGAAACGATCATGGTGCACCACCAGCGGTATTTTCCTGTTGAAAAACCGCAATCAACCAATGCCACCACAGGAAACTTGCTTCCATACTTCATCACCATCTCGAACAACGACACAAAAAGCGCCGAGCCATCGATTAGACAAGGCAATGAGCGCGTCTTGAGAGCACGCCTCGCGGATGGAAAGTTCTTCTACTTCGACGATCAAAAAACAAAGTTATCGGAGAGGAAGGACCGATTGGGTCAACTGACGTTCCAACAAGGTTTGGGAAGCTATCTCGACAAGACGCAACGCCTTACGAAACTGGCTGGAAAACTATCGGATAATTTGAAATTAGAACCAAAAATAGCGGTTCCGCTCGAACGAACAATGGAACTCTGCAAACTGGATCTTGTATCGAACCTGGTTGGCGAGCTCCCAGAGCTGCAAGGATATGTCGGCGCATGGTACGCAGAACAAGAAGGGGAGCCACCAGAGGTGGTGCACGCCATCGCGTCGCACTACTCGCCGCGCTTCACTGATGACGGAATTCCTAAAGATTTTGTCGGACGCTTCGTCGCCGTTGTAGACAAGATCGATCATGTCACAGGACTATTTGCACTGGGCAAAAAGCCTAGTGGCTCAAGCGATCCTTTTGCGCTAAGACGGCAGGCCCAGGGCCTCGTCGACATCGTCGTGGACGGTCTGAGCAACTATGCAATCGACGTAGAGTGGTTGATCGACAATCTCCTTGATACATTCGAGCCGTCCTTGAGCGGACGAAAGAAGGCTCTTTCTCGAATTGATATCAAAGCTGAGATCAGCGAATTTCTACTTCAGCGGCTGCGTGGCAAACTTCTGGATAAAGGTTTCGGGCGCGAGATTGTTGAAGCAGTTCTCAGCGCAGGCAACCCACTCAACGATATGGCGAATACTGTCGTGCGCTGTGAGTCCATCGAAAAACTGATAAGAACTCCTGAAGGTCTGGCCGTGGTCAAAGCCGGAGTTCGTGTAGGAAACATTCTGAAGCCCGACTCTCCCGATACGCTCGATGAAAGCGCGCTAAAGGAACAGATCGAGGCCGAGCTGTGGTCCGCCTTCAACGATCAAGTAAGATCAAAATGGGAGAAGGATGGCTCGTTCAAGTTGCCAACAACCGCCGATGAGTGCGAAGAACTCCTGAATCTCCTGCGGCCGGTCGCTCCCTTGGTTGACAAATTCTTTGACGATGTAATGGTTAACGACCCAGACAAAGCAAAACGCGATAATCGGCATGCCCTCTTGAAGAAACTGGATCTGTATTTCTCTAGCGTCGCCGTCTTTCCGAAATTACAACAACTGCTACCGTGAACGAATCGAAGCTATAACCGACTGTCCCGTTCGAATCGTGCTACACTTCAGAGTTTCAGAATGCTGGCCGGACTCTAAGGAAGTCGATTTATCCCCAAAAGACTCCTGATGCTTGCGCGCATACGCGGAGATTAGAATTGTCGATGAACTGACCCTAAGTTGACTGACCCTAAGTTAGATCCGGCTCGGCATGGGTAAATAGAATATGGAATCCTTGGCGTAACTTATTCATGGCACCAGATCGAATCTTTTTAGATCAACTCCTAGATTGTCTTCGACTAGTCATAACTGAGCAGCGCTGTGCGCTCAAGTTGTCGCAAGAAGACCTGGCAGAGTCGACCGGTTTTTCACGAAGCTACGTCAGCGATATTGAGCGAAGACGTCGTCACTTCGGCATTAAAAATCTATTGCGACTCTCAAAAGCTCTTGGACTAAGACCATCGGAGATGATTAGACGAGCAGAGGAGAAGTTGTTCCTGAATCAGCAGCCTGTTTCTTCTAACGAAGACTATGCCGAGAAATCAATTGAAAGTGCTAATCTCGGAATAATCATTTGCCGAGCAGATCTTCCCGATAATCCTATTGTCTATGCAAACGGCGGATTCGAGCGACTTACCGGTTATTCAGAAAACGAAGTTATCGGTCGCAACTGTAGATTTCTACAAAAAAACGATCGCGATCAAGAGCAAATTGCGGAACTGAGAAATGCGATTAAACTAAGCAAATCGATAATAGTTCAACTGAGAAACTATACGAAGAACGGTGCTTTATTTTTCAATGAGCTGTCGATTTCTTATATTTGTGCTGAACGCGGTCAGATCAGCCACGTCGTAGGGACTCAGCGTTTGGTCGATAAGCTCTAGCGGCAAATCTTCATCCTTTCACTTGTTGACAGCGTAAAAACTCGACTTAAATGTCTGAAAAATAGAGGATATGAATTTCATTCGTGCTCAAGGCAATAGTAATCGGTGCAGGCTTTGGTGGTTTGGCTTCGGCACTGCGACTCAGGAAGAAGGGCTACGAAGTGCTTGTCTTAGACAAACTCGACAAACACGGGGGCAGAGGATATGTATATGAGAGAGGCGGCTTCACTTACGATGCCGGACCATCGGTTATCACTGCACCATTTCTAATCGAAGAGTTGTTTGCTCTGTTCGACAAACAGATGGACGATTACATAGAGCTCGTGCCGGTAGAACCTTGGTATCACATTCGGTTCGATTGTGGTGCTAGATTCGACTATAGCGGCTCGCTTCAGAAGATGATTTCAGAAGTAGAGAGGTTCTGCCCGAGTGACGTAAAAGGGTATCAACAGCTGCTGGAAAAATGTCGCACGATTTTTGAAGTTGGATTTCTGAAGTTAGGCGATCAGCCATTTTCAACATTGGCCAGCATGATAAAACTGGCACCTGAGATGATCCGACTGGAGAGTTATCTAACCGTCCATCAACTGATTTCAAGATACATAAAAGATGAAAGACTGAGGCAAGTATTCAGCTTTCATCCACTTCTGGTTGGCGGAAATCCGTTTTCAACAACGTCAATCTACTCGCTAATCCATTTCCTCGAACGAGAGTACGGAGTTTGGTATGCAATGGGTGGCACGGGCGCGATAGTAAAGGCTATTGTTGATTTGATGGACGAAGTCGGGGTCCAGTCGAGACTCGAGTGCACGGTCTCCAAGATCATCGTGGACAGGGGCAAGGCCGTTGGGATAGAGACCAGAGACGGCCATCGAATCCAGGCGGATCTGGTTGTAGCGAATGCTGACGCGCCCTTCGTATACAAATACTTGATCCCCAAAAACGATCGAAAAAAATGGACGAATGCACGCATCGAACAGGTAAAGTTTTCAATGGGGCTATTTGTGTTGTACTTTGGCACCAACAAGCGATTCGTTGATGTTAACCACCATACAATTTTGTTTGGCCCTCGATACCGAGATTTGTTGGAAGAGATATTCAATAAGAAGACCTTGGCTGAAGACTTCAGTCTCTATCTGCACCGCCCCTCAAGAACAGACCCCTCAATCGCTCCTCCAGGTCATGATTGCTTCTATGTCCTGGCCCCCGTGCCAAATCTACAAGGAAACGTAGAGTGGAGTGCGGTAGGAGAAGAGTTTGCCGGTAGAATCTTGGCTTACCTCGAGCGGACTGTCTTGCCCGACCTTAGAAATCACATAGTCGATCGATTTTTTGTGACCCCGGAACATTTCAGAGACAACCTTCTAAGCCACCACGGCAGCGGCTTTTCCGTGCAGCCCACACTTTTTCAATCGGCCTATTTCAGATTTCACAATAAGTCGGAGGACGTCGAGAATTTGTATTTCGTGGGGGCCGGCACCCACCCGGGAGCGGGTCTGCCTGGTGTGCTTACATCAGCGAAGGTTGTCGATCGCCTTGTCTCAGAAGCGGTTTGATCTAACAAATCTTGGTCAATTAGTCGGAAATGTACTCAACGTCACGCAACCGTGGCATAATGGAATTATTGGATATCGTACACAGGGGGCACGCTACTTATGGAACTTCAAGTTGTAGGCTACGTGCTTGTTGCCACTGCCGCGTCCCTGAGCATAGTGGACTGCATCCCTGGTAACCGCCCACTAAAATTGAAAGATCTCAATACTCCCGAAGATCAACTTGCTTCTCACAAAGATGTGTGGAAGTTGTTAGTAAGTACAAAAATCGAAGATTGATCCGCAACTGGTTCAGCCAAAGCTCGAGTGGTGATTCTCGAATCGATCTAATCGCTCTACACCGGTTCTAATGGTCTAGTCTTTTGCATGCAAGCTCTCATCCAGGAGTCGCAGGTACATTTTCGCCACCGAATAAGACACCATTATTGTAAATGTGCTCAAATTTCGACTGCCTAGATGAGACTGCTCGGTTTTATTTTGCCGGAAACATAGTGCTCTCTCTCTCTCTCATTGTTTGTCTTCATTGTCCATTGAACTCAAGAAGTCTTCCGTCTTCGTGAGGAACTTCCAGAATCTTGATATTTCTTTTTTGATAGATTTTGCTGCTAATTCTTTGTTGTCCTGATTGGTTTCGCAATCAGGAATTTCTTGAGCAATGACAGGACTTGCTTCTGGGCTGTCAGCGACCAAAGTGTTGAGCTCAGCAATTTGGTCTTGGTCTTGGTTTTGGTTTTGGTTTTGATCTCGTTCCGGGTAGAGACTATCGAGCTGACTAACAATCGATTGCCACGCTTCTTTGATTAGTCCTTCTGCAATTCGCAGTTCCTCATCGTTCTCGGCCGTATACTCGGACAACGAAATCAAATCCTTTACAATAGCGTCTGCTTCAAGCTCTCGGTCACCCCGCTCCATCTGAGACAGCATCGATAGTCTTTCGCTGAGCTCAAGAAACTCGCTTTTGTTTCCCTCGCGTTTCACAGCGTCTGCAAAAGCATTGTTGCTCTCGCTCGATGGCTCCTCAAGGCTTTTCACCAGAAGCATGGCCAAGGATTGTGTCGCTCTGGCTGTTTGTGCTTCCGCTGTTGTGTTGTCGGAGTGGTCAATCGGCGCGCCAAGCATTGAGCCCAGGGAACCTTTCTGAGCCGCAACGGTTTGCTTTTCGGGAAGAGGTGGGGGCATCGATATCTGCGCTTCCGAATGATTTCGGCTCCGAACAGAATGCGACGGCACTAATTCAACGATTGGACTTGCAAGATGAGTAAGGGCCTCAGATTCTATTTTGGAGTGGCTTGGCGAACTCCTTTGCTCCGCTTCTCCATTGGAACCAATGCTTTCTGCCGTCTTCTTTTCCATGCTTGGCAGATTCGCAGCTGTAACAGCAGCTATTCGCGAAGGAGCTTGGGTCTTGCCGTCTCCAGACTTGACGCTGGCGCTTATGGGCTCTGATTCGGCTACTGGAGCTGCTTCCGAAGCAGCTGATTTTAGTTTCTTTATTTTGGCCCGAAATCGAACCATACCTGCCATGTCTCCCTGTTCCTGGCAGGAAAGCAGTTTTTGCTCCAGCATCTCTATCTCAGATAGCTTACTATCCTTCCCAGACAATCTAATCCACCGCTTGACGCCTCAATAAACTATATACCCTCTAGGCTCTGCAAGACCGACTTCCTAACGTCATCTGGATCAAGTTCGCCAAGAAGGACCTCCGCCGATTTCCGCAATAGAGTAGAGAGCGGCAAGAAGGAAATCTGTCTTTTCTTGGCAAATTGCGCTAGCGTCTGATCTAAGTGGGCAGGGCCAGCATAGAGTATAACGGCCGTGGCTTCTACTCCCGTCTTTTGCCACAGTTCAGTTTGGGCAAGCAGGAGACTTCCAAGCTCATTTCGATCGGGCGGTTTGTTGTCTGTGTTAACGTACAACAATACTGGCGTATCATTTTCGTCCACCAGCTGAAATAGATTGTTATTACTGCTCGGCTCTGTTTCCCATCCAAGAATTCCGAGAATTTTCGATACTCTTTCGAGCGATTCCGGCTGACTAAGTTCGAAACCATCTAATTCCTGCGCACAAAATTTGAAGATTTTAGTTATGTAGTCCATCCGCTCGGAGGCTTGCTTGACCTGTTCCTTACATCGGTCAAGCTCGCTTTGCAGAGAGTTGATTTGGGCTGAGAATTCCGTCCTGCACCATTCCGGAATGGCGAGCTTTCGATCTTCTGTTGATACCATCGTTATCTCCAATTGGCTCGATATCTGTATTCTAAGTTAGTAGTGTGCGCCTTGAGTCTCCAAGAGTTCTCGACGCAAGTAGCATATGAGGAAGTGTCAATGAACTAAGCAATATAAAAATGGTTCTTGTCTCGGAGGCGCTGAGGCTCGCTTGGCAAGAAAAAAAACAAATCATTAGCACGCCGATCAGCAATGCCACGAAAAGCATCGGAACCGCATGGAAACAAAATTTCATAAATCCTTTGCCCATAGATTCATTGTCCAAACTATGCATGATTCGCAGAATTTGACGGGCGGCGTGAGAAAAACTGAAGTAAATGCTGAATGAGATTAAGGGAGGACTGATTGCTGACAGAATCATAATCGAAAACGTTTCCAGATCCTCGGCACTTTCAGTGGTTGCCCGCCTTGATCTCCTCCCAAAAAACAATTGACCGCAAGAAATCGAAGCGCCCAATAGCAGCCAAGCAAAGAAAAATAGTAAAGAAACTTGGGAAACTGTCTCAAGAGAGCCAGTGAATCCGATGCATCTGAAAATCTCAGTGCATTCTCGTGGGAAAAAAGTACATGGAAAAATGATTGGGACGAATCCGCGAAAGATAGCTCTTAGCGCGATCCAGATTCTGCTGTCGCTTGGTCGCTCCGAAACACTCAGGTCGGCAAAGCCGAAGTGCAGACCGCTCATAACAAGAAAGGCAATAATGGCAAAATTCGGGAAAAAATGCCATGTCACCAAAACAATTAGAGAAAGACTGAGATAAGCTGCCAGGAATGATTTCAAACCGAATCGTGAAACAAGTGTTTTGCCATCGATAATGTGGTCCAGCGCTCCATGAGCCAACCCGATTGTGGCGATCAACGACATGGCAAGCGCAAGCTGAGATTGCATAGACAAGCATATCAGGCCTGAATAGAGGCTGACTGAAATAGCCACCATCAGCAATGCGCTGACAAGTGAGTGACAGACCATTCGCATCGTATAACTCATGCGATGTCAGCTCCCGCATGGCTGAATGCACCCAACAGAAGGGCGGTCTTGTTTGGCATTGCGCCAACCACACTTGCGATATCGCTGGAATTTGGTGAGCCGGATAGAAATCTGACCATCGAATCCGTTGGTACTTGCTTGAAAAGCCGTGTAACGGCCGCAGCAAACCACTGCGGTTCTTGGCATAATCGATCAAGAAAAACGCGATCCAAGAACTTCAGAGTGGGAGATAGAATTGTCGGAGGGTTTAGCTCCGTGCTACCATTCCTTAGTTGATTGACAATTTCTGCGCTCGACCTTTGGATATTTAGAAATGCATAACCTGTGCTGGAGCGAGCCATCCCAGCTCGAAGACCTATGTTGAGCACACGTTTCTTGTTTTCTTGGGAAATTGCATAATCGGCACTCATCGGAATGATACCGTATTCGGTGCTGGTAATTCGATAATTTGCTTCACCGTATCTCTTTCGAACAGCTTTCTCTATAGCGGTCTCAAATATCTTTTTGTCCAAATGATGCTTGGCAAAGAAGGTGGCTTCAACGAGCGTATTCCGAGAATCAAACGGGAGCTCATATATGAAGGAGACTAGGCTCTGATCGAAGTCGGAAAAATCCATCAGCGTTACGGAGTCAGCCTCTACACAATCACCGTCAAACTCGAGGAAATGACCCATAAACTGTTGGGTTAAGATCTCCTGGTCCGGCAGTGAGAAAGATGGTCTACTGTCGAATACGTATCGACCGCGAAAATCTCCCTGATTTGTGCTCACGATGACGTGGTCTTGATGCTCGACTATTTGCTCGACCCTTGTTGCCGAAAAAATTTTTACCTGCGCCCTGCTACTCAATCTCTTCATCGCAGATTCAATGTATCGAGATGATGAAATGTGACAATAATCGTATTGATTCGAGCTGCACCGGATGATCTCGCCAGAGTGGACAATCGTCCATTTTTTCCATCTTTTCGAGATCGATGATTGAAACCGATGCGGTTGAGTGTTCCAAAAACACCAGGTCTTGTTCGATTGAAAAAGGTGATTGTGCGATTCCAATATTGTAATGCCTCTGTTTTCTAAGCCGGCAGCTACAATCTCTACGGCAAGCGAGATTCCGGAACAACCTCCTCCGATAATCAAGAAATCGGAATCCTTCATCGCATTAAACGCGCCCCTCAATCATTATGGACTCAAGCGCCAGGTGTAGTTTGTACTCATGCGACGGCAGCAAGTCGGATCGGCAATATGTGGGATGCATAGCCAAATCTTTCAAAGCTGATAGCGCACATGCTAACTTGTCGAAAAAAGAAGTTCTGACTTTCTCCATCGCCAACGTGTTTCGATTCAAGATCATCTCACCTATTCGTTCGTAACATCGACTGGCGATGAGCACCGCCGGTTTGACTTCGTTCGGAAGAAACCTTATGCCAAGGTCTGCGCTCCGATAGTAAAGAGTGCTCATCCCAATGAGCTTGTTGATGGCTTGCTTTAGATCAGAGATAGCGACTAGATCGTGATTATCAATTGCCGCAGCAACTGTCCTTGCCGGCAAAAAGGTTTGAGGAATATAGATGCGCTTCAATCTGTAGTCTTCGACAACGTCTCTTGCGATATTCGTCAGCTGCATTGCTATTCCTAGATCAATGGCGAACGGCAAGGCGAATCGTCTCTCTTCGACGTCGACCGCGCACATGAACATCACACCGACTGTAGAAGCAACCATATAGCAGTACTGGAGAAGTTCTTCTGTGGTTTCGAACTGCACTAGCGAGAGATCCTGACTGATTCCTCGAGCCAATGTGACGGCATACTCAATTGGAAAGTTCTTCGACTCTGCTAGTTGCAAGAATTCTTGAATCTCCTTCACTTCTGACCGGCGACTGTTTAAGCTACCGATAGCCTCAAGGAGCAACAGCGAAGAGTCCTTCGCTTCACATTGGCAGTCAGCCAAATCATCCAGGTAACGACAGAACTGATACAGCAGCGCAACTGACTCTCGGTGTTCTTTCGTCATAAACAGTGAAGCGAAGTTGAACGTCTTAGAGCGCTTGTTGATAGCTGTGCTCGGCTGTCGCCGGTTTAGATCTTCTTTCATATGGCAACCTTAATAGGGAATGCGCTATCACTCCAAAGCCGGCCTTTGCATTGCGATTTGCGCGCTTGATTGCGATTGCTGCTTAAATCGCAGCGCTCGAGGATGATCGAATGCGGCGTTAAAGATCGAGTCCCCACCATGAGTTCTGCCACCATGAGCTGAATGGTTACACCAAAAACAGACTATCAAGTGTTGCCGATCAGTTGACCGTGGGTGCAGCTTCGGGCGCCGTGCCGTCCAACGGCGACGGAGCAGCGGTGTCACCGGCAGTCGATGTGCCCTCCGCGGCCTGTAGTCTCTGCATCGCTGCAGTACCTGCCGCCCAGACCACTATACCGAAACCGACTTTATTGATAGCGTCGGAGATGTTGTAGATTAGCTGACAGACGTCACCCAACTCCGGAGCCACTGCACGCACTACATAGCCTATAGGGTATATAGCCCAACCGAGGGTGACGAATTTAGTGAGGATCATTATGCATCGCCTGGTCTCCGTGTCAGCGAGGTTGGCTTGCTGGCGGATACCGGTGTAGATATAAAGCAAGACTCCGAGCCAACCTCCACATGAGACCACAAACATAACCCATCGAAATTGGAACCCACCAACGAGAAATCCTAGAGTCTCGCCCATGTATCCAGTCACGATCATAATCATGTCCCACAGAACAAGGCGGACCAGCGCGCCCATCTTATCTTTGAAATTGAGCAATGCAGTAAATTCCAAAAGGATCATCGGTGTTGTAACCAGCCAATCGAAATATCTAAGTTGGGTTGGAAAAACTTCTCCAGCCACATATTTGTCCTTCATATAGAAGTACATCACGCATGCAACTCCACACACCATGGATTCAAGTAGCAGCGCCAGTCGATAGCGCGGATGAACTTTTTCCCTCTCGTTATAGAAAAAAAACGCGCCTGCGCCCATTGCCATGCACGTTGTCACGAAGGTCAGTTGCGTTAACAACTGCACCACATTAGGTTGGTGATCCATTTTTTAGACTCCCGCCACAATCGATAATTGCCATTAAGTTGTGCAAACTGCTCGAACGCCAAGACGCGGAGTTCGCACCCACATATTAAAGGTCTATCATCAACAGCCAATAATCACCACACTGTTTTGTGGGCCCCCGTCCTATAAAAGTGTCACTACTGGTGGTTCGGCCGAATCGCCAGATGTAGTTGTCCTCTTGAATCAGCCCATACTGTAAATATAAGCAATGGATAAATAAAAACAGCCATAGGTATGGCGTTCACAATCACTCAGCCGGAAACCTGCGAACAGTATTCGACGCAAATAATGATGGAGACCGCTGCACCTGATAACCTAGATCCATTTTAATCGCTGTTTGTGTAGTGAAATCGGTAACTAGAGAATTATGAGCGCCCCAAAGTTCGACAGTCCTCCAGCCAACCTCGAGTGGCGCCTGCAAGGAGAACGGATCCTTATTGTGATTCTTACCATGCTCGTTTTGGTTGGAACACCGATTCAGTGCGCCTCGGCACTGGATCTTCCGCCTGAGAGCATCAAGACCTTGCCATTGGCGAAAGAGGAATCGGTCAGCGTATACGTCCCCTCAGAAGCGGCACCGGAAGAAGGTCTTGCTGTCAATATCATCTATCCGCAGCAGCCTCGATACAAGGATGGCGCCCCGATCGCCGTAATCGTACCGGGTGGACATGGACCGAACGGCCTGCGATTTACAATGCATGCCGCGCAATCAGGATTCGTCGAAGTTCGATTCGCATTTCCCGGAGGAGGGCTGAAGCAGTTCCATTCAGGCGGCTCCTGGGATGAACGTGGCGTCGAATCGCAAAAAGCATTGAGAGATGTTCTTCTTTTTGCTCACGGTGAGAAAACGGATAAGAATGGAAAACATATTGGCGACCTCATCCCAACACCAGTCAACACAAACCATGTAGGAGCTGTAGGCTGGGAGAACGGCGGTAGTGTTCTCATCATAACGCTTGCCAAATTTCCTTTGGACCTCGGATTCACAAAGTGGATCGCGTTTTGCGAAAGCCCAATCGGTTCCTTACTGAGCCCCTCTGTTCTTGGTACGAAAAAAGATCTGAATTTGAATCGCCATTATCGGCAAGGCAGTGCCGCGACAGGTACTTGCATGATCGACTTCCGAAAGTTGGCATGGCAACCGGACGTCTATCGCAACAAAGCCGAACACATTAGCCTTGGTCGCGAGCCATCTAAGGGCGTCCTGTTTTTTGATGAAAACGGAAACAAAGTCTGGGAAGAATCAGTAGAGTTCGCCCTGGCTCACGCTTCGGAACCAGGTGGAAACAAGAAATACTACGCGCCCGAAGTGACGGCGGCGCTTGTGAGACTGCAACTGTTCCCGAAGAAGCGCTGGCCGCGCGGCGTGGCGACTTTGAAGGAAACGGAGCAGTTTTTCCAGGAGCGCGACGCAACTTTGTTTGTAAAACAAATTCCGCTCCAATACCCGGATTTGCTAGTAATGCTTTATGGGTCGAAAATCGATCAAGAGCAGTGTCAGCCGGATCACCCGCATATTTGCTTGAATTACAATCTCTGGCACGCGAGCAAACCAAAGTGGCTACGTCTCAATCCCGACCCGAACTATGTGGGATTCGTCGCGGACATGAATCCTATGAGCTTCGTCAACAACAAGCCCGACGCGCCGATTGACGCCTCAACCATCGAAGCACATTTGGAACCAGAAGGATTCATTCCCGACTATATCTACATGCAAGCCGCAATCTCTGAGCTCGCGGACCGCAGCAAGAAGGACTACTTCAAGGCTGGAATGCCGACAGTTCTCTTCAACTACATGAACGACGAGATCAAGAAATACAAGCGCGAACTCGCCCAGAAACAGGCTCAACAAAAACAGACTAACAACTAGGTTGCGTCACTAGAGTCGCAATTTCGACACGCGAAACGGAGCACACCCGTTCTAGTCGTTATTCCTGGTCGCCATTGCGTCGACCTCCGAAAGAAGAGGGTGTCGCCGAGAGTCAAAGCCCCGATGATTAGCCGGTGAAGAACATCCTTAAGGCAACGCCAGGTGTCGCTCTGCGTTCGGCACAAAGAGAGCCGAGACCTGGCTGAAAGGCGCCGGGACACCGAGAGAAACAAGCTCTAGACTCAGGTTCTGCGAATCGAAGCGAAGGTCAAAAAGGCCGGAACAATGACAAGCCTTGGCGTGTGAAAACAACGGTTGAAGCTAGATACTCACCCAGTAGGCGAGTTATCTACCTGGCTATCTTTATCACCTGTTGCATTGGATGCGGCTACCGGTGCGGCGCTTCGCTGAATCGGCTTCCTCGCCTTCGGCGAATCCTTCTCCGTGTCTTCGATGCCCGCGACAACTTGCTCTTGTGCATCAGTCAAAGCTTTCTTGAAATTGCCAATTCCTTGACCAAGAGAACGTCCGATTTCGGGAAATTTCTTGGGTCCAAACAACAAGAGCGCTGCCGCTGCCACGATTCCCCATTCGACTGGGCTGCTTAACATACTGATTTCCTCTCCGAGTTTGGGAGCAATTGAGGTTGGTCTCCAACTGCGTCACTATTGATCGTAACACAACCGACCATTTAACCCATAATCTGAGGCCGGTCACCGTTGCAAAACACCCCGTCTCGCATCGAAAAACTCTATTCTCGCGTCGCAAAACACCCCAGCTCGCGTCGAAAAACGTCCGCCATAGCTACTTCACTAAACCAGCTCAGTATCTTGTCTTTCTCTAATCTCAGCCAAAATTTGAAACGAAATAAACAGCCAATAAGCAGTCAATCCAGCAACAAGAAAACTGTTACCGCAATCATTCTTCGTCGCCAGTTCCATCGGAATCAAGAGCGCACGCACATCCGCGTAACCTATAAGAATCACCGTAGCTACACGCATCACAGAGACTCTGGACTGCTTCATCTCGGGCAATCCAAGCATGATAATCAGGAACGGCAACAAAAGCAGCGTCAAATCGTAGATCCGCAGATACGGGGCCCACATCGGGAAGCTGGTCAATGCACTAACAACCATCAAATCCAGCACAGACCGGCTAGACAGTCGGCTTCTGACAATCTTCCACAATACGAAAGTTTCCGCCAAGATCACGCTGCCGATTATGGTATATCCGATGAGACGGATAAGCCCACCAGGTAAGGTTCTCACGTGATAAGCAACCGCCATGGGCAGAGAAGAGATCAGATAGAAGCGCTCCTCATAGCCACGAAATCCTGAGTATACGTAGTCCGTCGTGGCATGAATACGATCGAGCCACTGTACGAAACCGTCGACTCGAAAAATCGCAAAAGCCAATAATATATTGGGGAGCAGCACAACTAGTGCGCCGAGCGCGAAAAGCGCAATCTTTGATTTGTTGCTCGCTAAGGATGCGCGATTCTGACTCAACGCACCGACGCCGGAAATCTGCGCCGGAGATAACAAGAATTGCGGCTTCAGCGCCATGAAACCGAACATTGTTCCAGCAATAAAACTATTGCCTCGTAGCAGCGAAAGATATGCAGTCACCATCGGCAACATTCCAATCAGAATTCCGGGTTGACCTACAGCAATGCTCATGGCGGCAGGCAAGAATGTAAATGGAATCAACAATGATTTCGACACGACACTAAGACGCCCTTTGTTTTCCACACTAAAAGAAAAAACGATCGCGAACAAAGCAAGCGAGAACACAAGTAGTATCAAGAAAAAGAAGAACGATGTCGACAAGGACAGCGAAGCGAGCGGCACACACAGAACAGCCATATTGGGCGGATACCAGAAATACTGCAGCATGGTCTCATTAAAAGAACCGTCCGATACCTTCGAATAAACATCGCCTACTTGACCGTGACTGATTCTGTCTCCAACGAGCCAGAATATTCTGAAGTCAGGAATAGTCTGTGTATCTATGTTTCGATAGATCATGTGGAAGAAAACTGCAACCAGACAACAGCAAACTACGGAGCACATGCATATCCATATTGCTTTGCCCGCCTTAATTGTCATTGCGTACTTCTGCTGCCTCTGCACAGAGTAGAGATATTTTACACTCACAGAAGGCTAACCACTTCTTGCTGTTTTCGATTAGACTTAGGGCATGCCTGATTTCAACATAGTGTCTAACTTTTCTCCGGCAGGAGATCAACCCCAAGCCATCAAGGCTTTGAGCGAAGGCGTCGAGAAGGATTTTCATCACCAGACGCTTCTCGGAGTGACCGGGTCCGGAAAGACGATGACAATGGCACATGTCATCAAAGAGACGAAAAAACCTGCGCTAATTCTCGCACACAATAAGACGCTTGCAGCACAGCTCTGCAACGAGATGCGAGAGTTTTTCCCGCACAACTCCGTCGAATACTTCATCAGTTACTACGACTACTATCAGCCGGAATCGTACATTCCATCGACAGACACGTTCATCGAAAAAGAAGCCAGCATCAATGATGAAATCGACCGGTTGAGACACTCGACTACCCGCTCGCTATGGGAGCGCGAAGACGTGATCGTAGTGGCATCAGTGAGCTGCATATACGGTCTCGGCGTACCAGAGCGTTATCTCTCAGCCGCACTCGAAGTCAATGTTGGTGATGAAATCAATCGACACGAATTTCTCAAAGCGCTCGTTCATATATATTACGAACGCAACGACATGGTCGTAGAGCGCGCGCGCTTTCGTGCTCGTGGAGATGTTATCGAGGTCTATCCGTCTTATGAAGAGCGGATTATCAGGATAGAACTGTTCGGCGATGAAGTGGAGAGGATCTCCGTCCTCAACCCGGTCACCGGAGAAATCGAAGAGCTGCCGGAGGTTGTGCGCATCTATCCAGCAAAGCACTACGTGACTGATGAGCTAATGCTCGAATCTGCAATCGAGCAAATCGAAATCGAACTGGCAGAGCGCATCCACGAACTCATCGGTCAGGGAAAAGCAGTCGAAGCGCAGCGGCTGAAGCAGCGTACGCGCTTTGATATCGAGATGCTTAAAGAGGTCGGCTACTGCAACGGCATCGAAAATTATTCAAGAGTTCTCGAAGGTCGAGCACCAGGGGAGCCACCACAAACTTTGATCGACTATTTCGTCAGACGATTCGGTCAAGATAATTTCCTTACGTTTATCGACGAATCACACGTTACAGTGCCACAGTTGCACGGTATGTTCAAAGGCGACCGAGCTAGAAAAGATACACTTATCGACTATGGCTTCCGCTTGCCCTGCGCTAGAGACAATCGACCACTAAAAGCCGATGAGTTCTTCAATAAGGTTGGCAAGATCGTCTTCGTCTCTGCCACTCCAGGCGACTGGGAGATATCCGTTAGTGAGCAGGTTGTCCAACAGATCATCAGACCGACCGGACTGGTGGATCCAGAGATCGAGGTCAGACCTATCGAAGGTCAAATTGATGATCTCATCAAGGAGATAAAGGAACGCAGAGAACGCAAAGAAAGAGTCTTGATCACCACTCTGACTAAGCGTATGGCCGAGGATTTGACGGAGTATTTGCAAGAACTCGATATAAAGGTCAGATGGCTACATAGTGATATTAAAGCCCTCGAGCGTATCGAACTTCTGAGAGACCTGCGCCTGGGTCACTTTGACGTACTTGTCGGTGTCAATTTATTGAGAGAAGGACTCGACCTTCCAGAAGTGAGCCTGGTCGCAATCATGGAAGCTGACAAGGAAGGATTTTTGCGCGCCGAGCGGTCACTTGTTCAGACAATTGGACGCGCCGCAAGAAATGCTGCGGGTCAAGTTGTACTCTACGGCGATCGCATTACAGACTCGATGGCCAAAGCGATGAGCGAAACCAAACGCAGGCGAGATATTCAAACCGCATACAACACCGAGCACAATATCACTCCAACCACGATCATAAAGGATACAACAAACAGCATTTTGGAGACCTTGCGTGGTCGTCGAGACGAGCTTGAACAGGGCGATACGAAGTCCAAGTGGGTTGCCACCGTAAAAGATGTTCTTGACGCGCACAACCTTGACATCCACGAGGTTATTAAGAAGCTGGAAAAAGAAATGAAAAATGCGGCACGGAATCTGGAGTTTGAACGAGCGGCCGAGATTCGGGACCAATTAATAGTCTTGCAGGAAGACTTGCAAAATAAGCGCGTAGCCGCATCAACTGACAAGATCGAAAAGAAGTCAAGATGACGAAGCGAGTTAAACTAGCTTAACAAGGTGCGCACGATATCACATCCGCACTTATACTAGGCATAAGCCGTTGCCAAGCAACGTGCCGAATAGTCGTCCGGCGTGGTAATACGGGTTATTCTCCAGTTAGTTGCAGTAAGCAAATTGCATAGAAGTAATGCAAATATAAAGGAACTGTGTAGAAACCCCTTGAAGACGCCCTTCGCACATACGATAGTTTCACGGTCGGTTAATCGATGACATAAATCCCCCCGTTATACAAGGTCCAATTCTCTCTCTGGACAAATAACAAACAAACAACGGGTTAGAGAAAATTCATTGATCACTGACATCAGTTTTTGTTGGAAATTTGAAGATCCCTACCGGCATCCTTGGCTGCCCTACACTCTTAAATGAGAAGAGGAACCACATGGCAAAAGCAAAGTCCGCTGACGACAGAGTAGTGCGTGGAATGCTCGTTGAAGACGAGAACATCGCAAAAAGAAATGAGATGGAAGAACTCGATCTCATGGATGATGATTTCACCATTATCGATGATGAGGAGGACAAATTTGATGATGACGACGAACCTGTCGAATTGCCGTCATCGAGAGAGATCGCAACTGAAGACTCGGTACGCCTCTATCTCCGCGAGATTGGAAGAATTCAACTCCTGAAGCCGGATGAAGAAATCGAACTGGCAAGAAAGATTCTTCAAGGCGACATGATGGCGAAGAGAAAGCTTGTACAAGCCAACCTTCGACTGGTTGTTTCAATCGCGAAGAAATATATTGGCAGAGGTCTTTCATTCCTCGATCTGATTCAAGAAGGCAACCTCGGTCTGATCCGCGCTTCCGAGAAATTCGATCACGAGCGTGGATACAAATTCTCTACATACGCAACGTGGTGGATCAGACAGGCAATCACCAGAGCGCTTGCTGACAAATCACGCACCATCCGCGTACCCGTGCACATGGTTGAGACGATCAACAAGCTGAAAAAAGTCACCAGACAACTGGCTCAAGAGCTCAATCGCAAGCCTACAGAGCAAGAGCTGGCAGCTTCGATGGACGTTTCGATCGTGAAGCTTCACGAAATCATCAAAGCAGCTAAAGAGCCGATCTCATTAGAGACACCGATCGGTAAAGAAGAAGATTCCAGACTGGGCGACTTCATCGAAGACGCCGAGACGGATAGACCTGAGACCACAGTAACCCATGAGCTCCTGCGTCAGGATCTGGCAAAGATGCTCAACGAACTGACACCACGTGAGCGCGATGTATTGCGTCTGCGCTTCGGTCTAGACGATGGACGTCAGCGGACACTGGAAGAAGTTGGACAGCTATTCAATGTGACACGCGAAAGGGTTCGTCAAATTGAATTCAAAGCACTCAGAAAGTTGAGACAGCCTGGTCGCTCGTCTCGGCTCCGGGAGTATCTTTAGCTGAGCCCAGATAGCTAGGTTATAACGGGAAGACCCTTCGCAATTGCGAAGGGTCTTTTTTCTGTAACGAGTAGTTTGCAGCGGAGCGACAATCCGGAACAGCAATTCTGTGGGTGCCCGTTAAGCTACAAAATTATGCGCTTGATGATTCGAAGCGCCTTTCCCTGCTAAGCGGAGCAAAGAAACCCCAGTTTTGATGCTACTCCGGAAGAACCTCCCGCGAATGTTTTTCACCGAAACGAATTGCTCAGAACGGCGACGAAAGAAATTTTGTATGCTGCGAGAGATTGTTCATCAAAAAGCACGTTCCATCTGCCGTATCGATGAACAGCGCACGCGGAAGCATCGAGTCTAGTATTGCACCGGTCAGGACTACTACAAGTGTATTTTCGTGTAGTGTCATCTGCGGTGTCGTCCCAAGAAATTGACCTGAGCTGCAAAGGTTAGAGCTCAGTTTCGTCACTTTTGAAATCGAACCTTCTGCAGTGATTTCATAGATAAAAGTGCTTTCTCCGCTTTCATCGCCGCGAACGGGTCGCACCAGAGTGAGGTAGGTATCTCGAGAAGAGCAATAGACAAGCCCCCTCGCAGCATTGTTCGGTAAAGTTCCGATCATTGCGCAGCGCCCAGCATCAACATCCACTGACCACAAATTCTTGGCGTGCCCCAAACTGTCGGGAGACAGGAGCACAAGCCTGTTTCGTCGACTATCGAAAGTCATGCCGAACGCCTGAGAGGGATGAAATTGCCAATCGGGTTGAAGTGTTATCTGTTTTGCAGTGCCGGATTTTTCGTCTAATTGACACAAGCCTTCAGAACACGCGAGATACCACCGACCTTTGTCAGGGACACGTACTCCTATAGAGCACTGTTGTGGGATTTCAAAGTTTTTCTGGGGACCGTCCGGACTTATAGATAAAAGCAATGTCTTCCGGGTAGACTCCCACCACCTGTTTTCCTCAAACACAAAGCTGTAGAGAAGCTTTTGAAGACGCTCTTCCCGATTGCCTCCAGATTCAACACATGTAGAACCGTTAAAAGGGTCTTCTGTTTCTCGAGGACAGTTAGGTCCAGCCAAGTAACTCTCGTCATCGGGAATTATACGACTAAGATTCTCAGCGGATTTATCATCCGAAGGACTCAATGCGGCTTTTCCGCTCAAGGCACCGGGCACCACAAGCAGTATCATGCTGGTAAGCAAAACAAACGGTCGTTGTCGAATCATAACGCCCCAATATGGAAATCAATTCCGCCCCGCAAACTTTTCAAGATGCTGTAAAAGTCCTCCGTGTCTAGCAAACGCTTGACGAAAATCTGGAGATCGGTCGCCACCAGCCCGCACTGCGAGTTCCAGGAAACGACTATTCCTCATTAGTACGTTACCAGGAACTTCCATTTGCTGCGTGAGAAGAGATAATGCCTTCGGTCGATCATCGGGAACACCGGAGTTCAGCAGTCGTTCTGCATACTTGAGCCTGATGTCTATTGAATCCTGAACTGCTTTCTGCCCAAATTCACTCAGTCTGGAAAATCTCTTCAACCTATCAGGGGTGAGAAATCTATCGGCAGCTGCTCGATGACCTTCAAAAGCCTTAACCTCCTCTGGTGTTAGATTGCCCGCTCTTGAGGGGTCGATAGTGCCTGCTCTCCGTGTAGCCTCAAAATACTCAGAATTAGCTTTCGCTTCTGTCGACGCCTCCGAGTGAGCCAAAAGCCTTTGAGTTAGTAATCCGGCACGCATCCTAGTCTCCGGACTATCATCGCGCATCGCCCTTTGAAGATCAGCAAGCGCTGGTTGTCCCATCCGTCGAAGTAGACCAGTCGCCTCGTCTCGAACTCTAAAGGAAGGATCGTTGAGTCTTCGAATAGCCTCCTCCGCTTTGGCTCGGTCATACGGTTCTGTGGACTCTAGTGGTGCCGGTGGTGGCGGTGGAAGGAGAGGAGGATACTTGCCAACGTCATCCCCAGAGAGAAGTTTTTTCTTGTCCAACATCTGTACTATCTCTTTGGCAGGTTGCTCTTGTTCAATAGACAAGCCAACATTAGACAAATCGGAAACATCGTGATCAAGGTCGTTAAGCACAGGCCGAGTCGGTTGTGCGCCTTCATCAGAGAGGGACTCAGAATGATTAGTAATTCCAGTAAGCTCCAACGGTGGGAGCGCCGCCCCCGGAGTGTCAGTTTGCATTAGGGGCTCGGAATGACTGTGGACATAGGCGTCTTCAAATAGTTTCATGCTTGGCGAGCGATGAGATTCGACAGCCGAAGGCAAAGCCTCCGGCACTTCAAAGTTTGTGCTCATAAGAACAACCTCGATGGTTTAAGAATTGCCTGGTCGCCCAAGCTGATGAGGATGTTAATAAATCAACTGTTCCTTGCCAATGTGTAAAACAGTGATTCCATGAGGTTTTACGGCTAATCAACGTTCCTGAAGTGATCTTTTCAAATCAGTTTTTTGTTGCCACTGCTCGTCCGTGCTCAAGGGCGGAAACGATTTGGATATCGCGTTCGACTGGGAAAATCACCCTGAATAGAGCGCTCAGCCCTCTGGATCTTCCTTAGAAAGACTATGGTGTAAACTCACTACTTTTTGCGATGGATCTCCAATTGATTGAGAGTAATTACATCTGAAGAGTCACGAAAAGAGGTACTGAGAATGGTTGTAAAACTAGTTAGAATCGATCGTCCAAAGTGGGCCTTGCTTGACAAAATAACCTACAAGGACCTGACGGAAACCCAACGCTAAAAATTGCTTGAATTAGAAGATCGTTTAGCCGACGCCGTTCACAAGGAAGTTTCTCGATACCTCGAAGAAGAAGGGCAATTTGAACAAAGCGAAGATGACTTTCCAAATCGGCGTTCAAACCCGCTTCCTTGATTCGAAATTCTCGGAGAGCGACTATTTAGGACTTCAACTATGGCTTCAGTACGAGCCAGAAACAGACTCTCTTAGTATCTTCCGAAACACAGATTCATCCGTCATTTAGCGCGCTTCACAATGAAAGCCGACTTTCGCGCTTTAGTCCTTGGACTCGGATTTTACATTGACGAGAAGGGGCTTCTTCACGCCAGTTTTTTGCTCGACAAGCGCTTTATCGGTTTTCTGGCATCATATTCGGTGCCTGGCACCAAATGTACTACAGATCCGGTCAGGCAGGATTCTCGAATCCGCTCGGCAGGCAATCAATATGAAAGATGCGGTTGTTTACTTTATAAAACTAATTGCGATCAATCCGACGGTCGGCGTGATTGCAGGTTGTGTTGCTGCAATCATCGCCAGTGATACCAACCAGCCCCTCGCGGGCCGGGCGGTCACCGCCACATTTCTGGTAGGGTTCGCGCTCAATCTCGCTGTCACTGTCGTAGCTTAACCTATGAAATCCGTCACCGAAGAGAGACCGAGGATTTCTCCGTATGAATACGGAACAATCCATCCCGATGGATCGCTTGAAGTGTTTACTTCTATCGCGCTGATTCTTTTGCTCTGGGGCGACGAACCTCTGCCAACTCAGAACCTCATTGAATTCCAATGACGCCACACAAGCGTACAGCTGGCAATTGCCAATAGCACCAAGTCAACCAACGAGCCCGGTTCCCAATCTTATCCGACACCCCAGATAGGAGCTCGAATAACTTGACTAGCACGCATCTAGAGAAATCTCCGCTACAATTGAGAAATCCAATATGGACCAATCGCACAATGAGCATGGCATACGCCTTCCTCGCAGTATCCGGACCGACGGACCTGGTTATCGAGACAATACTGGACCTTTGCCCCAATCTGGATGTCCAAGAGTCCAGACGGGGTCTTAACAGTTTTGATCAGGTGTATAAATGGTGCGCGCCGCGCAGCGGCTATCTCGAGGGTACACACCCAAACGATACGAAAGCCTTTTTCCAGCACAAAGGTTGGTCTGTCGTGGTTGATTTTTCCATGTGCATGTCATCTGAGGATGAGTTGCTGCAACATATTAGCGAAACATTCGGCATGACGGTAACAGTTACGACTCAAGGCACTGCCGGATTCGCAAGCTACTCTCTGCATGAAGACGGACGCCTGTTGAGGAGATTGACGGCACTGGAAAGCGATGTTGCCGAAGAAGGGCAGCAACAACCTTCGGAAAGCAAAATTGATGTGAGCAAATTTCAAATCAAGGCCGCTGACGTCCTCTGGAAAGCACACGGGTTGCCGTCTTTCCTCGTAGAACCACGGGGACCATTCACCGCAATTCATTATGTCGACCGACTGGCGACACCAACCGCGGTATCAAAGTTGGAATCCGGAATGAAAACCCCGTGGTGGCGAAGATTGTCTCCAAGTTAGTATCAACACAAATAAAAAATTGCTCACCTCGGGCAAATTTTTGAGTTACTTTCGTCAATCTATCAGGAGCGGTTTGGTTAACAGACGGCCAGGTTGCGATGCGGCATACAGAAGATATATCTACAGACGCCACCTCCGTTAAGCAATTTCGCACCTTTTGATTCATGACAAGGGCCACGAATTCCGTAATGTGTTTTGGTTTTCAGGACAAATCAAGAGATTCCATATACACTGCCATTGATGAAAAATATGCGATTCTCATACATGAGTCGACGTTAAGTAAGCTCCAGTCGAGGAACAAGGCGTGACCTACCAAGAAGACTATCCGCCGTTCGCCGGCGACCAGACCGGACAGCTCCTTGCAGAGCCCGATGTTGTGGCATTGTCGCCGATCACGAGCGCAAGAGTCGTGGAAACACAATCAGGCTATCTCGTGGTCATCAAGCGTGCCGAAGACAGATTGTCGCTCTCGGTGAAGCGTAGGATCGGAACGCCTCCATCCAGCCAGGTCCTCCTGACTCCGGACGAGTCAGTTCAACTATCGCGTGTTTTGACCGATTCAGCGGAAGCTCTCGTCGGGAAAGGTGATTTTCTCATTCGGGAAATTCAACAACGAACGGCACAAGTCGAAGAGAATGACAGCACAGACGCTGCACTCGGCGACATATACACTGAGACAGAAGGGTCGGATCCAAAATTCGATTGGGACGAAATCAAACAACCCTGGCGCAAGCGTCGAGCCATGCAGAGCTTGCAGCAGATCGAAATAGCAGCTACTGAGGCTACCAAGCCACCGATCGACAAAAAGAACTTGAAGAAGTCCGCATTGGTCATCGCTGGCGGTATCACTGCGATTGCTGCCATCATCGGCATCGTCATTGCAGCATCCATGGTGATTGCGAGCAACAGCACGAATTCATCACAAGCGCAGATCGCTCACAAAGCAGCAGCCAATCCTATGCACCCGGATCGAGTCGATAAGTTCGTCCGTAATTTTGTATCGAATATGCTCGATTTTAATCCCAAGACATATCGCGCCTCACAGATACACGCCATGGCGGTGATGAACTCGGATATGCTGGAAAAATACTGGCAAGAAACCGCGTTTCCTCTATCTAAGGCTAAGCTCCGTGCGTTGCATAAGGACCAAACCTTGATGATCAACAAAATCGTGCAACAGCCGAGCAGCGCGGTGACGACTGAAGTGGAGATGTCTGCCGACCTGGTCATTCCGGGAGAGGATAACACGACGCCACTCAGACTGCAGATCGACCTTGGTCTAAATGATGAAGGGCGTCTCACCGTGACTGAGATGAAAGACGCATCATCAAAGACTGATTAATTGTGCTGGATAGTATCCAAATCGCTACGCAAACTTGACGAGAACGTTGCCTGCCAAAGGGCTGGGTCGATCAACGCGCCAACGTGGCTAAATAGGTCAGGGTCCGTCATCTCGGCAGATGTAGGGCAAGTTTACATCTGGAGTTAGCATCTACTGTTTACTTCACGGTAAAAGAATTTTGATATTACTGTCTTGCAACGGCTAGCTCGGTTGCGTTTCCAGCATTTTGCTATTATAGGAGTTGTTGTTACTACCTTCTTGCACACCATTTCTTCACCGATTTGATTTGCATCGGACTCTACCGCCAAATGGTTTGATGAAATATTGAGTTGGTGTCACGGCATCCCAACATGTTTCTTCGCTCATCAATCAACTTTCTATTAGCCGCATCAGCCATAGCGCTGACACCACTGTCAGCGCTAGCAAGTTGCGTATACGAAAGGCAGACAGAAGTCGGTAATGAGCTCAAAATCCCAGTGCACGCCTGGGTTAACTCAGACCAATCAGCGACGCCGAAGGGTATCGTCGTCGCGATTCACGGTTTGGTTTTTACCGGTGCTGCGTACGATTCGTTCGCTCGATACTTGAGCGACAGCGGGTATCTCGTGTATGCGCAGGATTTGAGAGGTTTCGGCGCTTGGAAAAGTGAAGATGGCAAGTTCGGAACAGACCGTGCCATTCACTTTACACAGAGCAAAGACGACCTGACAGCGCTGCTTAAGTATCTCCGTGCGCATCACCCGGGAATTCCGATATACTGCCTGGGAGAGAGCATTGGGGCCAACTATGCTTTATGGGAAGCACAGACGCATCCCGAGCTAATGGACGGAGCCATTTTGTGCAGTATCTCATACAAAGTCGATGTGCACCCTAGAGCAATATGGCCACTCACCTTCGTCCAGGGTCTCGCGCATCCCAAGAGTCCGTTGAACCTTAAACCTTATCTCAAACCAATACTTTCGGAAGATAGACAGCTTACAGAAAAATGCCTTTCGATTCCGGAAACATGCACTGCAATGAGTCCTGAAGATCTGATCAAGGCGGCCGTAACAAACAGACGTACGGTCCAACACATCGATCAGATTCCGGAATCCATGCCGATTCTTGTCGTCGCAGGAAAGAAGGACAAGATTCAAAAAACAAGAACCCTCGCGCACATGGTATCGCGGATGGGTTCAAAGAACACTCAGCTAGTTGTGTTGCCAGACAGAGGTCACCTTCTGGTCGAGCACCAACCGGTCAATGACAAAGTCTCGACCGTGCTTACAAGCTGGCTGGAAGAACAAGTCCAAGCACATCTTCGCGCTACCAAGCCGAAGAGTGGCCATGAAACCAGCCCAGATCCTACAGTTTCTTACTTGAAAAGATCGCAAAGATGATCGCTTCCTCAACGGGTCGAAGTTAAACCGCCGCCATGGCTAACCGATGCACCACATGTGGTGCATAATCCCCGGGTGGATTTACGTTGCGTTCTCCACTCGAGACACAACCGCAGCGATCGAAGTGATCTATGGACTAGTTCCTGCCGACGTCTTTGGATCGATGCAATCCCCCAGACGCAGGAAGATTCGAATGATGAATGAAGCAATTGACTTGAGTTACCGGAACCTAAACCCTCTTGTTCTAGTACCGAACACGGAAAAAGCAATGAGTTGGCGCATCGGCGATAGTGGCTTCGTAATGAGCCTGGCAAGCAATGTGCCGGAGCTAGAAACCTGCCATCCTTTGTACACCAATGGTTGGCAATAAACAATCTATCAGTACACGACATAGAAGGTTGGGCAGTGCACCCTGGTGGACCACGCATTCTTGATGCCGTCTCGGAAGCCTTGCACTTATCTCCTCAAGCACTTTCGGCATCGCGCCAAATTTTGTCTGAGTGCGGCAATATGTCATCGCCAACCGTACTCTTCATTTTGCAACGCTTGCTTGCGACAGGCGAAAATCTTCCGTGCGTAATCTTGGGATTTGGGCCCGGGCTCTCGATCGAAGCTGCTTTGATCCGTTAACGACTCACCGATTGAAAAATAAAGGCGATGAGAAATTCTATAACAGAAGTGATACTACTGATGAAGCGGACAGAGACTATACACGCGCCATCACTTAGCGGTCTGCTGTAAACTCTTGATGTTCTTCAGGTCACTCTCGATAAGCTGGCGATAACTGTTATCACCGTTTTTCTGTGAATCAAAACATTCAAGGGCTTTCTCGAAGTAGAACTCTGCCATATCGTATTTTTGGTCTTTCAACGCTTGTTTGCCACTGGCATAAAAATTAGAAGCCCGAGTGTCCATCAACCGGTGAGCATCATCGGCTTGCAGCTCGGTTAGTGTTTGTTCGACAGGTAGGTCACCAACTCTGGCATCCGTCGTACTCCTCGGAATTTTTTTATCCGGAAGATTGATGATACGAATTACATTGCCATTCTCGTCAGCCTTGACCTCAGTGAATTTCTTACCGTCCGGAGTCGTATTCGTCACAGTCTTGACTCTTGCCCGCACCACTTTGGTGACCTTTGGACGCTCATTCACAGGAGGGGTTACATTCTTGGTTTCATCCGGCATTTTAATCATCATGCCACCAGGCAGCGCCACTCTCGGAGTAGGTTCAACATGAATGAGTTGTGGTTTTACTTCAAACAGTTTGGTACTACTGGTAGTATCTTTGCTATTTTTATTGTTAGACTCAGACTTCTGCGCTTGTGCCGGTAGGGCGACAAGAAAAGCGATGAGCCCTACAGCAACCTTCACGACGAGCCTGCACTGATTCCGGATCTTTCGCAGCGCGCGAGGACAATCGTCAGTCATTATCGAGCCGTCGTCACGTCGGAAGAAGATCGCGCACTGGCTGGTGCCGTTGTCGACGAGGAATTTTTCAGCCTCGGATTTAGTCATGTCCGAGAGATTGAACACATTCTTCCCGCATCCAGAACAGGCGCGCTTGCGCTCGTCGCCGGTCATCGCGTCCCATGACATGGAACAAGGAGATGCCAGATAGACATTGTTCAATATGGCTGTAGTGACTTTTTTCCGCTTCATTGCAAAAACCAAAGATAATCACCAACACTTCAACGATAGACTACCAGCTTTAGAAATCACACCGGATTTACCCGAGTCTGGACATCCAATTGCCGGACTACCCTAACAACCAGACAAACGCAGATTTTACGAGGCTATTTACCACGTCTGAAAAACTTGACAAACTTCCGCTTGTCAAAGTACCGCCCCAACCAGTTTCAACCGGGCTTTAATGCAGGACTTCAAATGTTGCCGTTGTCAACTAAATCCAGACATCATTCTACCAATTGGAAAAACTTTCGCATTTTTTCCAGGTCGGCCTCAATCACTTTTCGGTAAAGAACATCACCATTATAGCCATCCCACGTTCACGAGGTGAAGATGACGCTCAAACTTCACCAGTCGAAATCAAGATCAGAATACTGCAAGCTCAACTGCTCCGCCAAATCCTTTTTCGAAAACCAATCGGCGCGCATTCGCCCTAAGAGTTGTTCGGACTTCTTCTTATCACCAAGCTTTTGGGCAGCGAAAGAGGCGAACAGATAGTGATCCTGTTCACCAACCCCAATAATTCCTTCAGACCCAATAGTTCCTTCA
Organism: Candidatus Obscuribacterales bacterium; assembly: GCA_019746975.1. GTDB lineage: Bacteria > Cyanobacteriota > Vampirovibrionia > Obscuribacterales > Obscuribacteraceae > JADYXR01. The sequence goes on from JAIERK010000129.1 coordinate 116,535, forward strand.
GACGGCTGTTTAGAAGCCCTTTGCTCACAAGCCGAGATAGCGTTTTGAAATTGCGCTATGGCTTGAGCTTTCTGTCCGCTTTTTTCCATTATCAGTCCGCGTGTCACGAACCAGGAGACCCTATTAATGCGCATTTTCTTCATCTGATCCAGCTCGGTCAGAGCCTTATCGAACTGCTTAAACCGACAATATGCAGCGATTCGAAACATATAAGCTTCGTTGCGACTGCCCGGTTGAAGTTGGATAGATTCGCGATAGTCAGACAATGCGGCTTCCAGATCACCTTTGAGCAGGTTTGCATTGCCTCGAAGATTATAAGCGCGATCTGAAGCTTCATGATCGTTGCTGATCACAGTGTCGGCATCGGCAATCGCCTGATCATACCTTTTCCCCTGAATTTCGCAAAGGGCACGAAACATATGAAGTTCAGTATCATACTCACCAACTGCATTAATACCATCCGTCAGAACGTCGATAGCAGGCTGGATTTTCTCAGAATCTCTAAACATGTAGGCCATTTGCATGTACGGATCTGATTTGGTCTTGTCGAGAAAGATTGACGCGCGACTCAACGCCATCGAGACTTGCGGAAATCCAGATCTAGCAGACCACGAGAGATTCTCTGTCACAAGTGCAGTCTTACCAGGAATAACAAAAACGCAGACTGCAGCAAGTGGCACCATAAGTAGAATTATTCTGGTAATCACATATCGGAGTCGAACTTTCTGGTCCGTTCGAAACAGTAAGTAGGCAATCAATGATAGGACCCCGACAACTCCGGCTCCTATTCCCAGCATTTGAAAAACAAACTCGGACGATGCCAGGAGATTAGAAGATACTTCGCCATGACGACAGATGACCTGCGTCAAAAGATACGGCAAAAAACTAATCACGCCTCCCGCGATGCAAAAGTGCGTGACGACTAGAGACCACTGTCGTGGAGTTGCCACTCCTTGCCTGATCTTTTTCAATCTGGCAATTGACGTGGTGAAAATCGCATAAGTCCCGCCGGCACAGATTATCGACAGCACTATATACTTGATTGAATCTCTTAGCGAATAATCAATCACATCCGGCATCATGGGCAGTGCGAACAGAACAGTACAGATGCCTGCTAGAATCGCCATAGCCTGATTTCGCGTCAGTGTCGGTTTGCTCCTGACCGAGCGAACGTATTTAGGAATAGTCCTTCCTGTCTTGACCAACTCCAGGTCACAAAGCAAGTCCTTCACTGATTGGAAACGATACGCTTGCTCCTTCTCCATGCAATGAAAAGTGATTGATTCGAGTTTGGTTATGAGCTTGCCAGTCTTTAGTTCTCTCGGAAAATGTGGTGGCTCGTCATTTATGTGTTTGACTACCAACTGAATTGGATTGCTTCCACCGAAAGGTGGGGTACCCGTCAATGTTTCGTACATCAAACAACCAAACGAATAGATGTCAGACCGCTCATCAGTCATAAATCCAAGACACTGCTCTGGACTCATATAGTGCGGACTGCCGAATACGTCTCCGGTCTGCGTCAGATCTCGAGTCTCGCGCCCCATACTTGGAAGCGCAGTTGCAATCCCAAAATCGACCAGGCGTGCGATGTACTGATCGCCAACCTTCGTCAAAATGATGTTGCTTGGTTTTATGTCGCGATGGACGATTCCCTTCTCATGCGCATGCAGCAATCCATCAGCGACCTGAACGAAGATCTCCAGGGCCTTAGCAGGCTCCAGCATTCCTTGCTCTTGGATCGTATCTGAGAGGTTTTTACCTTCTAGAAAATCCATCACTATATACGGTGCACCACTAGATACAGTGCCATGGTCGAACACTGCAACCAGATTCGGGTGATTGAGCTCCTTCGCAGCATCAGCTTCCATCGCGAATCGCTTCAAGGCAACAGTATCCTTCGCCAGATCAACATGCAAAACCTTGATTGCCACAATCTTGCCGGTGGCGCGATCCGTCGCCTTATACACGGCTCCCATTCCACCCAACGCAATCGTATCCGTGACTTCGAATCGTTGATTAAGCTCAGCGAATTCAGCTGGAAGAATGTTTGTGGATTCCGCTCGCGCTACTGTTGCAGAACTCGATCCGGGCTTCGAGGCCGCAATATCCTTCGCCTGGGCAGAGTCCGTGATTGCTCGTTCAAGACTGCCTTCCGCGGCCGAGATCGCGAACAAGTCAGCTTCGGTTTGGTTTGACTGAGAAGTATCATTCGTTACTAACGAAGCCGACGAAGCTTCGACTTCGCCTACCGACTCACCGTTAGCCTCCACCAATTTTAGGGAGGAGTCTTCTTTCACCTCGCAAAAGGCTAGCTTCTCGCTTGCCTCTTCAGCTTCTTGATGCGTGCGCTGGGTCATTAGGAGGAAAAGGTCTGCGAGCGAACTGCCATTACACTATCCAATTTATTCCAATAACGAAAACTTCGCAAACTGAACTGAACTGAACTGAACTGAACTGATCAATCAACCTCAGTTGGCCAGCGGCACCAGGCTACCACTAATCTGCTGCCAGGTCGCCACTCTATAAGATACGGGTGCTCGCGCGTGCGGATCGATAGACCCCGAACCTCCGCCACTGCCACCTCGATCGGCAACTACTCGCGCGGCGTTGGGGTCGAGCTGCATCGCGCCCACATGGTTGATGTTCAAATTCTTAGCAACTATAGAACCGTAGAACTCACCAACTCCTTGAGTATTCACAGTGGCATTAGGCGCAAAAATAACGGCCTTCAGGTTTGGATTCCCCGCATCGCCATCCGCATCAAGATAAATGTTCAATGGTTTGTCACCTGCATAAAAAATCTGCAGATCAGTTGAATCGCCGTTGTTGACAATGAATTGCGTGCTCAGGCTCACAGCCGCATCGCCACTAGTATTCGGATCGATGTAGATTTTCGTAGGTGTGCCGGGGCCACTATCGTTGAAAACGAGTTTTGCAGAAGCATTCGAAGAATCGATAGACTCGGCAGTATAGCTCCCGGACGGGACAGAAACATCGGTAGGCACATAGGCAGAGCCATCGGCAGGAGGCTCTGGAAACGATGGCAGCGACGCAGAATTCTGTCCGGATGGCACATGATTCGGTGATACTTGATTTTGAGTTGATGCCGGTTGAGACACCATTGGTGATGTTTTGTTGGTACCGATTCGTCCTTCACCGGCCCAGAAATCTCCAGAGTTGTTCGGAAGATTCGCCCATAGGTCTCCCAGTGCAAGGACATTATCAGAGGGCGCCGGGAACGGTGCTTCTGCAGTCGCTTGAAAGCCGCTGACAGACCCATCAACGCCACCCAGGTCGACGGCATTCGTCTCTACTCGACCGAGGACGACAGAGTTACCGTCGCCATTGAGGACTGAATTGGTGGCACCGCTCGGATTCGTGAGCTTGAGATTGCCATAGATCAATGAGCCCGGCTCCAGCTTCGTTGTTCCGTTCGTCTCGACCACGGCTTTAAATGTGCTGGGATCACCAGGATTTCCGACGTTCACCTGCTCTGAAGACCATCCTTCTCCGGTGCTCGCCACATCCATATAGCCAAAGCCTGAGCCAATGTCGATGTTGCCATCAGCGACGATACCTTGCGGAAAGAAAACATCTTTCGGTGGTGTCGGGTCTAGAGTAACCTTAGTATCTGGACCATCCGGAACTAGAATCGCCCGCACGCTCGACGCGAAAATACCGGTATAAGATGTCACTTCGACAACCCAAAAGTACCCCTTACTTGGTGCATCTGCATCGTCCGAAATGGCGAAGTCCTGCCAGTTATCGCCAAATTTCCAGTTCGTTGAAAGTTTGCGTCGGAGAGGATTCCATTGATCTGGAATGAATGAAGAATTCTTCAACCCGATATCAACCATGTTAGCGCCCGTTATACGCTTCACCCTGACTCTTACTCGACAGCTATCACCAAGCTGCGGAACGTACTGCGACGGCAACTCAGTGACTCGTTCTGTCTCTCCATCAGAGGGCTCGATTACAGAAGGATTACCACTAGTGAGCGATTCATTCATCAACTTACGTGCATAGTCGAGTCCGACTTCTGCACCATTAAGTGCGAGATTTCTCTGGCGCGTAACCGCTTCGCTATTGAGCAGTGAAGCGGAGAGCCCGGCAAGGCTGAATAAAAGGATCGTCGCGAATACCGATACAGTCATGACTGCCACCAGCGCCCAACCGGCTGAATCCCTTCTTTTCGCGGCCTTGCGTTTAGTTTGTCGTTTCATACAAGTCATCCATTGGTGTACCGAATGAGGCGGGAGGAAGTCGCAAACCGACCTCCGCATGGACGCCTAACGTCTTATCCAATACCGTCGATGATTCAGCTGTTTGAGCATCAACATCGGTTCGCTTCACTTCCAGATCAACGCCAACGAGTGAGATACCTCTCACCGCAGAGGTATTGACCAGCGCAACGTCCTTCAACATATCCAGACGGCCAGGGTAAATTGAGGTGTTCGGCCGCTTGGATATGTAGGAAAAAATCCGCGGTGGGCTGCCAGTAGCGGCGTTCACTTCCAAAGGACCGATGATGCCTGAGACAATACGCTGCGGATTAGTGCGCAAAACCTCTTTGCGATAGCTGCATGTCTCATCCACAGGACCAAGCTCGTTCTTTTCGCAGGTCATCTGCAATACAAATTCTCCTGGTCTCTGCGAGTCGGCAACGAGATCGTAGACAACCTCGTAGTAGCCTTTCAGAGTGATACCATTCAGGGGATTCAAAGCCGAGCCCGGAGAATACTGCGAATCCACCGGATCATTCCTTTTATCGAGATAGTGAATCGGCATATGAAGGATCAGCTTCTGCGCTGTAAGTCGCTTGATCTCCGATGGATAGTTATCCTTATCGATAGTAATTTCAGTCTGAATGCTTTGCGCCATCCGAACGTCGCGTTTGATTCGGTCTACGGCGATACGTGCTGCGGCTTGCGCATCGAATTGCCTCGTGAGCTTCACATTAGCCATCACGCATAGCGCCATCAACTCTGCCACCACTGCTAGAGACACACCCAGGAGCAATGAACCAAGGAGCAGCTCAGTTAGCGACAACCCGCGACTATTGCGAGTTGAACGTCTTACAGCGCGCCTCCTCGTAGTCTTCATTGAATCTCCATTACAACCAGAGATCTGCGCACCTGGCGAACCGTTTGTGAGTAGCTGTCCGACCAACTAACCGTGATTGTCACGTTGAGAATATCAGGGGTCAGCCCTTCTGCTATCGCATATGTAACTTTGCCGTCTATGGATCCAAAAGCATTTGTGGCGGTCTTTTCCTGCCACTGTTTCGCCACCATATCCAGAACCAACGGTCGATTATGAAATTGAGGCGACTCCGGCACCGTAGCGAGAGTTTTGTTTAAAAACAAACTCTGCGTCTGCCCTCTGTATGGACTCAGACGACTGTATCCATAACTGCGCGTAAACTCGGAAAGCTCGTCCATAATCTCATTGACCGCAGCCTCATTACCAGACCGCCCCATAGCGCGCAACGACGTGGTAAACATCTCCAGAAGCCCGAAAGCGAGAATTCCAGACAAGACGAGAGAGACCAACGCCTCCACGAGATACATACCGGCAGAAGCGCGACGCGCTGCCCTGAGGCGATTCTTAACTCGCTTCTTTGACTTGAGCTTTTTCACCAATGCTCCTGGAATTACCGCGCCTAGTATATAAGTGCCTGATTTAAATGCATAAATAACAAGAGACATTTATTTATAGGCAGAACTGCTCGGATAGAAGCCTAAATGGCAAAAACTATGCTTCTATAGTGGCATACGCGTCAGGAACCGGCGTTTGTTCGCGGAGTTTCCGCGCAGCGGTTCCCCACCATATTATTTCCACTCGGCATTTCCTAAGGTCTTTCCACATGTACAGCTCGGCGTTCCTTACCGGAGCAGGTTCGGCTCGACCACAGCTTAGTCTAAACCGACGCAAAGCCAAATGCATTGCCGCCGCGATCAAGTATCGACTCACACGCCAAATCCGCCTTGGCGAGCAGGACCTTCCAGTCCGCGCCATGGTTGGGGAAGCAGGCGATGCCTATCGAGGCGCGCAGGAAGAACAGATGTCCCTGGTGTTGAATAGGACATCCTTCGAAGTATTGACGCGCAGTCTCAGCGAACATGGTTGAGTTGGGTCCGTTGCACTCTGGCAGCAGAACCATAAAACGGTCATTGCTGTAATGGCCGACAGTGTCGATGTCCGTGTCGACAACGTTGCAGAGCACTGAGTCGATGAAGGCCAACGACTGATCGTAAGCCGGCACACCGTAGCTCGACACAACCCGCGCCAAATCGCCGAAGCCGACAATGGCCAAGGAAAATGGTCGGCTGAACTTAACACAGCGCTTCGCTTCAAGCTCAAGCGCTCGCATGCAGTCGTGGAAAGTGACGACCGCAGACTGAGGACGGGTACGAACGGTCATTGCCAAATCTGGCTGGGGGAGCGGAGCAGGAGCAGACGGCTTATCGCCTGATGTATCTTTGATGGCAGGCATACGGTAGAGTGTGGCGAGGTGTCGCTGCGACGCCTGCTGTTGCTCTTTCTTCATGAGCTCAATGTCCGGGTGATTGTCCATCGCGTCGCGATTGCGGACATTGCTTAACTGCTGGTGAAACTTGTTATCGATGATAACTGTCTCTGAAAATTTGCCGTTTTTTTCTTTGTTGTTATTAAATGGGCTGTTCATGTGCGCAGCGGTTCCATACTTAAACTCTTTTTTGATATACCCAGATCGACAAATGAAATCCCGCAGAAACTAACTATTGCAACATTTGTCGCAATCGCCATATCTCAATGCAGGTCAAAGATTTGAGACGGTCGCTCCAAAACAATGTTCCGAGGGAGCAGATCATTGGAAGAAACGCTTTATCAGGCAACTACACTGTTGCGACTCAAACATCGGAGGCGAGTGTCACGCTCAGAACTCTAGCCACTAGACATCTCCTGAGTCAGCTGTGTCACAGCCAGGTTTCAACGCTCGGACTCAGAACCCCAGCCATTAGAGGCTCATACAACGACGCGGTTGCTGGCCAAACGAAGTCAAGTTCGCTGCGATGCGATGTCCATAGGAGCGATTCGATACAACACGTGCTCGAACAGCTCGTGATCCTGAGCCACCAGCGGGTGTCCGAACACTCCCGAATGACTCATTCCGATTTTTTCCATAACTCTTATGGACTTTTGATTGCTTGAAGCTGTAAATGAAACGACTTCAGGAAGTTTAACTCTCAAAAAAGCATCTCGCAAAACTTCGATGGCTCCTTCTGGTGCATAGCCCTTGCCCCAGTGAACGGGAGCAAGCCGCCACCCGATCTCGACGCACGGTGTAAAATGAGCCTGAAAACGCGGAATGCTCAGTCCGACAAATCCGATAAACTCACCGGTTTCTCTGAGTTCTACAGCCCAGAGCCCGAAGCCCTCTCGCTCGAAGTGTGCTTCCGTCCCAGCAATGAAGGACTTAGACTCGTCAGTGCTCAACGGACGTGGGAAATAGCGCATAACAGCCGGGTCGGCATTGAGCGTGGCGAATGGAATCGCATCCGATAAGCGCCAGCGCCGGAGTAACAATCGCTCAGTCTCAAGCCCAGCAATAATTTCGAATGCTTTTTTCATCGCTAAAGCATACAATGAAACCATTGTCTGAATTTAGTTACATTTATGGTTCATACTGGTTTTATCGCTGGGAACCGAGGATTGTAAATGAGTATGGGTGGACGGGAGCGCTCTGTTCGGGCTTTATTTTTTTTTGCATGCCTGATTGGCGCCGCCACATCAGCACAACCAGCTCATGCCCTCGCCGCGATGGAACAGGGTAAAGTCGAGCTTAAGTGGAAGCGCTACAACGCGGCCAAAGCACAATTTATGCTTGAGATTCAACGAAATCCATCCAATCAAAAAGCCTACCTGTTCCTCGGTCGATGCCTCGAATACCTCAAAGATACCGAAGATGCTAAGGCCACTTACCGAGCTTGTTACAGCGTCAATCCGTTTTCTCTGGAAGGAAAACAGGCGAAGAAATTTCTGCTCGACGTCTCCGGAAAGATGGAAGAGCGAGAACATCGTGCGGTAGACTCGCCGCAGGATGTGATAGATAGCGGTGTTCTTATTCAGAGACAATCGCTAGAACTTCAAGCTAGAAAGATCAGAGAAGCTAGAGCCTACGAGCAAAGTCGTCGAGGCATGAGTCCGAGACGTGGTTACTACTACAGCGCCGACGGTCTGTACAACGACGGACAGCGCCGACGTGGAGAGGTCAGTAACCAGGATTTCATCAACAACAGTGGTGGTATTTACGATGCTGCCAACGAAGCCGCCAAGGCGCGCGCGTTTGGTCAAAGGCAAGCGATGAGCATTCAGGGCACAGCTAACGCCCTAATCGAAAGACTTGGTAGAAAATCCACAGGATCAGCTCCGGCGCTTAGAGCAATCGGAACTAACCTTTATGTTCAATATTATCGCAGCTCTAACGAGGAAGAGGATAACATGCCTTTGCCTCAAGACCCACCCATGGAGCTTCGAGCCAGACAATACCGATTGGGTGATCCAGTTCCCAAGTCAAGTAAAATGGTCGGAGTATCGCCGGCAGCAAGGTCCGCACGCAACTCAGAGACTGTAAAAAGCACAATCGGACCGGAAGATGTAGCATCGAAGGCCTTATTCGATGCTCTGACTCAACCCGAGGCAAAGCCGGAAGATGCAGTATCCAGCAACATAATAAGCGCAAAGGAGTCCCACATAGTCCGCGACAGGTCTGGCACCACGATGGTACCACCACGATCAAACCCCTGACCATTGATTCGCAAAGCGAAATAATTCATGCCTCTCAAATAGCTTCGTATTCGATACCAATAGTTTCGCTCGCAAGTCAACCAGTGATGACCACGCAGAAGATGTTATAGACAAGGAGAACAGCTATGCAAGCTCGATACCGCGATTTCCCAAAAGTTGTCACTGCCTTATGCTGCCTCTTCGCTACGATACAACTACCGGGTTTTTCTCACAATACAAGTGACACTACCGGCCACATCCTTGTCGAAGGCGCCTCACCCACTGCAAGTGCCATGACTCGTTGCATTCAAGAGCAAGGAACCGCACGCGCTTCAACGAAAACATCCTGCTGCGCAGGTAACGCCGACGAAACGAAAGCAGACTTAATCGGCGAATACAACTCTGGCATGCTCGATCTGCCAGAGGAAGGCTGCGATCCAGTCCGGTTTCACCAAGCCCGATATTTGATTGAAAGTTGTCGAGACTACATTAAGGTAGCAAAGCCTCTTCACGAAAAAATGGAGCAACAGATTTTGATTGCAAAAACGCTTAAAGGAAAAGCAGACATGCTAATCAACAATATTCCTGCCGTTGCGCCTCCGAAACTGAAGGGACTGGCCCTACAAAGTGCTACGCAAGACTACACCAAGGATTTGCAATCATTTGTCAATCACGCAGATCAATACAAAATGAACCTGCAGATTTTCAGAAATACGATTGGAGAATGCAGAGCCGCTCAAGCCGCCTACGATCGTCAGCGCAATCAATACGACCTGCACTGCAATCAGTTTCATGTCACCGGATTATCCGACATAGAACCGCCTCACATATGCGGTGCGCTCGGATTGACAGAAGGGGAAGCAGGACACATTTCCGGAATGTTGAGAGCCGACGAACAGCGCCTGTCACAGACTATGCAAGAGCTGCGCCAAACCAACGCTCTGGTACAAGAATCGAGAAATATGGTGGCTGCGAATATCAATGCCTCAGCTCACGATGCCATGCGACAAAAAGAAGAGCAAAAGCTATCCAAGGAATTTGGCAGACTTCGTGAAGAATACGAACTTCTAAAGATCCAGAGCAACATGCTCGGTACAGCCAAGCAGAGAGAAGTTGGACGATTGATTCAACGCTCCGTATCCGGAAATGTCGTCAGCAGATAAACTCCCAATTGGGAGAATTGCTGCGATTGTTCAAAAGCCTAGTTGGATTTCGGATTCGCGATCTTTGCAAAGATTTACCTTGAGCGAGGTTGGCGATTCGCCACCCCCCGGCTTACCAACGCCGGAAGGATAGGCCTCTCTAAGGCAGCCAGCAGGCGCGAGGCGTTCGAGCGAATCCATTGTCGATCCTAATTTACGAGAATTGTCAGCGAAAATTCTAAACCGACAAGATAGTTCTACTTCTTCATAGTAAAGATTCCGCGAGCACGTCGCGTGTGCTTCTCAGCCTCGGATTCACGACCACAGGCCTTCAACATGGTGGCATAGTTTTCCAATATTGAAACAAGACCTTCGTGAAAAGGACCATCGGAAGCCTCTTTGGCCTGAATAGCTCTTTTGTATACAGGATCGGACTCTCCGTATCGACCTTGAGCTCTCAAACAGTTAGCAAGATTATTTAGGCTCGTTACAAGTCGATTATCTTTAGGACCAAACTTTTCTGCTTCAGTCACGGCAAGCTGAAAGTGTTTTTCCGCTTCCGCTTGTTTGCCCTGCGACATCGCTTGTTGTCCAGCGACGTTGTATCTTTCCCACATAGAATGAACCTCGTCTTCGCAATCCACTTCAACTAAGCTACCCAGAATTGGTCGCCACTAACTCAAAACATTGATGTCTGAGCGGGTCTGCTTTTAGATGAGGCGATATCGGCAAACCTGGTTACGGAATTCATCGGAATTCATCGGAATTCATCGGAACTCATTGGTACTTATTAGTACTTATTAGTACTTATTAGTACTCATCAGTACTCATCGAACCTCATGAGCCTAACGAATTCAAGGGCATCTATTTGGAAATGGGCGATATTGAGGACACTCGATCTTAAAAGACCGGCGCCTCTAGTAAGTGACACCACTCCAGTGAGACGAATTCTTCTTTATGAAGATCCGAGAAAATAACCGCAATCCATTCAGTCGTTCCGTTGTCGCCTTCCATGCACGCGGTACCAGGGCCGATACCGAAGCGCGAGCCGTTAAGCATCAGTTTGGTGTTGGTCATGGTTATAGCTTTGTCGACCTCTCCGAGACCTCCATCGTGATAGGCTTTGCGGTAGAGATTGGCGACCGTCTCGAGCACTCTGGCGTTCTTGCTGAGATACTGTCGACGAAATACACCAGCGGTGTAATCGCGAATTGCTTCGATTTGTTTTCGGAGTTTTGGAGACACTTTACCGGAATTGAATCTTTCTAGTAAGAACATTCCGTTCTCGGTACCGAACTCAATCATCATCTGGTGCGAAAAGAGTTGCTGAAAATCGGGCACCGCGGATGGCGGCGAGCCGATTGGATCGAGGAATTCGAATTCCCCGTTGACAGCCAACTCTACGATGGCATCGCTCATCTGCTCTAAAGGATCAAAACTCAGATCGTTGTCGCTGGTAGCTTCTTCGTTTGTCTGAATCGTCTCCAGTCGCTTCTTTAGATTAGAGCTTCTGACCCTTGTCGCAAGCGCCTTTGCTCCCTTGACTTTCATACTTTTGCTACTCCGTACGCAATAAATTGTCTGGCTTTTCCCTCACCATCGACAAATTGGAAATAAAGCAAACAACGAATCGTCTCCAGTTAGACCCGTCTTTGCCACCATCTTGCGTTGCACTTAACGGCTTTCGTGCGAAAAACTCCCTGTTTAGCGCCATCCACCGCGACGCTGTTGTGGATAGTACCGCCACTGTGGTTGTGGCTGGGGATAAGGATAGGGCTGCGGTTGAGGATAGCCTCCTCCTCCGCTGTTGTCCCATGGCTGCGGTTGCGGTTGAGGCTGATAGCCCCCTCCACCATCTCCCGGCGTGTCTCTATAAGGCTGGAACTGTCGGCTCTTATTGCCGCCACCATCGTTCCAATCATTGGAATCCGCGGTGGGTTTGATCATGCCTTTGATAGTGCTGTCGGACTCGAGCCTGTACTTCCTTTGTTTTACAAGCTCATTAACCTGCTTTTCGGCGCTCTTGTCGCCCTTGGCCCAGGCTTCCAGATTGGAGATGCGAGCGACAATTCTGTCGTCGTATTCACCGTGTTGGTTATCCTGGATGACGCACCACTGGCCTTCAACCTGTTTGAGGTGCATTGACTTCATGTGACCGGGGCTATAGTTAAGTACAGTGCCCTTCTCGAGCAATGTCTTTCGTATGTCGCCGTCGATCAAAGTTCCTTTTCCGTGATCGCCCATTTTGACGTCACAAGGTGAGTCACCTGTGACCATCTTCATGATCTCGGCATTACCCGTATACCAGCGGTTGCCGGTAGTGGTGAATGAATTGTGAGTGCCACCATCGAGGGCGCCAGGACTCTGACCTCTACCACCGATTACAGGCAGTGTATAGTCGAAGATCTTGCCTAGCGGACTACGATCGCCGTCGCACTGACGCATCATATTGCCCTGTCTGTCCCATCGATCCAGAGCTTTGCTTATGCTCCAACCAGTCTCCTGGTATCCATCCGGGAATTTCAGATAGTCCTTCGAGAAGCTCACCGTCTTAGGCTGATCGCCTTTTTCACCACTGTTCTTCGTCGTGTAGCTACCGGTCAACGACACTTGCTTCAACAGATCAGCCATGTGCTCAGGACGTTGGGTCATACCCCAGATGTGAGCAGCCTGAATCCAGCATGTACCATGACCTTGTGAGTCTTGTCCGCCCATCGAGACGGCTCCCTGGTCCATAGTGGTCGTGTCCTGTGCGTGGAATAAGAAATTCTCGGCAAGGAAAGCACGTTGGCTCTTACTGAAGAATGTGCCTGAATCGTCGCTGTTGACCATCTGAGCGAGATTGTCATAAGTCCTCGAGATAGAGTTGCTGACTTCCTCATCAACTTTTTCGGCGCCTGTTACTCCGGCCAACTTTCGAGCAGTGGCACGATCGGCCATTCGAGATTCAAAGGCCTTCATCATCTCGTCCATTCGCTTGAGCCGGGGCTCATCGAGATTTTTCTCCATTGTCTCGAGCAGATTGAGGCGAGCTTCTTCAGCAGACCCGGACAATCCGCCATCACCGGCGGTGAGTCCTTGAATTCGGGGCTTGTCCCCTGGCTTCGAGTCTTTGGTGGTGTACTCGTACTCACCATCAGGCTTGATCTCGCCAATCTTGCGAGGAGTCTTCGGTTTTCCTTTTTCCGTTTCGCTGTGGAAGTCTTCAGACAGCTTTCCGGAAGGATCAGCCTGGCGCTTCCAGGTTGTCGATTTCTCGCCTTCTTTTGTTTGTCTCGTATCGGTCACTTGGGCGAGTTGCTTGGTGGCACCGTCACCTATGTAGTCGAAGCTCCTCGACATACCGTTAGGCTTGATCGACTTGCGCAAGGTATTGTCGGCATCGTGCTCAAGTCTTAAACCATTGGAGCGCTCGGTGACATTCTTAGCGACCTTGCCATCTGCACCTTTGATTGTGTACTGCAGATCACCTGCTTCGCTGAGCTTGGCGCCTTCTACCTTCTCACCTGTTTTCAAAGAAGGTGGGAAGAGAGTTTTTGATTCGCCCTTGGAATTGGTTTCGCTGACTCCGGTGATCGCTCCTTTTGCATCCTTCTGAAATGTGCGCGTCACATCGCCGAATTGCACCTTGGAGAGCTGACCCTGGTTGTCGTAGATGAGCTTGCTTCCGTCCTTCTTGCCGACAATCTCTTCACCGGCGAGAGTTCGTGTTCTCGTATCACCCTTGGCGTCGGTGTAGCTGAGTTCGCCTTTTTCGTTGAACTTCAGATCCTTGCGAGCATCTGTCTCGTACGGAGAGTCTGACTTCCAATTGCCGTCAGTGCCCTTAGTCCACGTAGTGCGCTGCTTGCTAGCTCCATCGAACACGGAGATCTGCGTGTTGTCATTGTTGGTGAACGCGACACTGCTGCCGTCGCCACGTTTGACATAGCGGGTCTGACCGCCTTCACTCGCCACCAAGCCGTTATTTTCGGTTGCGGCGATACTGACTCTGGTGCCGTTACCAAGGAACGCATAATTTTCCTTGCCACCACCATCACTACCACCCAATCTCTGTACCACATGCACGCCGTCATCTGTAACGGCGAATTCACCTTGCATGTTGACGATCTGACCCTGTCCTGTGCGTCCCGACCAATTGGCGGATTCCGGCGCGGACCGTGACCAGGTCGCGCTCTGCCCATTCTGCTTATCGGTAACAGAGTAGGATTTAATTTTCGTCGTACCTTCAAAATACTCGTAATCACGCTTGAATCTGTCATTCTCGATGGACTTGAAGCGACCTTTTTCGTCCATCTTGACGTCGGCCTTCCATGGCGTATTCGACTTGCCGTCACCTTGTGGAGCCAGAGATGCTGTCTTGCGCTCGCCCTTGCTGTCGGTGTATTCATATGAGCCGTTGTCGAGAGGTTTTACATTCTCGCGGGTCTCTGTTGAACCAGCTGGCTGCGTTTTGGTAAATTTGTCGGATAGTGCGCCCGTAGGAAGAACTTGACGAGTCCAAGTCTCAGTTCGCTCTCCACCGGGAGTCTTCACTTTGTCGGAAACCTGCAAAACTTCTTTGCCGGATTCGTCATACTTATAGGTACGAAGTGTCCCGTCTGGAAGTCTGGCTGTCTCGATATTGCCCTTAGCGTCACGAGTAGTCTCGACCTGAACCTTCGGTGGAGCGGGACGGGTGTCTGCGCCAGGACCGGCATCGCGCTTGGGTGGCGCTACTTGTGGGCGCTCTACTGAAATTTTTCCTTGGGGAGATTCAACCTGCCAGGGCTGAGTCGGGCTGTTACGTAGCGCGAAGTCTCCGTTGTCACGCAGATCGAACTCACCGGCGAGCGGAAGTTCGAGAGTCCCTGCTTTCATGTACCATTTGCCGTCATCCTTTTTGACGTAATTCTTGGTGCCCTGGCTGTCCGTCTGACTAACGCCGACGAACCCTTTGTTGGCATCGTGAGTGAATTCTCTCTTTTTACCATCAGGGTAAACGACGCTGTCTACCTTCTTGTCGGCATTGCGGTGAACGTTCGGCGGATCACCGGGTGCCTGCGGCGCGTCCGGTGCTTTTTTGTCACCCTTCTCGCCCTTCTTATCACCACCCTCGGTGCTAGGCTTGGGCTTGTCTCCCTTAGGAAACGCTTTGTCAAGGACCTGATCCCAGTTGCCTGGGACGTCAGGGAGGAAGAGATCGGTCCCTTCCGATAACTTGACGCGAGGAATGTTGCCGGGAGGCGGAGCGTCAGGCTGCGTGCCTGACTTGTCATCCTTCTTCGGCGCATCCTTGTTGTCGTCTCGCTTGAGATCGGTACCGGGCTTAAACGTGTTGAAGTCCGGAGCAAAAATATTGTCTAGAATAACCGGCTTTTTCGGAGCATCCGGTTGTCTTTCGAGCGGTTCACCCATGTAAACAAATTCCTCGTAGGAAAAGAAAGAACGAACGACCTCTTTTTGGCCGCACCCCTTCGTTCCGAATCACACGAAGCTGCAGTCGTCGCCTGGCAACTCCGGGTCATTTCCCTGGTATCGCACTAATCGTCTATGGCACTTTGAAAGGTTGATAGTAAGTTGAAAGGAGAAGGAAAAGGAGAAGTTGCTGCGTTGCTGCTGAAGAAACTGGGGCTATCAACGAATATCATCAGTGCTATCGGATCACTCGATCGCTTCACCCGCATGAAAGCGTATCTTTGTGCAAATTTATTGTGCCACCGAATTTGATGCTTTGACAAGTTAATTGGATGCAAAAACCGCACCAAAACCCGTAATATCAAAATCTCTCTACGTATTCCTCCCACCTTTTCGTTTGAATAGTCAAAATGGAGTTTGAAAAATCGGTTAGCAAATCCAAAAACCAGTTCCAGAAGGCAGATCGCCGAATCTTCATGACAAGCCAGGTCTTGTGATATTTCTGCAGATATACACAGAAGGCACTGTGCATATACACATTACTTCTCGCGCTAACTTGCGCTTGTATTTGCAATATCAAAGCGATTTTTCACTTGATTCCAGAGAAACAAGATGACCGTTCCAAGAGCGATTCCAAATGCGTCTACTCCGACGTCAGACCAGTTAGAGCTGCGCCCTGGCACAAAACTCTGATGCCATTCATCAGAGGCGGCGTACAAGACCGTCAGAATAAAGGCCAGGACCGTGAGTTGAGTCGACGCGCCCTGCGTGCAATTGGCGACACTACTGATAGTATCACTCACATTTTGCTCATTTTCATCGTGACGACGAGCTACCGCAAATCGAATAAGCCAGAAAAGGATCATGTATTCGCTTACGTGGCCAAGCTTTCGCACAGGCACGTTGTAACCACCGAGATACTTTTCGGTTGCTCTTCCGGAATACGGCTGGTGTGAAAATGCAAAAATGATAATCATCCAGATCGCCACACACATCCAGCGGAACGAACGGCTCCGCAGTTTCACAAAATTTTCAACGAATCTCAATATACTCATTGCCATAGCGGAAGAACCTACCTTACCGTACGTCGCCCTTCTTGACTCTGTCGGCTTTAGCTATTCGCGACTCGAGGCTTCGAATTGCGTTTGCTTCCGCCGACAGAGACTGAGGGGTGATTTCGAACTGTGAAACGCCAGGGCCGATCCTGCGCAACGGACAGCCCAATCCGAGTACTTACTTCAACATCTTCGGAACTTGTGGAGCTGCTCTTAGAGAGCCACAGAGGAGAGCCTGCGTCCATCAGATTGACGCCGTTGTGGGAGCGGTCGATGCTCCATTCCCGGCATAGCTTTCCTGGTCCATTGGTACCCTCTGCACCTATCGCACGAATCAGCACTGCACCTGCGGTATGCTCGGCCTCAGTTACTACATTGAGGCAGTTATACATGCCGTATATAAAGTAAACATAGGCGAACCCACCAGGTCCGAACATGACCGAGCAACGTGGCGTTTTGCCGCGAAAGGCATGGCAAGCCGGATCATCTTGTGTGTAGGCTTCGGTCTCTACAATAGGTCCGGAAAGTACCGTGCCATCTTCGAGCCTCCGAACCAACGTGACGCCAAGAAGCTCTCGAGCCACCGTGACCGTATCGCGCAGAAAAAACTCTGGCGGCAAAGTCTCCAGATATTCAGATATTTTGATCTTTCGACCTGTTGCCATAGATGCTCAGGCGGTCCGCCTCTCTTCAAAATTCCCACATTCGTCATGTCGTTTCATCATAAAAGACCGTCTTTAGAAAGCTGTTAATTCATGACTTCACCACGTCACGCCTATGTAAATTGATCATATGTAATAAGAGCCGATAAAGCTCAACGAGTTGAGGGTATATTTAACTGTCTGTTAGACTCAAAAAGGGGTGTTTGTAAGCAGAACAAACATTATGAAGTGGGCGAATTTAATAGCATCGACAACTTAGAATCACAGACGCAGTCAAAGAGTGAGTTTCTTGATGCGATCCGTCGCCATATTTGTCAAATACTCGGATTTGACTATGGTTTCATCGACATTATCAGCGGACATGAGATTAGTAATGTCGCCAAGTTTTGCTTTGAGGATGAAGACGATGTCGCCGGCGAATTTGTCGAGTCCCTGGTCGATGAGAACAAGCAACCGGTAACGGTGGCAAACACATTGGTTGCGCAGAAGGTGAAGCAGACTAGAAAGGTCTGGGTCGGTAAAGCCTTTGCACAAGAAGACATCGAAAAAGGTATCGAAGAAGAGAGCGAAGGCTTTCCATACATCATAGTCCCCGTGCTGGATACCATCGGCTCCGGGGAGGTCACAGGGCTTATTCGTGTTATCTCTTTTGATGGCAGCAGAGAGAACACATCGCAAGACTTGACCACTTTGAAGTTGATGGGCGAGCACCTCGCCAGTCGTACCGGTCTGTTCGGCAATGTAAATCTGACCGCGACTGTATCAAAGCAGCAGGGTCAGCCGACCGATCGAGATCATGTTCTTGTAGTTCACTCAAATCGCCTTGTTCGGAGACGCTTTAACCGAATTCTCGGTAGCGGCTATTATGTCTCGGAAGCAGAAACAGGAGAGAGAGCGCTTGAATACATCGATCACAATCGAGTCGATGTCATACTGCTGGACAGCGAACTGCAGGGAGCATCGGGTTTTGGATTCTGCAAAGTCTTGAAAGAAAGCTCCAATGCCAAACACATCCCTGTCATATTGGTTATCGCAGACAACAGCACCACCGCCCGCGTCGAGGGTCTGAACGTCGGAGCCGACGACTGCATCCCGGATTCGTGTCTGGATGCCGAGCTCGTAGCTCGCGTGCGTTCGTCGCTCAGACACAGAAAGACAGAACGAGAACTGGCCGTCCAACTTCAGTTGCTTGAAGACTACGCGCAACGACTGGAGAAAGCTCACGAACAGCTCTCAATCGATCGACAAACCACTATTCAGCGCAATTCGCAGCTCGAGCAGTTGAAGAGAGAAGGAGATGTCCAGAGACATCAAGATAATCTACTGCATCGAATCAGCAACATGATTCGAAAATCGTTCAACATCCAGGAAAATCTCGAGGAGATGCTCGAGGCCTTATCCGGATGGTTTTCACTTGACTGTGCCTTCATCGTGATGCCCAACGAAGAAGAGCCGGAAGACACTCTCCGTGTCGAGTGCGTCTCCGATAAAAATTACAAAGTGGTGGCTTACGATCGGGATCTGGACATTTATGAAGTGTTCAAAAAACACATGCAGAGCGAGCAAGCCATTATTTCCAACGACGCCTCAAGCGACCGCCGGCTCGATCCATTTCACAAGATCTTAAAGTCGGGCTTCACTGTTCAGTCGCTGTTTTTCATTCCAATAACATATGAACAGAAACTCCAGGGTCTCCTCGTTGGGTATAAGTGCGAGACTCGAGCCAATTGGAGCAGAATCAACGAATCCTTCATGAAGTCAGTCGTCGACCAGGTCGCAGTAGGTGTTGTCAACGCGAGGCTGTATGCACGCGTGCAAAGACAAGCCACTACTGATGGTCTCACCGGTCTATATAACCACAGGACAGGGCAAGAAAAGTTAGCCGATCAACTCAAGCAGGCCGAGCGTTATGAACGCCGACTTTCAGTAATCATGCTCGATGTTGATCATTTCAAATCGATCAATGACACCTACGGTCACCCAGCAGGCGACTCAGTTCTAAAAACGGTGGCTAGATTGATTCATCAGAACTGCCGCGACGTAGACATTGCGGTCAGATACGGCGGAGAGGAATTCCTTCTTGTACTTCCTGAGATCACTCAGGATGGTGCTGTAGTGGTGGCAGAAAGACTTCGCAATGCTTTAAAGCAAGAATCGATTGAACACGAAGAGCTCACAATCCGGATAACCAGCAGTCTTGGTGTGGCGTCATTCCCAGAAGACGCCGACAATCAGCAAAGCTTGCTCGACCTGGCTGACAAATCGCTTTACCTGTCCAAGCGCTTGGGCCGAGATCAAGTACATACCGCAAGCGACCTCATGTTCGAGCCGGAGTCCGCAGCCGATGAAAAAACATCCGAAGCGGTCGCCAGCGATCTGAAGACTAAATCCGAAACAGGTAAGTTCACACCACCGACGATATCAGATGAAGCCCGCGAACACGAGGAGCTGGTTCCGGAAGTCGTCGATATGGTCAAGTCTCTGGCTGCATCGCTCTACGCAAAATCCGAGTATAACAAGCAACACCATCTAGAAGTCGCTCGTATGAGCGAACTGTTAGCGAAGGTTATGGGTCTATCCGCCCAGCAAGTCGAGCAGATTCGCGTAGCTGGACTGCTCCATGATGTAGGCGTCCTGCAGATACCTCAAGACTTGCTCCATAAAGAGGGCAAGCTCTCTGACGAAGAGAGAGAACTCGTTAATCAGCACGCCACGCTGGGCGCTCAGATGTTGCGCCCCGTCAGAGCACTGAAGGATATCTGCGAAATTCTCGAGAATCACCACGAGCGATGGGATGGCACGGGCTACCCTCGAGGCTTGAAAGGAGAGGAGATCCCGCTTCCAGCTCGAATCGTTGGCATCGTGGACTCTTATCATGCCATGATCAGCGAACGCCCATATCGGCCGGCGATGACACACGATGAAGCCGTAAATGTGCTCAAAGAGGGCGCCGGCAAGCAATGGGATCCCTTCCTGATAGAGATCTTCAGCGCAGTCATGAAGAGCATGCGTGAGACGACTCAAGAGGTTCAAGCGAAAGTCGCCCTGGCAGCCAGGAATGCCGTCAAGGGAAATGCACAGATAGCGACTGTCAAACCTGATTCACCCAAAGAAGACGAAAAGAAAGATGCCGAAAAGCAGAAGGACTCCCACGAAAAAGCCGAGTCCAACGAAGAAGTAACGATCGAGGCGTCAGAACAGCGCAGCGAACCGTCCAAGATCTCATCAATTATTGGACCTGTGATTAAACCCATTGGACCGCGACTTGATGATGACGAAATTACGAGCCAGCGCAAACAAGCCTTGCGAATTTCGTCACCCAAGCAGCCCGAGGTACCCATGGCTGCTCTCGGTTTGCCAGCAGATGAAGAGACAGAGTCGCCTGCTGAGCCAGACGCTTCAGAGAAACATAAAGAACCAGTCGGACACTCCGTAGAATTAAAGCAAGCCGGAGCTGTTGAGCCGGTGGAAGAGGCAAAAGAGGTCGACGAGAAAGACAACGAGGATAAACCATCCAAGGTCGCCGTGGAGAAGGAATCTTCTATCGACGATACGGAGGTCAAGCCTGTTGTCGGTACGCCTGGAGTCTCCGACAAAGAGGAGCCAGCCGGTCATTCTACAGAGCCAACGAGCCCTGACGCCAGTCAATCCAAGGCTCCGACGGTTGCAGAACCAAGAGCCAGACGTGTAAGTCGAATTCCTCCAGATGCGCCTATACCAAGCACGCAAGAACAACAGCCTGCGAAGCCGTTGGTGGATCAACCACCTAGGGCACCACATTTAGTATCAGGTCCAACGCTGCCGATTCCTGGTCAACCGGCTCCTGATGGTCCATCCTCGACCACTTCGTCGCTCCCTGCTCCTCCCGGACTATCGGATCTCTTGCCGTTCGGGCAGCCGGCGCCCGGTCCACCCGGACCGTCGGGTCAACACCAGGGTCAGCAATCGATGCCCGGTCAACCAGGTCATGCATCAGACCAGTCAGGATCGCAGATGAGACCGTCCGATCCGCAAACCATACCAACTCCAGGTCAGCTGACACCAGGGCAAAATGCCCTGCTGTCCATTCCAGGCCAACCTGCATCGGTTCCGGGTCAACCGGGTCCCCTTTCAATTCCAGCTCAACCTGCTCTTTCTGCTCCTGGACAGCCGGGTCCTCTTTCGACTCCAGGTCAACCTGCTCTATCTACTCCGGGTCAACCTGGTCCATTTCCGATTCCTGGGCAGCCGACTCTTTCTGCTCCGGGACAGCCTGCTCCGCTTTCGATCCCAGGTCAACCTGCTCTTTCTGCTCCGGGACAGCCTGCTCCGCTTTCGATCACAGGTCAACCTGCTCTTTCTGCTCCGGGACAGCCTGCTCCTCTTTCGATCCCAGGTCAACCTGCTCTTTCTGCTCCGGGACAGCCTGCTCCGCTTTCGATCACAGGTCAACCTGCTCTTTCTGCTCCGGGACAGCCTGCTCCTCTTTCGATCCCAGGTCAACCTGCTCTTTCTGCTCCGGGACAGCCTGCTCCGCTTTCGATCCCAGGTCAACCTGCTCTTTCTGCTCCGGGACAGCCTGCTGCTTTCTCAATGCCAGGTCAGCCGAGTCCTTTTTCGCCTCCAGGTCAGCCTGGGTCTGGTTCTGCTCCAGGTCAGCCGAATCCTCTTTCCGCTTCAGGTGAGCCCGCTCCCCTTCAGACTTCGGGTCAGCCTGCACCCTTTTCGGCTCCAGGTCAGCCGACCCCTCTCTCGATTCCAGGTCAGCCGGCGGCTCCCCCAATTCTCGGTCAACCAACACCCATGACAATTCCTGGGTCCCAAGCGCCTATGGGCTCGCCTCAGTCACCAAGACCAGGTCAACCACTCACCAGTCAGCTGGGAATGCCGCCCGGAGAAGGTATCCCATCGCCCGGTCAGCCAGCTCCACAATCACTAGTAGGACCTCAACCGGATCCTCAATCGGGTTCACCATGGTCGCCGCCACCGCTCCCTGGGCTCTCGGGCTCTCCAGCACCCGGAGCACAACATCCTTATGTGCCGGACCAAGGCCGAATGCCGGCAGGACAGCCGAGCACACAGCCGACAGTCCCAGCCAGCGGCCTCCCACCTCATGGAGGAATGCCTCCGGCTCTTCCTGGTGGTCCGCCTAGACCGACTGCATTTCAAGGATATCAGCCACCCAACAATCAAGAGCCCTTCGGTCAGTTGATTCATCGAGACACGCCTGGCCAGCAGGCTCCGACACGTCAGTCGGGAGAAATAGCCGGTCTCCCGGAAAAGACTGGTTTTGCAGTACCGACGAATACAACTGAGATGACTCAACCAGGCGCTCCGCAGATTCCGAGTCAACAGCCCTCCGCGCCACCACCGCCGGCACCATCTGCTAACGGTCCTGCTCGACAGATCGGTGGACCTACAGCGCAACCATGGCCGCCAATTCCGACCAATCAGCCGCCGGCCGACCAGTTACCTCATCCACAACTACCACCCTCTCATCCGCGTAACTCGCCGGGGGTTTCATACACACACTTACAAGCTTTTCCTGGACCGCGCACCGGAGGACCGCCCCTGGCGCCACCCGGTTCGATTCGCAATCCGATGCAAGCCGAGATGGAAGAACGTCCAGCCCCGCTCCCTAGTGCGCAAGCAGCTCCGGGCAGTCCGGGTGCCGTATACACGAGCTTGCCGGCGATGCAGCCTGGCCCGGCAGCGGAATCTGGACCAAAGCCCACAGGTTACTTGCCTCCGCAGCCGACGCAAGAGCCCTTCCCGCAACAGCAAGCAGGCTACGCGATCGGACAGATGCCACCACAGGCGCTGCCAGGTGCTCTCGGACCAGGTACGGCACCACCTGCAATTCAACCTATGGGTTATCCCAGACCGTATGCAGCGGGACATCCGATGGCTGCGCAAGACGCGCCATCTGCGCCCGGACAAGCGATGCAACAGCGCCCCGCAACGCCGGCACCGAATATGACACCACCCCTTCAGCCCGGGTCACAGGCACCGATACCAACTCAAGCACCAATACCGACACCACTATCGGCACCGCCCACGGCACCACAACAAGCGCCGTATCAGTCAGGGTTCCAAGCTGCAGCCAACGCACACGCGCAACGCATGGCCAGCGCTCCCGAAGTCAAACAACCAGAGACATGGGATCCAAGCGCTGACTACGACGAAGAAGATGACATCGCAGGCGACCTGTGAGCAAGGTCTCTGTCAAGCTTCTCTGGAGGACCATCGCTCTCGGATTGTTAGCTTGCCTGATTACATTGGTCGTCGCGGTCTACTTTCTTGCCGCACCGCGACTCAACCCTGACCTCTTCAACGGGGTCCTTTTCCATCCATACAAACTGAAGGATCACGCACCAGAGATGACGAAGATAGCGGGTATCAAGGCCGAAGAGTCGTCGATAAAATCCGGAAACTACACAATCAATGCCTTGTTTTACAAGAATCCAAAGGCAGTTGATGTAGCTCTTATAAACCATGGCAATGCCGGACACCTGGACGTTCGCCGGGGAAAGATCGAAGCACTGTTGAACAGCAATGTCAGCGTTCTGGCATACGACTATCGTGGATTCGGGAAGAGTGATGGGAAACCCGATCTACCTGGAGCAGTCACTGATGGGCTTAGCGCATTCGATTTTCTGGTCAAGGAGAAAAGCTATTCCCCGAAATCCATAATCTTGTATGGAGAGTCGCTGGGGACCGGTGTCTCAACGGAGATTGCGCGCAAGCGCGACTGCAAGGCTATCATACTCGAATCTGGGTTTATGTCGCCGGAATCGTTGGGGAAGGAGAAGGTTCCCTTTCTCCACATTTACCCATCATTCCTGATGTTCGATCCAGCCCTGGACAACCTCTCCTACGCGCGAGGCAAACATCCGCCACTTCTGCTTATCGCGGGACAGAAGGATTCGACAATTCCGTGCCACCACAGCAAGACGATTTATGCAGAAGCGACCCAGCCGAAGACACTAGTTGTCGCGCCGAATAGCTCGCACAATGACTTCAGCGCAGACCTTCAACTCTATCGCTCGACAATTGCTGACTTCTTTCGGTCTTGTCAGCCTCTCGCCGGTGTTCAGTAGATTAATAATTGGACACAGACCAGACCGCTACTGGGTTCATAGCCAAAAACCTGTATCAATCGTATTCGGATTTGTCATGTTTCCGCCTTATTTCGCGTGTATTTTATAAAATACGCATTGTATAGACGATTGGTTTCAGCTGGTTTGCACCCAGTCAAGCGCTTTTGCGGTGGAGATAAACAATGAGCATCAAGGCATTCATCGATCATCACTACAGACACTTCAACGCTGCTGTTGTTAAGGACGCTGCGCAAGCTTATGTAGCTCATATAAATGGCGGCGGAAAAATGCTGTTGACGATGGCTGGAGCTATGAGTACAGCCGAGTTGGGTGTTTCACTCGCAGAAATGATTCGTCAGGACAAAGTGCATGCGATTACTTGCACAGGAGCCAATCTGGAAGAAGACATTTTCAATCTGGTCGCCCATGACGAATACGTTCGCATTCCTAATTGGCGCGAACTAACTGCTGAGCAGGAAGTCGAGTTGCGAGACAAAGGGCTCAACCGCGTTACCGACACCTGCATTCCGGAAGAGAGTGCATTTCGAAAAGTGGAAAAACGCCTTCTTGCCCTCTATCAAAAAGCAGAAAAAGAAGGCGCCAGATATTTTCCGTACGAATACATGTATCAATTGCTGAAAAGCGGCGTTCTCAAAGACAGCTACAAAATTGATGTAAAGGACTCCTGGCTTTATGCCGCCTGCGAGAAGAACCTGCCAATCTGGACGCCCGGTTGGGAAGACTCGACTATGGGCAACATTTTCGTTTCCCATATCATCAAGAAAGAGATTTCTACATTCAACATAATGAAGTCCGGTCTCGAGCAGATGCACAAACTGGTCAATTGGTATCTCGAAGAGAGCGAAGAGAATTCTCTCGGATTTTTCCAGATTGGCGGCGGAATCGCCGGTGACTTCACAATCTGCGTGGTGCCACTGATCGAGCAAGACATCAAAGGATCTTGCAGATGCTGGGAATACTTCTGCCAGATTTCTGACAGCACCACTTCCTACGGAAGCTACAGCGGAGCTCTTCCCAACGAGAAGATAACCTGGGGCAAAATCACACCAGAGACACCTCGCTTCGTGATTGAGTCCGACGCCAGCATTGTGGCGCCACTGATATTCTCGTACGTGTTGGAGTCAACTGATACAGAGCTGAGCAGCAAGCAGTTGCAAGAATCATCAAGATCGCACCGCTGACGGTAGCATTGGAAACTCCATGACAGTTTAGAAGAGACTCTTTACGAAAAAGAAGAGTCCACTGTTCCAATACTTGCATCCAGGTAAGCGACTCGAGATCATTAATGGTCACAACTTGATCGTAACTGGTCGCTTTCTGATGCTGCAAAACCTTGTTTTCGGCAGGGGCCCTAAAGGGAACCGACCCGGCAACTTGGACCCCGCACCCCAACTATCTTCGTCAATACGCCACGCTCAGAAAGGCGTTCTACGCAGAACAACCAGTTCGGTACAGCAACTGGAAACAACCAGAGCGCCTCCGGCACCGCGTCAATCGAAGATACGGAAGCTAGGCTGACACCTGTTCGCAGACTAGACGTTGGCCGTTTGCGCCATACTCTGCTGTTGAAACAACGGTGTCGACAGATAACGCTCCCCGGTGCTCGCGACTATCGCCACGATAACCTTCCCCTCGTTCTCCTTGCGTTTCGCCAGTTCTAGTGCCGCGTGAACCGTGGCACCGCTGCTGATACCAGCAAGAATTCCTTCAGTTCTCGGAAGCTTGCGTCCCATTTCAAAGGCTTCATCGTTGGTGACGAGAAAGACTTCGTCTATCACCGAGAGATCGAGTACTCCAGGTATGAAACCGGCTCCAATCCCCTGAATCTTGTGCGGTCCCGGCTGCAACGGCTGTCCCGCCAGACTCTGCGTGATGACAGGACTGTCCTTAGGTTCTACCGCCACGATTTTTACGGACGGCTTCCTCTGTTTCAACACATGACCGACACCAGTTATAGTGCCACCAGTCCCGACGCCGGCTACAAAAATATCGACTTTTCCTTCCGTGTCACGCCAGATTTCTTCTGCTGTAGTCTCGCGATGCACTTTCGGATTAGCCTCGTTATTGAATTGCTGAAGCATGAACGAATTGTTGTTCTCGGCGACCAACTGCTCCGCTCTTGAGAGAGCACCTTTCATGCCTTCGGTTCCCGGCGTCAGAACAAGCTCTGCGCCCAGAGCGGACAACATGCTGCGACGCTCGATAGACATCGTCTCGGGCATAGTGAGAATCAAGCGATACCCCCGCGCCGATGCGACGAAAGCCAACGCGATACCGGTATTACCCGAAGTCGGCTCGACAAGCAGTGTGGTGCCGGGCTTTATCAAATTCGCCTTCTCAGCCTCTTGAACCATCGAAACACCGATGCGATCTTTCACAGAACCAAGTGGATTCATTGACTCCAGCTTGACCGCCACCGTCGCTTTCAGGCCTTCTGTAAGCGTGTTCAGCTTCACTAAAGGCGTATTGCCAATTGCTTCCGTAATGTCAAATCGCATAACCATCGCCAATTTCATCCTCTCTCAGGGGCATTCGCACCTCACCGCCGCCTCCTACCGAATGCTGCCGATCATCCAAAGGACGATTTTGCAGAATTCCTTCTCGCCGCAGTCATAGACTCACAGCATCGCCGTACACGCAGACCACAGGCAATCCTGTCGTCCTGCTCAGTTCGTCGACTCGAGGGCGACCTCGCAGCTTTATTATTGCGTAGTTGTTGTCTGAGTGGTAGCGGTTTTTGGCTTCTTTTCGATTGATTTATCATCAAGGATGTCAGCCAAAGGATTATTGGCATTCAGCTCTGCCAGCTGTTTTTCCCCAATCTCTTTGAGGATTTTGCCTTTCTTGAAATCTTTATCGTTGTGGCCGCGCTGCCCGGATTCCATCATACGCTCGCCTTTTGCAATGAGCCCTTTGCAATGCTGAATGCTAGCCTTGTACTTCTTCTGCATGCGCTTTTCGTCAGTGGTGTAGTCGCCACGCGGGACGGTCGGATCTGCATAAGGATTAGCAGTCTGCTGCGGCTGAGCCTGCGCACCACCGCCGCCTCCAGGAACCGAGCTGCCAAAGAAATCATTTTCACCCGCCTGGGCAGGCGCGATAACGCCAAAAGTGCAAAGCGCGGCAATGATAAAATTGGCTGCGACTGAATCTTTTCGGTTCTTTAGCATCACAACAAATCTCCTTAGTCGGACCGGTCATTAAGTCTACGAGATCAATGACCTTGTCAGCAGCAACAAAGTGCCGAACATTTCTTAGAAAATAGAAATCTAGGACTCGAAAAATCGAGCAAATTGTCAAGAGTCCTGATATTGTGAATAAACTTCTGGCAGTGGACGAAAGGGACAAGAGGTCGCATCGAATGGCAACTGGAAAGAATGTGAAGCAGATCGCTACCGCTCTTGTGATTGGAACGTTTAGTACTGCATGCTCCTACTCCATGCCACCAGGCACCTTCGTCCAAAAGGCTCATGCTCAGGGGGACAACGAAGATAAGGAGAGGAAGCAAAGCTTCAAATCGTCTATTACAGAGCGTGTTCAAAGTGTAATTGCAAAACAGCTCAAGAAAGATGTTAGCGAGATCAAACCTGCAAGCAATTTTATCAAGGACCTTGGTTGCGACTCGCTGGATTGCGTCGAGATCCTTATGGCGCTCGAGTCGGAGTTTCAAATCGATATCTCTGATGATGCGGCAAACAAGTTGGTCACCGTAAGAGCAACTACCGATTACGTGAGATCCGCGATCGAGAAAAAAGCTTCCGGCAAAGCAAAGAAAGAAAAAGAAGAGAAGTAATCGGCCGGAATGCCACCACGCGATGAACGGCGAATTTCAACTCTCTGACATCCCTTTGAAGTAAGTACATTGAACGTTGACTTCGGCATGGTGTGGAACGTTAGCCAGCATCTTTTTCACGTCGAGACGTTTGCGGGAAAAGCAACATGGTTCGGCTACTTTTTTCTCATCAGCGTAACACTAAATACGCTGCAGAAACAGTACTAGATGCGCGAGAAGTTACCGAACGCAGGCGGTCTCGAGAAGCGGCGAGCGGCGGCTAGTGAAACTGTTCGCTTTCTCAAATGCGTGCGCTACAGTAAGAAGATGTGCATCAGACAACTGCTGACCAACTAGCTGTAGACCAATTGGAAGACCTTCACGTCCGTATCCACACGGCACTGAAATTCCAGGCAGACCAGCTAGGTTTACAGGAATTGTGGCGATGTCGCTGAGGTACATCGTCAAAGGATCATCAGTCTTTTCACCGAGGTCAAACGCCACCGTCG
The DNA here is from genome assembly GCA_019746975.1 of Candidatus Obscuribacterales bacterium. GTDB lineage: Bacteria > Cyanobacteriota > Vampirovibrionia > Obscuribacterales > Obscuribacteraceae > JADYXR01. The sequence continues at coordinate 144,944 of JAIERK010000129.1, forward strand.
GCGATGTCGGAGAAACAAGTACGTCGAATTTTTCGAACGCGCGATCGAAAGCCTCTTTCAAAAGTCGTCTGACTTGCTGAGCCTTCTTGTAGTAGGCGTCGTAGTAGCCGGTGCTTAAGGCATATGTTCCAAGCATGATCCGGCGTTTAACCTCGTCACCGAAACCTGCCTTCCTGCTGGCGGTGAACATCGAGACGATATCTTTGGCATCCATGTCGCGCACACCATATCTGACACCATCAAATCTCGCCAGGTTGGCACTAGCCTCTGCTGTCGCGATAATGTAATAGACAGGAAGAGCGATATCAATTAGCTCGACAGATACTTCTTCAACGGTAGCACCAAGATCGCGAAATGTCTTGATACTATTTTCGGTGGCAGCCTTGACCTCGCTTTCGAGACCGTCTCCAACGAGCTCTTTCAGCACGCCGATGCGAATCCCTTTGAGCGATTGCTCCTTCTTGCTCAAGTCTTGAGCAAATTTCAGATCGAGTTTCGGAAAATTCTTGGTGTTGAACTTGCCGAAAGGATCCTCAATAGAGGTCGAGTCGCGCGGATCTTTGCCGACCAGTGTCGACAAAGTGAGCGCTACATCCTCGACGCAGAGCCCGAAAGGGCCGATCTGATCAAGACTGGACGCATATGCAACAAGACCAAAACGTGATACCAAACCGTAAGTCGGTTTCATCCCGACAATGCCGCAAAAGGATGCGGGAAGACGGATAGATCCTCCGGTATCAGAGCCAAGGCCGACGACGGAAAAACCAGCAGCGACGGCTACTGCGGGTCCACCCGAACTTCCACCAGGAACTTTCTTCAAGTTCCAAGGATTACGGACGACTCCGAACCCGGAGTTTTCATTCGAACTACCCATGGCGAATTCGTCTTGATTGCCTTTACCAATGCAGATCGCGCCGCTATCAAAAACTTTTGTGGGAGCGGTACCTTGATAAGGCGGAATGAAATTCGAAAGTATTTTGCTACCGGCTGTTGTTGGATATCCAGGCACGCACATGTTGTCTTTAACAACAACTGGCACTCCGGCGAGAGGAAGATCTTCGCCAGCTGCTATCTTTTTATCAATCGTGTCCGCTTGCTGAAGCGCTAGCTCCTCTGTAAGGCAGATCAGCGCATTGGTTTCTTTGTCATTACGCTTTACATGCTCGAGGTAGGTCTTCGTTACTTCTTTTGCCGAGACTTGTTTTCCGCTGATTAGACTTCGAATTTGCGAAATCGTGCTGCCAATGAGCTCGCTCATTTACTTCACCAGATAACCCATGAACACTGAAGTATACAACACTCATGACGACTGTTTCTTCGTCTCGGACCAGAATGTTTCCTAAGTTGCTCTATGCCGGCGATACGCCGGCGCCCCCAGTAGCTGCGCGTTTCGAGCACACTCCACATCGCACGACAACGGCATGACATGACATGACATGACATGACATGACATGACATGACAGACAACAGCACACGACACAGCGACGCACGGCACGACATGACACGACAGACGAGACGAGATGACACGTCACGACAGACAACAACACACCGACGACAACACACCGACGACAACAGCACTGCCGACAAACGCGCACAACAGAACAGCAATCGAGTTATGCGCGAGACGATTGTTTAGTCTTCGTATTTCTTGAACAGTAGCGATCCATTGTGACCGCCGAATCCGAAGCTGTTCGACATTGCGTAGCGCAAGTTTTGATTGTGGAGCGCCTTCTTGGGAACGTAATTGAGATCGCAAGCGGGATCTTGATTTTCGAGATTTATCGTGGCAGGAACGATTCCATGCTTCAGAGCCATCACGGTAACCGCTGCTTCGATTGCGCCCGCGGCGCCGAGCAAGTGTCCAGTCATCGATTTAGACGAGCTCACCATGAGCTTTTTCGAAGTCGCGTGTTCGCCAAAAACTTTCTTGATCGCTTTTGTTTCAGCAACGTCTCCAACTGGAGTCGATGTGCCGTGTGCATTTATATAGTCGACTTCGTCCGGTTTCACTCCACCCTGCTTCAGGGCTTGAGCCATAGCGCGACCGGCTCCATCGCCATCAGCACAAGGAGCGACGATATCGTAGGCATCACCGGTCAAACCATAACCGACAATTTCAGCATAAATATTTGCACCTCGAGCTTTCGCGTGCTCGAGCTCTTCCAGAATCAAGACAGCGCCGCCTTCTCCCATGACAAATCCATCACGGTCTTTGTCGAAGGGTCGGCTTCCTCTTTCTGGATCGTCGTTGCGGGTAGACAATGTTCTAGCCGATGCGAAGCCTGCCATGACGAGTGCGACGATGGGCGCCTCACTTCCGCCGGCGAACATGACGTCAGCATCGCCGCGTTGAATCAATCCGAATGCATCGCCTATCGAATGCGTTGACGTAGCACACGCAGTAACTTGACAGAGGTTTGGTCCTCTGGCGTTAAACAGCATGGAGACCCATCCTGCGGCCATGTTGACAATGATCATCGGCACCGTAAATGGTGAACAACGATCCGGACCTCTTTCATTCAAAACGCGAAACTGCTGCTCGATCGATCCAAATCCACCTGCAGCACTACCAATGACGACCCCAACACGTTCGGGCTCGTCTTTTGACAAATCGATAGCGGCATCCTCTACAGCCAGTTTTGCCGCTGCGATGGCAAAGTGGATGAAGCGATCCGATCGTTTGATCGTTTTGAAATCCATATATTTAGCCGGCTCGAACTCATCTCTGATTTCGGCGGCGATCTTACAAGCGGACTGCATGTTCTCTGGTATGCAGGTGACTCGACGCACACCCGAACGCCCGTTAACTATCCCATCCCAGAACTGCTCTTTCCCAATTCCGACAGATGAAACGCATCCAATACCGGTAGCAACAACGCGTCGTTTGCTCATCGAAAATAAAAAATGTATCCTGCACTAAAAACGATTTGAGTCGGGAGGCACATGTGCCTCCCTCCCTAACTACAGACCATAGACGCATAAACGTCCAGGATGATCGATCCTCGACCGCTATTGCGGTTTATAGATGACCTGAGATGTATTTGACCGCTTCGCCCACTGTCGTGATTTTCTCTGCTTCTTCATCCGGAATTTCCATTCCGAACTCTTCTTCGAGAGCCATCACCAATTCCACCTGATCGAGGGAATCAGCACCTAAATCCTTAGTGAAGCTAGCTTCCATCGTCACTTCATCGACATTGACGTTAAGTTGGGCCACGGCCACCTTCTTAACTCGTTCGAAGGCTTCCTTCTCTTCCATGTCTCTTTATAACCCCCAAAAGTCCGAACCAAAGGCACGTTGAAATATGCTGGCTACTAAGGCGTGCCAAGGGCAACTAGAATATCACGTTGAGTATCAACAATGATTCCCGAAGCACGCCGTTTACTTACGCTACTTTACGTATAAAGTCCGCCATTGACTTCCAGCACTTGACCCGTTACATATGCAGCAGGTCCGGCAAAGAAGAGAACTGCATTGGCGATGTCATCAGGAGTGCCCATGCGCTTGAGTGGAACTTTATCCAGAATTCCTTTAATAATTTCCTCACTTAGCTTTCTGGTCATATCTGTATCTATGAAACCAGGGGCGATTGCGTTGCAAGTGATGTTTCTAGAAGCGTATTCAATAGCGATTGTTTTTGTGAAACCGATTAGACCGGCTTTGGCAGCAGCGTAATTGACCTGCCCGAAGTTGCCATGAACACCTGTCGTAGAAGCGATGTTGATTATGCGACCGCTGCGTTGCTTCGACATCACTTTCAAGATTGGTTTTGAAACTTTGAATGCGGAAGTGAGATTGGTATCAATCACAGCTTGCCATTCGTCTTCCGACATACGCATCATCAAGTTGTCACGTGTAATGCCGGCATTGTTGACGAGGATGTCGATTCTGCCCCACTCCTTGACGACCTGCTCAACTAACGCTTCAACGCTAGCCGATTTTGTTACGTCGCAAACTAATCCAAGGGTTTCTCCACCGTGCTCTTTCAGCTCCTGGGCCGTCTTGTTGCAAGTCTCTTCGTTGATATCAGAGATAACGACTTTAGCGCCTGCTCTCAAAAGAGCCTCTGCAATCGAGCGACCAATCCCTCTTCCCGAGCCTGTGATAATGGCAACCTGATCCTTTAATTTGCACTTCTCGTTTTCCTTCTCGGTCATGACATTGGTGGTCATAATTCAATTCCTTATTTAATCGTCAGTCTTGTTTCCAAAATGGTTTGAAACAACCGGTGTGACCTCAATCTAATGAGATCGTTGGCATGTTTCGGAAGATGGAACTTCACGCCAATCAGACTAAGGAATAATAACCATTAAACCGAGAATTCGTTGCCTTATTCCCACAAATCTATCAATCCTGTAACTACCTTCTCAATTCGATCCCGCTCGGTGACCTGCTCCATCCACCTTTTCGGGATTCGTTTTGCGCCATGGTAGGCTCCGGATAAGGCGCCGACTATGCATGCTGCCGTATCGGTATCGCCGCCACCTCGCGCAGCCGCGCAGACAGCCTCTTCCAGGTCGTGCCTGAATATCAAAAAGATTCCAACTGATGTAGGAACGCACTCATTGACGCTCGATTGAACATTGACCAGCGAGTAAGGCAGATCCTCAGCGGGTCTCGTGTAGTCGAGATCGGGAGCGATATCATCCCAGAAATCGGCAAAACGCGCATCGATAGACTTTGCCAGATCAAACTCTTTTTTGACGAAAGTACGGACCTGCTCTTCAGTATCGAGGCGCTGACCAGTAATGAAGTGATAAATGATGTCGGCAATGACTGCGGCTGCTGCAGCAACAGATTGATGATTCTGCGACAGGCCCGCCTGAGTCATGGCTATTTGCTTGCGATCTTCTTCGCCAATAGGGAGACATCCGACAGGGAAAGCTCTTGCTGCGCCACTCACATGAGTGCTCTCCGGCTCGTCATCAACAAGCGGACTGCCGTCTGCCATGCGCCGAAGCGCTGCCAGGCAAATAGGTCCGGGACCGCCCTCAAGAAAATTTTCGCATTCCAACAGCGCCGTGTAGCGCCCTTTGAGGTCACCAGACGGGAGCTTTCCACCCGAAGCGATTAGAGTCTCCGCGAGAGCAAGACCCAGTAACGCATCAGCATGGATGTCGCCAGGCTTATGATCGGGAAGTTGACTGCGCGACAATCCAGGTACGAAGTCTCGTAAGACAGAAACGCCAGCAGTCGCCAGTATGTCCTTATGGTTCAACCCGACACAACTGCCACCCAGAGAGCTACCGCAGCAAGCCCCCCAGATCGCGCCCTTCAATCTGTCCTTGCTTTCCTCACTAAGCTTTGTCAATTCAATCACCCCACAACCAAGTAGACAGAACCACGAGCCTGACACTAAGTCTTGTCAGTAGCACACTTGCCGCTTTTTTCTCTGGCGGCGTACTTAGCATTATGCCAGTTTCTTGCCTGGATTTCAGCGTTTCGATGGGATCGAGAGCAGTAACTATTGATGGGAAACAGAAAACATTCACTTGTGAAATTGTGTCCATATCACTCGTTAAATCTGCATAGGAATCACGGTTTTGCTTATGTCCCCCCATTGCGTGTCTACAAAACTTAAACTACTTTATTAACAGCGGGATAGCGGATCCCCTCAGACAGGCGGGCAGAGCCCCGTCGGCTGGCGTGTGTCATTTTCTTTGCGGCAACTGGGGAGGCGGACATGGGTGGACAAGATCAACCGGCCCTTAGGGGTCGTTCGACCGAATTGGTTCAAGGTAATGCAGCTGCGGCTCCGGATGGGGGAAAACTTAGAGAAGAAGCGGACAAGCTACTCAACAATCCTTCTCCTCGTGGACAAGTCGAAAATATATTGAAGGCCAACGGAATTTTCGTCCAGCCGAAGGAAGAGACAATAGGCGGTCGCAGCAGGCTTGACGAGATTGCCAACTCCAGCCTCCTGGCGCGTCTCGGTCTGCTCACTGTGGAGGGCACCGCATACTCATTGCCTGGTGTCGCCAACGCTGCTCTTTATGATGTTTCACACCCGGTAGAGACACTGGAAAAAGGAACGACCGCATTTGCATTCGGAGTCGGCATGCGCACCCTGCTTCCAAAGTCCGGTGCCGGGCGTGCAATCGCGGCGGTCGGTTTTACCTATCTGATGGCGAAGGACGCACTTGTGCCAATTGGTCGGGGAATCGGCGAGGTCTGGGATGCGCAGGATCATCGCACGGTTAATCAAGCGGCGCAGCGTATGGGAGACGGACTCGGTACGTTCGGCTGGGACGCCTACTGGGGCATGAAAATTGCTGGAGCCGGCGAAGACTTTGCCGAACCGATGATGAAAGGTCTAGCAGGTGACAGGCGTTATGCCAGATGGGAAAAAGGAAAAGCCGATTTTCTCGGTAGTGATGAGTATTTCTTTGGACGCCAATTGAACAGGTTTACAAGAACAGTTGACCACACGACCGACAAACTCTCGGCGCACCTCAAAGGGGTGAAGGTCAAAGCAGAGCCGGAGCTATCCTTCGCGGAAAAGGTAGCAAGAACGAAAGAAGCAGGCGAACGACACCTTGGAGTCGTCGCAAATGGCTCAATGCATAAGCATGGCTTCGTTACAACCGACGGTCAGGCTATCGGTTTGTCGGAAACGATGAATATCCTTCAGATGGGCAAGGATCCAAGACTGATGACTGCGGCTCAAGTAGCCGAGCTCCACGGTTATGATGGATACAAGTTTGTCGAATCCGCGAGCGGCCTTCATATATCCGAGCGCCCAAGTTTGATCGTAGTCGAAGGCGGAAAGGTTCGCCCCCTTGAAACGCCGGGCGCGAAGCCAGTTGAAACTGCCGGCGCAAAACCGGGAGACACGGCGGCGAAGCCTAGTGATGCCGCCAGTGGTACCAAGCCCGCAGGGCTCACGATTGGTCAAGATGTCAACGTCGCCAACATAACAAAACTCGCGGCAATGGCAAAAGCTGAGATGAACAAACTGACTCCGGAGCAGCAACAAGTCATCGACGCCGTAGAAGGATCAGTAGGACCTATACACGCAGCTCTCAATCCCAATCATAAAGCGCTAGATCCCGGCTATCGAGAATGGGGCAACCAGGTTATCGCACTGGGACGAGAGATCGGCGGCAACGTTGACAATCTCAAGCAGGTCGCACCGTTACTCTTCCGTGGCAGAGATGCCGCAATCGGACAGATGACAGCGGGGCTCGGTCCGACCGGCCGCAACGTGCACAGTTTGAATTTGATGAGCTGGGAAATGTACTGGCTCCTGATAGAAGGTATGAAGCGCAATGGTCTGAATCCTAAAGAACTGATGGCCGCGAATAATCCGCCGCTCAACCTGATTGCATACGATCACGGCGCCGGTCCGCACACCCTCCCTGAGATCAACAAGGTCTGGGATGTCGATCTCGTTCATTGGCCTAGAAACATGCAAGATCTCCAGATACTGCGCGCTGGCATCAAAGGGCATGAAGACATGCACGATCAGTACGGCGGTATTCTCAGATTCGCAGATTCGATAAGAGAACAGGTAATAGGAGAAACAGTCAGAAAGGCTATCGGTGACAAAGCCCATGAGAAGGTAAATGTTCCCGGTCATGGTGAGATGACTAAGCAAGATCTATATGTTGCGATACTCAAAGCCCAAGCCAACGAAAATACCGCCGACATGGGTGGGGCAGCACATACCGGTCCCAACGGTGCCACCGCCCTCGGTGTGCTCTTGCAAGGGCTTCGGGAGCATGGCAGACTCGAAGTACGAAACGTGTATGGGAAGGAACTCGTCACACCAGAGAATCCTCTTGGTTTTGAAGTTCACGCCATCGACGCCTTCCGTCCCAAGCTCGTGGCTGAAATGATCAGACAGCGCGCCAATGGCGACCCGACACTCTTAGAAGCAGCCAATGCTCTAGACAAGTACGCAGAAGAGGCTTCACGAGGCGGAGACTTCTATGTCTGGGTTAACATGGACAGCCCCGGACAGGTGTTGAAGTTACCGAAAAAAGAGGTAGATGCCCTGATACCACACCTGGTTTCAGCTCAACTCAATACTCCATTGCCTGCATTCAACGGCAAGACTTACGCCGATGTACTTCCAGATCTGCCGACTCAGGTCAGAAAGATGACGGAAATTTCGAAACTAATGGAGGATTGGATCGTCAACAACAAGCCTCTCGAAGAACTTCCGTTCTCCACCAGGGACTACACTATGATCCAACTGCAGAGTGCCGGCATGCCAACTGCACTGAGGCTGGTGGCAAAGGGAATGCCCGCTGAAGAGGTCAATGCAGCAGTCAATAGAGTTTCCAATCACTTGGAACTGCAGTTCCACATGAAAGGCGATCCCCACGTCGGTTCTCTCGTGCCGAGAGTGACCATGGCCGATTTCATCGCCAATCCGGCTCTGGCGATAAAAGAAACCAGAAAAGGCATGGGCAGATTCCTGGAGAAGCAGCCCCAAATGCGCGATTGGTCCGATCGCAATCTGAGTGTGTTTTCCGGTTACAACGGCATGCACTTCGGCAGAAAATGGTTTCAAGATTATAAACCAGGCTCCGCTGCCGATGCGCTGGTCAACGGACCTGTGCCACCGCCTGAGCCCAAAGGAGTTCCAGACAATCCGGCTGTGCACATCCTGTTTTCGCCTGGCTCTTCGGGGCCTGCTGGAGAACCTCGCGATCTGCCGCGCCATAACGAGCCGTTCTTAAGCGGCGGCAGCCGTCGACCAGGCTCTTTGGACTTGAAGGAGTTTCGTGAGGTTCAAGAAAAAATGCGTGAGCTTGAGAAAAACGAGAAGAAATAAAACTCAGAACAAACAGATAAACAAACAAGCAGCGGGTACGAGGCTGGTTTCGCCTGTTCCTTTGTCGTCCTGCCCGCCGATAGACCTTTTCGACTGACGTGGTGTACTCCACCATCGTCAAAACTTATCGCATGAGATCTAAGATTTATTGTGCGTTGGAAACCGTATCCTTCTTCTTCGGCGTCGAAAGGCACAGGAGAGTCAAATACCGCATAAAAGTTGGTTCCGAGAACAGTCCTCAGAAGTGGATCGTCGGTTTGGCCAATTCAGTCCTTGAGAAGAAGCGCTAACCAACGGGCTGCGCATTCAGTTTTCGCAGGAGGTCTTGCTCTTCATCTTCCGGAAAGACAAATGATTCGGCATCGTTAGGGAAGTCGCGATTCATCACATCATGCGCATACTGCCTAATCGCATCGGTACAGACCTCATCGAGGTTGGCATAGCGCCTGACAAAGCGAGGCTTGAAGTCGACATACTTACCGAGTAGATCATCGGTGACGAGAATCTGTCCATCGCACTCAGCACCAGCGCCAATACCGATTGTCGGTATCTTCAGTTTTTTACTGATAATTCGTGATACCGCTGACGGCACCATCTCCAACACCACGCTGAACGCTCCGGCTTTCTCGAGAGCCCGAGCGTCGGCCAGCAGACTAAGCGCTTCGTCGGCCGTCCGCCCCTGAACACGAGTACCGCCAAGTCCATGAATCGACTGAGGAGTAAAACCAAGATGACCCATGACAGGAATGCCCATTCCAACAAGTCGCTCGACAATCATGAGGTTATGCTCGGTAGCACCCTCTAGCTTCACAGCCTGAGCATTGGCTTCCTTAACAAATCGCCCGGCGTTGGTTATCGCCTGGGTGACATCGACCTGGTAGCTCATGAATGGCAAATCCGCGACCACCAGGGCAAATTCCGCGCCGCGCGTCACAGCTTTCGTATGGTGGAGCATCTCCTCAACCGTCACTGCATGTGTTGTCTTGTGGCCAAGTGCAACCATTGCCAGACTATCGCCGACCAGGATAACGTCGACCCCAGCCCTATCAAGTATCTTGGCAGTGGAGTAGTCGTATGCCGTTAAGCACACGATCTTACGGCCTTCTTCTTTGTACTTCCGCAGCGTCAACGTCGAAACAGCTTTACCCATTACAAATCTCCGGAGAGAGGCTTGAGGTGTCATTACTCTGACAGACCGTCAGATTGTCTCGGCACCTACTTGGCATTTTGACAACAACCAGGCAAATAATAGCAGGTGAAAGCGATATCTATGTGCATTTTGAGCAGACTACAACGAACAGTTTCATTGATATCGATTGATTGTTTTAAACCAGTTCAGCCGCGGCTTCTGCCATCGACCTACGCTTCGCAGCTTGGCTTGCCGAACTCGCTCCCTTTTTCCACAGCGTCTACTTCGACATCGAACTACGCGCTTGACGAACTCTACCCCTTTTCCAACAGCGTCTACTTCGACATCGAACCACGCGCTTGACGAACCCGCCCCGTTTTCCAACAGCGTCTACTTCGACATCGAATCACGCGCTTGACGAACTCGTCCAACCACGCTTGGCGCGCACTTGACGAACCCACTCCCTTTTCCAACAGCGTCTACTTCGACATCGAACCACGCGCTTGACGAACCCGCCCCGTTTTCCAACAGCGTCTACT
>JAIERK010000013.1 GCA_019746975.1 Candidatus Obscuribacterales bacterium
AGTTCTCGAGCAATAACCCCTAGATGACCTTCAGGAACTCAAGATAACAATCAATTGAGCAAAGAGAAATATGACATCCACAACGATGCGGCACTCGGCTTGGCTTAGCGACTACAGGAAGAAGGTGGTCAGCCCCGAGGCGGCCGCAAGTCACATCCGCTCAGGTGATCGAGTCTATATTCAATCGCACGCAGCAGCCCCACTGCCGATCATCGAAGCGCTGGTTGCGCGTTCCAACGAGTTGAAAGGTGTAGAGATTTTCCATATTCTCACCATGGGGCCGGCCCATTACACCGAGGCACAATACAAGGACTCCTTCCGACTGCACGCCCTCTTCATAGGCCCTAATGTCCGAAGTGCCGTCAACGAGGGGCGTGGCAGTTACACACCGGTCTTTCTTAGTGAAATACCTGGTCTTCTCCAGTCCGGTCGATTGCCTCTGGATGTCTGCCTAATCCAGGTTTCACCTCCGGATAATCATGGCTATTGCAGCTATGGTGTATCGGTCGATTGCTCGGTCGCGGCAAGAAAGAGCGCCCGGCTTGTTATTGCGGAAGTCAACCAGCAAATGCCACGCACGCTTGGAAGATCATTCGTTCACATAACTAAGCTCGACTATATTGTCGAGTCCGACAGACCATTGCCCGAGCTAGTGGGCAAACCTCCAGACCAGGTAGCAACAGCAATCGGTCGGAATGTCGCCTCTCTCGTAGAAGATGGGGCCACATTGCAACTGGGAATCGGCGCGATTCCCGATGCAACCCTTCATTTTCTTACAGAAAAGAAGGAACTCGGCATTCACAGTGAAATGTTTTCCGACGGGATTCTTGACCTTGTCGAGGCTGGAGTCATAACCAACGACTGCAAGACAGTTCTTCCTGGAAAGATTGCGGTCTCCTTTGTTATGGGTACGAAGCGCCTTTATGACTTCGTCGATAACAATCCCTTCGTCGAGTTTCAAACGAGCGATTTCATCAATGATCCTGCCATCATCGCTCAAAACTCAAAAATGACTGCGATAAATTCCGCACTACAAGTCGACCTATCAGGTCAGGTATGTTCAGACTCCATTGGCGAGCAACTGTACAGCGGGTTTGGTGGACAGGTGGACTTCGTCAGAGGTGCTGCCCGATCACTAAATGGAAAACCGATTATCGCACTCAGATCGACTGCCAAAGACAATTCCATATCACGTATAGTAACGCATCTCTCCCATGGAAGCGGAGTCGTTACATCACGTGCGGACGTACATTATGTTGTCACTGAATACGGTATCGCAGACTTATATGGAAGGGATCTGAAGACAAGAGCCCGAGCCTTAATCGAGATTGCTCATCCTGATTTCCGCGAGAAGCTAGAGAAAGAGGCGGCGACCGTTCCATGGTTTTGAGATTGCATTGATGAAGTACGTCGATGAGTATCGCGACCTGGAATTAGCTGGAAATCTAGCTAATGAGCTCAGGCAATTGTGTTCGAAGCGCTGGACGATTATGGAGGTTTGCGGAGGTCAAACCCATACGATCCTGCAATATGGTATTGAAGATCTTTTGCCAGAAACTATCAATCTTGTTCACGGTCCAGGGTGCCCGGTATGCGTGACGCCAGTTGCATTGATCGACAAAGCGATCGCAATCGCTCTCGATCCCTCGGTGATTTTTTGTTCTTTCGGAGACATGCTCAGAGTGCCTGGAAGCGCAATCGATTTGCTGGAGGCCAAAGCAAGAGGCGCCGATGTTCGCATTGTGTACTCGCCGCTTGATGCCTTGAATATCGCGCAACGGAACAACGACAAGAAGATAGTATTTCTTGCAGTTGGTTTCGAGACGACAGCACCAGCCAACGCCATGGCCATTCATCAGGCGAAGAAATTGGGCATCTCCAATTTTTTCGTTTTGTCGACTCAAGTGACCGTGCCCCCAGTATGTGCGGCCATTTTGCAAGCTCCAAATAACCAGGTAGAAGCATTGATCGGCCCCGGCCACGTTTGCACCATCACCGGTTTGAAAGAGTACAAATTCCTGGCAGAGCACTATAAGATTCCAATAGTAGTGGCTGGATTCGAACCGCTCGATATTCTCCAGGCAATATTGGCCTGTGCCCGTCAATTGGAATCGCAGAGATTCGACGTTATCAACCAATATTCTCGGGTTGTCGAATCAGAAGGTAATAGATTCGCAAGGAACTTATTGGAAGAGGTCTTCGATCTGTGCGATCGAGAATGGCGAGGACTGGGCTGGATTCCGAAGAGCGGATTGAAACTAAGCAGCGACTATCGCAGCTTTGATGCGGAGAGGGAATTCGCCAGCATTGCCACCTCGGAATGCCAGGAGTCACCGGAGTGTATCAGCGGACAGATCTTGAGAGGAAACAAAAAACCGACAGATTGTGCCGCGTTCGGCATCACCTGCACACCGGGGCGGCCACTTGGTGCCACTATGGTGTCATCAGAAGGGACCTGCGCCAACTATTACAAGTTCAAACGCTTTGATCTGGGATCAGCCAATGCCTGATATGATCGACATCTTGCTCCAGGAAGCGATTTTAAGAAAGTCCCTTGAGTCACAGCAGGTGATTGCTAAGTTTTTCGAGTCGAACGCCAATCAAATCGCCCAGCTTAGCTCGACCATGAAGGAACGTTTCCTGTCTGGTGGGCGCTTGTTCTCCATCGGCAATGGTGGCAGCGCCTGTGATGCAGAGCATGCTGCGGTAGAGTTCATGCATCCGATTTTTGAAAAGCGGAGAGCCTTGCAAGCCATCAGTCTAACATCCAGTTCCGCTTTGCTGACGGCGCTGGCTAACGACATTGATTTCAAGAAAGTGTTTACCAAACAGTTGGAGCAGCTTGCGACGGAAGTCGACATGCTGCTTGCCATCAGTACTAGTGGCATGTCACCCAATTTAGTCGACGCTGTCAAGTTTGCCAGAGAGAAACGGATGCTGACCGTATCTTTCCTTGGCAAAGACGGAGGTCGAATGGCGGATCTGGCCGACTACAATTTTGTCGTTCCATCGTTCAGCATTCATCGCATACAAGAGGCACATACTTTACTGCTTCACGTACTATGGGACTGCGTGCATCTGTCCATGGGCGAGGACGACTTAATCTAGAGACAGACGGACTTTGTAATTGAAGGGGTGAATTCACAATGGAGTCATGCGGAATTGCCATCGGGTTTTCAGACGTCATCAGGCTCGGGCACGGTAGCGGCGGAAAACTGACTGAACAACTAGTGGAGAAGGTCTTCCTACCAAAAATTGGTAATTCGATTTTGAATGAACTTGATGACGCCGCTTCACTGAAAATCGGTGACGCCAATATCGCCTTTTCCACCGATTCCTACGTAGTAAAACCTTTGTTCTTCCCGGGAGGAAACATAGGATCGCTTGCGGTTCACGGTACTGTCAATGATCTTTCCATGAGACTGGCTAGACCACTGTACCTTTCCGTCTCCTTCATCATCGAGGAAGGTTTCCGAATCGGCGAGCTTTCGAGAATAGTCGAATCGCTCAGCCAGGCTGCGAAAGAATCTCAAGTGGATGTGGCGGCGGCCGACACGAAAGTGGTTAATCGTGGTGCCGGCGACGGTGTCTATATCAATACCACCGGTATTGGTATCATTGAAACGAGGCATCCTCCGGCGGTCAGGAAGGCTCGCCCTGGAGACCTGATAATTATCAGTAGCGATTTAGGTCGCCATGGCATTGCCATTCTTTGTGCAAGAGAAGGGCTGGAACTAGAAACTGATCTGTTGAGCGACAGCGCATCGCTTAGCGCACTTGCCCTGCGGCTAGCCCGGTTAGGTCCAGCGCTGCATTGCATGCGAGACTTGACTAGAGGCGGTCTCTCAAGTGCACTTAATGAGATTGCCCATGCCTCCAAAGTCGGCATAGAGATAAACGACTCGCAGGTACCGATCCACCCGGCCGTACGGGGCGCCTGCGAGCTCTTGGGTCTTGATCCTCTATATGTCGCCTGCGAAGGACGTTTCATCTGCATTGTCGAGGCCGACCGCGCAGATGAAGTCGTCGAAAACTTGAAATTGGATCCACTGGGTCAAGAATCTGCCATTATCGGCAGAGTAACGGAGGAACACCCAGGAAGAGTGGTATCACGCACTGCCATCGGTGGCAGAAGAATCGTGGACAAGTTATCCGGTGATCAACTGCCAAGAATTTGCTGAGCAAGTCAATTCGACAGGAGTCCTTCGCGACTCAATTGCCGGGCTCGCTCTGCGCGAACGCTCGACCAGTGTTTAACAAACCTTCAGGTTTATTCTCCTATCATTCAAAAGGAGCATGTTTCTCAGCCTTATAGTCGATGTCCCAACGCTCGACCGGCCGGCATAGTTGATCATGACCAGTCACAAAAACGTTCGATTCAAGACGGCTAGAGGAAACAATGAGTCTGACGAGTCAGCAACTAATTCTCGATAAGCGTCTCGTTGACATGCGAGGCGCGAGGACTGTATTTGTCCAAACGTTGGGACTGAACCTGCTTGTTTCGATCGCCAAGCTGGTATGCGGGTTTATGACATGCACGCTCAGTATGATCGCAGATGGTTTTCATTCGCTGCTTGATGCATCCTCAAATGTAATTGGAATTATCGGTTTGACGATTTCGATTCAACCAGCGGATGCCGGACATCCCTATGGCCACAAGAAGTTCGAGGCCCTGGCGGCTATGGCAATATCGTTCCTGATGTTTTTTGCTTGTTTCAACGTGATCTCGCAGGTCTTCGATAGAGTAGCCTTCGATCATGGGACACCGCCCAAGGTGACAGCGGCATCGTACATCGTGATGGTGGTTACCGTGCTAATCAACATCGGCGTAACCTCCTATGAGCGCAGAAAAGCTCAATCGCTAAAGTCGCCTCTTCTGAGGGCCGACGCCGCACACACCCTCTCGGATATCTATGTATCAATGAGCGTAATAGTCGCCATTATTGCTGCGCAGTTTCAACTCTACTGGATTGACTTGACGGCCTCGGTGCTCATCGTATTAGCAATATTCCGGGCCGGTTACGGCATCATTCTGGCTCATTTAGGCACTTTGGTAGACGCAGCCATTCTTGATCCGTCATTCGTCGAGAAGCTTGTACTTGATGTACCTGGAGTATTGAGCTGCCACAAGATTCGAAGTCGCGGCATGCACGATTACATTTTTCTTGACTTACATGTTCAAGTCCCCGGTCACCTCACCGTAGAGGAAGGTCATAAAATCGCAAGCGCCGTTGAGGCTAAGCTAAAGTCTGAATCAGAAAGAATTATGGACATAACCGTCCACATCGAAGATCCTGTTGAAGCGCTCGCATGATCTCCTACAAGCGGTACCCAAGTCGGGATTGAGGATGATGTCGTTGACTTAATCCGACTGATGTAGGTTTGATCAGCGGAGTTTTGGCGTACCGCTTCCGTCACATAGAGCTGAATAAGTGTTCAACAACTCGAGATGGCCTCTTGACCTATGAAAATTGTGGATTCCTCCAATCCTCTACCTACCCAACAGCCGCTCTCTCGTCCTTTCGGTTGATATCCATCAATTCAAAGGCGGATGCGCATGTGGCAACATATTGGAGACAATACCAGTACACACGTACCGAGGTCTCGTCAGTGCCTAGCAAAACCACTAAAGCCAACCCTGATCTACCAAAGCCGACGATGCCGGGCATGGGAGGTATTATCCTGTGGTGGTTTGGAATAATCTTATTGATTGGTTCCTTTCAGTCCATGCAGATCAAGGAAATTCCATACAGTCAATTCCTGTCAGCGCTGAAAAACAGCGAAGTAGAAGACGTTCGTGTTAAGGGAAAAGAGCTGATTGGCAAATTCAAGGTCGGGAAGAAGCCAGGTACAAAGGTCTCCGAGTTCAAAACTTTCATTGTTGATCCTCCTCTGGCTAAAGTGTTAGGGTCAGACTCGAATCTCAAATTCACGGCAGAAAGTGATCCAGGATTTTTCAGCGGAATTATTTACTGGTTGATTCCAATTCTTTTGGTGTGGTTCTTGATCAATATGCTGATTTCCCGCGCACAAGGAGAAAACGGACCGGCAGGCGGACTTCTGTCAGTTGGGCGGAGCAAAGCACGCGTATATGCCGAAGAGCAAATAGGTGTCACATTCCGAGACGTTGCTGGTGTAGACGAAGCGAAAGAAGAGCTCAAGGAAGTCATCACATTCCTCACAGAGCCGGAGCGCTACCAGAAGCTCGGCGGAAAGCTGCCGAAAGGGATTCTGCTTGTTGGACCGCCAGGCACTGGCAAGACGCTGTTGGCACGCGCGGTAGCCGGTGAAGCAGGAGTGCCATTCTTTTCAATTTCGGGTTCTGAGTTCGTCGAGCTATTTGTCGGCGTAGGCGCGGCCCGGGTTCGAGATCTTTTCGAACAGGCCAAAGCCAAGGCCCCTTGCATCATCTTCATAGATGAGCTGGATGCGCTTGGACGCGCACGAGGAGTTGGTCCGTTGAGCGGCGGTCGCGACGAGAAGGAGCAAACGCTCAACCAGCTACTCTCCGAACTTGATGGCTTCGCCAGCAACGATGGGGTGGTATTGCTTGCCGCCACCAATCGACCGGAGATACTGGACCCGGCGTTGCTAAGAGCGGGTCGATTCGATAGACAGATTCTGGTCGATCGACCGGATAAGAGTGGACGTGTGGAAATTTTGAAAGTTCATCTTCGCGGTGTAGTTGCCTCACAAAAAATCTTGGTCGACGATCTTGCCGCAATGACACCAGGGTTCACCGGCGCTGATCTCGCCAACCTCGTCAACGAATCGACGTTGCTTGCCGCTCGCCGAAATGCAAACGAGGTAGACGATCAGGATGTGCTAGCCGCATTCGAAAGAATCGTAGCTGGTCTGGAGAAAAAAAATCGTTTGCTGAACGCTCAGGAGCGCAAAGTGGTGGCATACCACGAAATGGGCCACGCCTTGGTTGCACTGAGCCTACCGGATAGTGAGTCTGTCCAGAAAGTATCAATCATACCAAGAGGTATCGGCGCACTTGGTTATACGTTAAAACGTCCTATAGAAGACCGGTTTTTGATGTCTAAGCACGAGCTCGAGAACAAGATGACTGTGCTGATGGGAGGACGCGCTTCTGAATGTATTGTTTTCAACGAGACCTCTACAGGAGCGGCTGACGATTTTTCGAAAGCAACAGAGATCGCTCGCAACATGGTCACCAGATACGGTATGGTCGAACAGGTAGGTATGGTTTCCTATATGGAAGACCAATCGCCCTTCTTGAACGAGGGAGCCATGCTCACTCCTGGCTATCTGCTCAGTGAGAGAACGAAAAAAGACTTGGATTTGGCCGTAAAGGAGCTCATCAAGGACGCCTTCGAGCGCGCTGTAATAATACTAACCGACAAGCGGACAGCCCTAGACGAAGGAGCCAAATTGTTGCTTGAAAAAGAAACGATTGGCGAGGAAGAACTAAAAAATTTGCTTGCCACCTTTGAGCGCAATCAAGCTGCCGAAAGCAAGGTAGCATAAGCGTTTTATCCGTTTCACTTTGTCCAGGTATCAATTGAACTATGAAAATTTTCTACCTACCAAAACAAGACCAGATCAATTCAGCAGAATAGGCGGAATTGGTTTGTTTGCAGCGGCAGCCTTTATTGTTCACACGTGCGACCCCTTTTCTCCTGAAGCTAGAGTTGAAGATAACTCCGTGCTCAAAACTACCATGGCACCTCCTCGATGGTTCCCAGAGAACGCGGTTAAATCGAATAAGTGGATAATGATTCCAGACTGGCTGGCAGGAACTTGGCGAGCTAATTCAGAAGTGGTCATGGAGGCCTACGATCTAGTCCATAATCAGAGTCTCTTGACGCAGCCCAAAACAATATCTATTGAAAGGACAAGAACAATCGGGATGCAGAGAGATCAGCGGGGCAGGATCTGGCATTTCGCCGGAGTACCATACACACGCGTCAACAACGCAGGAAACATTGTAGAATCTCAAAAAATTGAATCAATCGTTTTCCAGCGAATAACCAATTCGGAGGTTGTGGTTCGGTCAACCGCCACCATCGTCCACTTTCGAAAGGACACAGTTGATGTATCGGATATGTTCCGGGAAGAGACTGTCACCACCTATACGCCAGTGGAAAGCGGAATAATTAGAGTGAATTTTGTCATTAAAGACACCAGGCTGGAAGACAATACTCCGATCTTATACTCGGAAAAAATGTCGTTGGAAAAGCGCATCAAGCCTTTTACTGTAGTCGACTATGATTCTGAAAGAGGCGACCTGAAAATGAAGTTCAAGCAGTTCTGTCAAAGACCAGAATAGTATCGCTAGAATTGCCGAGCATAAATCTTGGGGATGGATTTGATACTTAGTTGGATTATCCAAAATGCCAAGAACGCACGATTGTTCGTTTTTCATTTACGGTTGTGCATAAGAGCAAATACTGACTCCGCGGCGAATCACGAAATTACCGCCGGTTACACGAAAAGCCCACGAGCGCTTCTTCTACTTCTGGTTTTTCAGGGGTTCTTTCTTGGTTTTGGACAGCTCAGCCAGTCTGCTTAAGATTAATAACCTCGACCGAACAGGAAGACTTTCTCAAAACTTCTTCGGCGACACTTCCCAACAGGAGATGTGCAATTCCCTTTCGTCCATGCGAGCCTAAAACTACGAGATCAGCATTCCAGCTCTCGGCCGTTTTGCAGATCGTCTCGGCGGCAAAGCCGCTTGCTACCTGGACTTCTACTTTGAGATCTGGAACTGCGTTTTGAATTTTGGCGGCGGAATCGCCACAGACCTTGGCAGATTCGTCATAGCAACGAGCTTCTATGGATCCATTCGGAGGTGGAAACGCTCCCACACCGCAGTCTTGTGGCACCGGCTCTACAACGCTCAGCACCAGCAATTGATCGTCCTTTTGCCATGGTCTTTCAATGATAAAATCTACTGCTCGTGCTGAACAGTCTGAATCATCTAATGCAACCAAAACTTTCATGATTTTTGTCCTCTAAAGCGTATTATGAAATGTTGACAAATTTCGAAAGATCTTTCGTCCACCGTTTTTAGTAGTTTCCCCGACGAAGACATAGTACTTTAGACTGATCGCACCAACAGGGCAGGGTTTGGTTCGGACAATCGGCAACGAAATCATTTAAGTTAGAGCGTCAATGGACGACTGCGGAGCTTGCGCCTCCGAATGATCGGCAATAACCGCGGGAGGAACAGACGAACTTCTAGACTTTGGCAGCGCGATGCATCGGAACCACCAACCGAAAAACGGAGCCTTTCCCTGGGGTAGACTGGCACTCAATCGTCCCGCCATGTGCCTTAGCGATCTGAGCACAGAGACACAATCCAGTACCTGTAGCAGGAGCATACTTTCCATCTGACGAGACATCATAAAAACGATCGAACAGGCCGACCAGATCGGGAGCGCAAATACCGCACCCGTCGTCCTCTACTCGGATCTCGACAAGGTTGTTGTCAACTGACGTTGCGCCCAGTTTTACGATTGAACGACAATGTTTAAAGGCATTATCAAGCAGATGCCACAGAAGCTTGCGTATTTCGGCGCGATCAGCATCAAAGGACAAATCATCGGCTCCCGCAATTGAGCTTGAAAGCCTGACACCCTTAATGATTCTCGGGCTGAAGGCAGCCTCTAGTTCCGAGAAAAGCAATGATACCGTCACCGGTGCCGAATTCAACATCTTTGTGTTGTTCTGATAGCTGTAAATATCTTTCATAACATCGATCAGATCTAATAGATTACGCTGGTCCTCGTGGAACGCCATTACTACCTGTCGTTGCTGACTGGTTAGCGGTCCGAACTCGTCTTCTAGGAAAAGCTGGCTGATTCTAACGGCGGCACTAACAGGCGTCCTCATCCGGTGTTTAAGCGCCGAGACAAAATCGGCACGTTGCTTTGCCATCTTGTTCTCAAACTCGTTATTATCGGGCATTCTCGTAGGACCTCTTGCCGCTTCGACCGGACTAATAATTGACTATAGATCATCCAGATCACCAACGAATCAGCCGCGATGTGTATTTGCAAGAGCTTCCGTCATCAGCTCGAAGGATGAATGAGGCACAAGCAGCTATCAATTAAGCACCACCGGTAGAGAAAGCTCGCCAAACACTCCACCACACAAGATAGGGATTCCTATGGGAAATCAGTCGAATTGAAGCGGCACCTAAATCCGCCCGGAACGAAACGCAAGGGAAGCACATCGCGCTCATGCTTCCGATGGATGTTTGTTTTACTGCTCAGAGACACAATGGGAGCATGGAAGTAATATGTATTGGAGGGAACGTCCATGGTTACACTGAGCGAACTGCCGGGCAGTCGCATCGAATCAGACTATGAGACGAATCCCACATGTGCATACGAGATCAGGAAAGCGACGCACAATCGTGAGAATGTCCTTGATTTGCTCGAACTCTTTTGGAGAAAAGCTCGTCAGGCGCACATTGTATGTGATGTGGACATGTCATCAGTGGAGCGACAGCGAGCAAAACTTTTAGCATCAAATTATCACCTTACAGTGACAAGTTTTGTGCTTAAAGCCATCTGTATGGCCCAAGTATCGCATCCCATTAGTCGAACTATGCGATTACCCTTCGGAAGACTGTTTACACTAAACAGCATCGTCGCGGGATTTACAGTCGAGAGGATAGTTAAAGGAGAGCCAGTTGTTTTTTTTGGTAAGATCGAAAATCCACACAACAAGCCCCTAATCGAAATTGCGGAGGAATTGAAGCAATACTCAGATGCTCCAATCGAACAGGTGAGCGAGTTGCGTAGACAGCGGCAATTTACCGGATTAAACTGGTTTTTGCGTCGATTTATATTTGTCCTTGGAATATTTTGTCCGCCTATTAGATTGACTTGCAATTCGGCGACCTTCGGCTTGAGTTCGCTTGGTGCACTCGGCGTGGAAATGGTTTTGGGGCCTAGTGTTTGCACATCGGTATTCGGACTGGGATTGGTGGAGTCACGTCCGGTCGTCCGCAATGGGAAAATTGAGATTCGGCCGATAATGACCGTCTCGTTGAATTACGACAACAACATAATGGACAACGAGCAGGCGGTCCGTTTTCTTTCTGATGTTCGTGAACTTTTGGAAGACGGATTGGACGAGAACGAGTAGTGCAAAATCGAGACCATTCTAAAGGATGAGACAGAACTTGTTTGAAAAGCACATAATTAGACTCCGCAAGTCTCGCTGGTTTCGCTAATAAAAGGGTCAATTACAAACGATTACAGGAATGCTGCTCGTCAATCTAGATCCGTCATATGTGGGCTTCGTCGCCGAGAATCAATCGAAATGGCGCCACTTATCCAAAGAAGAGTTGACCCGCTTCCTCGTGGAGATGGAGGCGGCCAAGCCGGGTCATCGCTTGCCGCAAGACTACCAGGTTCGCTTGCCCGGCAGTTATTCCGTTGCCAAACTTACAAAATTTGGTCTGCTGAGCTAATGCAAGAGCGCATGATCTAACCATCGCGAGAACGAGGCCGTTCTGTCGAGCAACCAGTACCCAGCCATCTGTCCCGTCGGGAGATCCTCATCAACCGAGAATTTAACCTTTTTACGCTCAGTCAGATAGATTAGAAAGAAGCCTAAAATGGCAAGCTGATTGATCCAATACCATAAATCGTTTAAGCCCGCGCCTTGCAAAATAATGCCACGCTGAATCTGAAGACAGTACGTCAATGGAATCAGGTAGTCAAGCCAGTTCAGAAACAGTGGCATAGACTCTCGGGGAAGATAAAACCGGATAACAACACGGAAGGAATCAAAACAAACGAGGCAAGATGCATGGCCTGCTCTTGCGATTTTGCAGGCGTGGAGATCAAAATTCCGATTGAATGCTAAACAAACACAAAAACGGCAACGCAAAGCTCGAACAAGAAGATGCTGCCGTTAATAGATTAGATGAAATCGAGTGTCGCGCTGAGCCTACTGCATCTCACCCGAATCCCCAATGTTGCTATCGGAAGCGGAGAGAATGTGCAGTTTGTATCCGAATCCAGGTTCTGCGACGATTGTTGTCTGGCAACCATATGAATCCAGTTTTACTCGAAGACGAGAAATAGAGACCCTGACTGCTTGATCGGTAACCGCATTATCGGACTTCCAAATGCGGTTTATTAGTGAATCCGTGTTGAAACACTTTTCCGGGTTTCGAATGAAAAAATCGAGGAGCGCAAATTCCTTCGACGTCAATTTGAGTTTTTGTTCTTTGTGAAAAACGGCATTCTTCGCCAGATCAAGCGTTAAAGAACCATATTCATATTCGGTCTTGCTTACCTGTACTTGTCTGCCTAACAGTGACCGAACTCGCAGTAGTAGCTCCTTCGGATGGAACGGTTTTGTCAGATAATCATCAGCGCCGGACATGAAACCCTTCTCTTTCTCTTCAATAGCCCCTTTCGCTGTCAGCAGCAGGATGGGTGTTTGCCCGTTAGCATCTCTAAATTCTTTGCAGATCTCTGGACCGCTCTTGCCTGGCATTTGCCAGTCCATAATTACTACGTCGTAAGTAGTCGTGCGAAGAAGCATGGATGCGGCGGCTCCATCTGCAACCGTTTCCACTGTGAATCCCTGGGTAGTTAGCCAGTCCGCCACATTGCGCAGCAGTTTTTCATCATCATCGGCATAAAGAAGTTTCGGCATTCAAAGGTCGTCTCCTGCGCCGAATATACCTCAAATTCCGAGTAAAGAAACTGTGTCATCGAGAATAAGGCGATGCTTGTAGTGCCACGTGGCGACGTACCTCACGCCATTTGTGCGGAGCGGGCACCTGCTATATACGATGCCCTCGAGTGACCGTACATGGAACCAACTTTGACCAATAAAGAGAATTGGGGTTTATGATAAGTTGTGCGGGTAAAGCCATCGGCAGTTGAATCTTTTATACGACGCGAAAATCTATGAGCCGGAAGAAAGTAAATAGCAAGAGTCTGTCATTGCAGCAGAAGCTAAGGCTACTAGTAGCGCTTCCACTGTTGTTCTTATTTGTTTTCGTCATCTCTCTGACGGCTCTTCTAATAGTTGCGCAGACGGACGTAGAGCGCGTTGAACGAGCGAAGGAAACGCAGTTGGCCGGCAACGATATCGTGCAAGGCATGTATAAGATGGTGTCAATGGCTTATCTTTATTCTCAAAAAGGTGACGCGACCGTCCTTTCCGAGTACTTATCCAGTAAAAAATCAGTGAAACCGCAATTGAAAAGACTGCGCGCTGTGTGTGCCACCAATGTCAGTGCAAAGCAATCGGCAGAGCGAGTCAGCGTCCTGTTGAACAGATTGGTCGATACGCTCGACGAACTGACGGACGCCTCCAAGTCTGGTTTCGTTGGATACGCGACGGCTTTATCCTCTTCAGTAATTACCTGTCGTTTGATCATGCAAGAGTGTGCCAAGATTGCGGAAGTTCAAAGACAGATTCATCCGCAGCCAACCACCAATACCGATTGGCAGCGAATTATTTTTATTGTGTTGGCGGTTGGTCTTCTCTCGTGCGTTGTGGTATCAGTTGGTGCTTTGCGTTTTGTTCATCTCGATATCTTGCAACGTCTGTCTTTGATTATGCGCAATACTGAGTCTCTCGGTCGACGAGAACCTCTTACGGAATCCGTCGGTGGTTCGGATGAAATCGCAGATCTGGATCAATTTATTTATTCGACTGATGATTCGTTGCGTCAACTGGAGCGCACTCGACAGGAGTTTGTTTCCATGCTTACGCATGATATGCGAGTGCCGCTTACACAAATTCAGTTTTCTGTTGGCCTATTAGCCGAAGGAGCGTATGAAGATAATCCTGCAAAGCGGCAGGACATGCTGGTTACACTAGTTCCTGAGATTGGCCGCCTGAATCGGATGATAGATGATCTTTTGACTGCAAACAAACTAGATGCTGAACCATTGAAGTTGAATTTAGAAACATTGTCCGCCAGAGAACTGTTGAATCAGGTTTGCGAAGCGATGCAGATTGAGGCTTCGAGCCGAGAACGGAGTGTCAAAGTTACGGCCGACGACAGTAAAGTGTTGGCGGATCAATTTCAGCTCAGTAGAGTACTTACAAATTTATGCGCGAATGCTCTAAGATACACTCCAGCCAATAGCGTTGTAGAACTGCGATGCCGAGCCGAGGACGAACACGTTGTCCTGGAAGTTATAGATGAAGGACCGGGAGTACCCGACGAATTGGCACCACACTTGTTCGAGCGCTATCGTCAAGGCTCGGAAGAGCAAGACCGCTCCGGCTTCGGTCTTGGCCTGTATATCGCCAAGTCGATAGTCGAAGCGCATGACGGAGAGATCGGTTTTCAGAATCGACTAGACCGAGGTTGTGTGTTTTTTGTAACGCTAAAGGCTCACTCCTGAGCCTCTTCGGCGAGATGTTCGAATCGAATTCAGGCACTAGTTAATTTGGCGAATTCAGAAACGTGCCACTTTTTGTGAGGCGTTTGTGAATCCGCCCCACTTATGCTTGCAGCGTTCGAAACCCACGCGACTGTTTTATCCTGAACTAGAAGGAGTTCCTTTTATGCTAGATCCGAGAAATGATAATGCTCCTCCAAGCAAAAGTTTGACTTTTTCCTTGTCCGACGCAGTAGCTTCACGATTTCTTGATGACTTCTACAGTCAGCAACCCGACCCTGAATCGATTCAAGATGCTGCATCTGCGGCTACTGCTAGCTCGGATGCCACACCACCTACTCCCGGATCTTCCGATTCAAGTGTTTTCGTTCCACCTCTTCCAGGAAGCTCCGATGCGGCCGCTCCTAGCACTTCAGGAAAAAAACCTTTTGTTCCACCTACACCGGGTACGTCTGACCCGGACGGATGGCAAGTTGGGCGTGGCAGCGTTAAACCCGGAGATTATCTAGATGTTGATGCATCGACGCTGTTTAAAAAACCGACTTCAGAAAAAGCAGTGCAGGTTCGCATTGATGAACTTCGCAAGCTCATGCAAAATGATCCGGAGCTGAAACAAGCGTATTCAGACAAACTGCAAGCTTTGCAAAAACCTCCGAGCAAATTGACGGATACTGACTACCTGAAGCTAAAAGAAGGTGCCAAAAAATTCTTGGGATCTGAGAAAAAAGTTCCAGGTTTCAATGACAAACTAGATTTGCAAGACATTCCGTTAGACCAGGAAAAAAAGGGACGCGAACGTGAACAACTAACGGACGCCCAAATAGCTAAGATGAAAGCATCGGCGAATAAATTTCCACTTTCGGAGAAGGTGATACCATCGTCCGCAGGCAAACTAGACATGCAAGACGTACCGAAACAGAAAGAAATCGATAAGACTTCGGAGCTAACCAATATCAAGAAAGACAAAATCGTTGGCGGTCAACATGGCGATGGCAACATTCAGCAAAAGCCTCTCAAAAAGCCAGCTCCGGTAAAAGATCTACAAGATGAACCCGCTCAGGTGAATGGTGAAGACGAAGCGATTCGAGAATTCGAAATGAGCGGTCAGCCCTCAGGGAAAAAGCCAGTGACTTTGCCTGAAGAAGACTCGACTATTCAACCCAAGCCTCTCAAGAAGCCAGCCCCGATCAAAGACGTGCAGGAAACTCCTCAGACGAATGCAGAAGATGATGCAATAAGAGAATTCGAATTGAGCCGTTCTCCTTCGAGCTCAAGCGATTCTGGAGATAACGACGCGGAGTCCGCTGATGAGGCTGAAGGAGAATCTGAAGAAAGCGAATTTTTCACATCCATTGAAATTGCGGAAGCCGAATCAGAGAACGAGAATCCCGCACCAGCAGTTGATAACTTTAATATCAATGATCTTGGACCAAAATCCGAGGATCTGACGGCGGTGAGAAACGAGCAAAAGAATTTCGTTGCACGCACCAATGACGGTAGCAATATCGAAGTGCGTCGAGACGGAACTTGCATACTGACCTCCGCTGAAGGGCGAACAAAAGTCACTCCTGATGGAGTTGTAACAATCACAGCGAATGGTACAGAGCAACACTTTCACTTCGACAATGCCAGTCGAATCAGAGTAAATCCAGATGGTTCTCGAACTCATTACTTCCGTGAAGGAACGACAGTCACTGAATTGAGGCAGGGCGGCGAGCCTAGCGGTCTTACTGTCAGACAACCGAAAGGTACGGCAGTTCGCACAGATTACAATCTTCCATCCCAGCTCCGATACTCTCCATCGACAGAAAAATAACTAGCTCGAGAGTAACCTGCGTGTCAAAGGGAAAGAGCAGACTTGTCGGAAGACGAGTTTGCTCTCCTTTGATTGTTGACTTATGCTATTTCCAGTCGAGGACAATAGTAATAAATGGATAGCCCTAACCTGCTCAAGAAGATAGTTCGTTCTATCATTTTTGTCTCAACAACAATAATTCTGCCGATTCAATGGTGCATACCTGCAGGCGCAATACCGCCGCCGGAGATGATACAGGTCAGAAGAACTGGTAATTGGCTTGGAATCCGAGCAACCGCCAATCGGCTTCTGGCGCGAGATCCCGGCAACCAGTATTGTCTCGAATGTCTGGTTGAGGCTAGCATTCAACTAAAGCGTTACGATGAAGCAAGAGCTGTTTTGATTCGGCTGAGAAAGGACCACGCCAACCCGCAACCATATTTATGGGCGCTTCTGGAATCCATGTTGGGCAATTACAAGGAGGCCGATAAATACGTCGAAGCGATGCTCACCTCTGGACCTCCTAGTAAAATTCAATTGCAGTTGTCCGAAAAAATTGCATACAAGGTTGACCGAGATCGCTGGATGCAACTTTGTGTGAAACACTACAAATTACATCACGCTTCATGGTATTTCTCCGGGGGCAACTCAGGAGACCACGACATCGCTCTCCGTGAAGTAATGGCTTTAGCAAAGGATCGAAAACATGGTCCGGAAAATTCGAATGAGTTCTTCATTGCACTTATCACACCGGTTCCAAAAACAAAATTGACTCCTTCTGAGAAGCTTTTGGTGGCAAGAGCACATGTGCATCTGGGTAATGAAGAGTCTGCTCTGGAGTGGTGCGATTCAGTTGCTCTTACCAATCCACAAGAGACGCTAAGCGTAATATCTGGCCTGGCAGGTCTAAATTTCAAGTCGCACTCTAAATTCAGGAAACTGTTGGAGAAAATGGAAGCTGTTTGTAGTAATGACCACGAGTATTGGTACATTCGAAGCGTCCAATCCTGGAAAGAGGGACGTGCGGAAGACGCTTTGCAGTATTGTGAACGCAGTTTGGCGTTGAGTTCAAACGAAAAGTCCCTCTGGCTACGCTTTAGTATTGATCGCCAGGAGGCATCGGTGCGAAAGAGCACTGAGGCTCGGAGTCGGCTTTTGCCCGATTTACAGCCACTGGTGCAAAAATACCCTTCAGTCCAAAGTTACTCTCAGAGAGCTATAGTCCTTCATGAATTTGGCCGACTTGAAGAAGAGATATCGGATCTCACTCACCTGATCTCGATGCTACCTTCCGGTCCCGAAAATCTAGACAAGCGTTTGCACAAAGCAGAAGTCGAATATACTTTGGGTGACTTAAGAGCTGCTAAGAAAACGACCATATTAGTATTGCAAGTGCAGCCGGACAACGCTCGCGCCAAGGTCTTAATGGACAAGATTGGGAAAGAGATGAAACGCGCTTCTATGCAAGACTAGTGTTCTCTTTCATCAGGCTGCGCAGAAGCTGGACTCGGGTGTAGACGTAGTAAACTCTTTAAACGCGATTCCGTTGACTGTCAGAGTGGTGCCGATAGTGTCGTAAAGTCCGTTCCATGCTTCCTTCGTGCAGTCCGTCGCAATTATTACTAGCATTGTTTTCCCTTCGCCGATTGCCTCGAAATTGAATTGAATGCCATCTGGCAGGGTTACTGGAACGGCAGACAGGACCGTGTCACAGAAACGGATTGTCTCGCAGAGGCCTAGTTCTAAGACCATTTCAAGTGCCGACAGGTGGGGTAGGTTCTGGGTTTCTTCTTGAAGTGCACTCTGGTGCTTAATGAGCACATCGTTGTCGATCATGCTCATTAGAGATGATTCGTCTGTCTCCGGGGCGAAGCAAATTTCTTCGCCGGACTGGGGTCCTGTGTCCTCAGTTGAGTATTGGGATTCAAGATCCAACTGTTGCCCGCGATCAGTAGTATCCTGCTTCATCTGCCATCCTCCGCAACGCTGTTTGACTATAAAAGTTTTTGCGTGACGGAGTTCGGACTGAAGTGTGACAAATTCATGACGTCATGCCGAGTCAGACCGCGTGCTCTCGAGGTGGAGCGCTTTTAGCATCTTCATTTGTCCATGCCAAACCCAATAGCTGTTCTGCGTTTTTGAATGCTACCTGTTCGAACTCTCTTTCGGTCAGTGCTCGGCGAACCTCTGCGAGTGCCTGCCACTGTTGAAAAAGCGGAAAGTCCGATCCGAAGAGGATTCGCTCACTGCCCACGTTATCGACCGCTCTTCTTATTATGCGAGCTGGTTGCCACGACGTTTCAAGATATACGTTCGGGTACTTTTTCGCGATGCCTATTGCCTTTCGCCAGGATTCCCAGCCCATGTGCATGAGGATAAATTTGCACTTTGGAAAATCGCGGATGAGTGGAGCAATCACGGAGAGCTCGCTGCACGCCTCCTGATCTGTTATTCGTTCGATTGGAATATCGCCAGTGTGGATAGCGACAGGGAGACCGAAATCGCTGGCTAATGCGACGAATTCCTTTGTATCTTCGTATAGGTCGTCTGAATGATAGCCCCCCACCATTGGATGAATTTTGATACCGCTTATTGCTTTAGACTGTACGAATGGAAGAAGATAACCAACCGGATCCGGCTCTGCATGAGCAACGGAGCCAAACACAAAAAATCGTTCTCGAAATTCGGCGGTTTGATCGATAATTTCCTGAGTGGTGGTCAGTGGCTCGAGCGAGTGGATTACCGCTCTCTTGATGCCGAGTTTGTCCATACTGTGGATTAACCGATCGAAGCCGTGTCTCTTAAACAGACGCAGTGCTTCCATGAGAAACAATTCTCCGCAGTGCGAGTAGATCAGTCTGCTTATCTTGTCGTTGAAATGCATAGCTACATGTCGACAAATCTGGTCATGTATCCCTTCTGTCAGGTCTGCGATTGGCTCGACTATCGGGACCATGTGCTTGAAGAATTGTGATTGTCGAGTATGGGGAAAGACCTTTTCGATGCCGGCTAGCGACATCAAATGCGTGTGGAAATCGATAACATCGAGTTGCGCTGGGTGGGCCATAGTCTTCTTCCTTTTGCTCGGCTTGCATTGGGCGCTGAGTACTCACATGATCTATAGCTCAATTTGTCGGTCACGTGGCTCATGTTCTTAGCTTTCAGCACATCACCTTCGCTAACATGAGCAGATTCGTTGTCAAAACCGCTTTATAGTCAGGGAAATAACTTAACGAGACTTGAGCATTTGAAGCAAGGCTCTTACCGTGTTCGTCTTGCGCCAGGATTTGAATCTGATTGCGCAGAGATGACTTCGACTTCTTGCGTCAAAGAACCACGCAAATGTGGGAGCACTCAAACATGCGGAGCGGCGACCATCGATTGTTTAACGCCTATTGCTTGCGGAATTCGGACAACTCGTTCCACTTGGCGCGGTGCCCATGGTTTTACCGTCGGATGCGGGGAGCCTTCCTTTGAAATTCATCCGATGTCAGAGTCGAGATATGCTTCAGCAGTGAATCGTGAGAAATGTGCTTGCTTGCTGCCGATGAAACTGTATTGGTCATGGTTTAATTTCCTTACAGTAGATGGCGAAGAAGTAAAACCTGCGCGGGTCAAATACGAGCCAGTTGAACTTTGTCGAAAATGCGTTCCAAATACTTCGTCAACAGTTTGTGAGCTACTGGCTGACTGCGGAAGCCGACGTAGCCGTCAGGCCTTATGAGATACAGGCAGTTGGCTCCGGCACCATACTTGTGGTGGCAAGACATCTCCCAATCCTCGACGATCATCACGTTGGGTTGCATCTCCGGCGCATGAGTTTTTAAAACTTTCTCGAAGTGAGGAATGCATTTGTTTCTGCTGTCGTCTGAGTCCACAATCGCCACCACGTTAACGAGGTCTGAATAGGATTTGGTGAGAGCCCGCGCGATGCCTCCAAATATGTCGATCTCTTCATTGCTGGTTTCATCTCCTGAAAACAACAGAAGAGTATGTTTGGTGCCCTGGAAGAGTTCATACAGTCTCGTAGTACCCTCTAACAGTGATGGCGGAAAGTATGCGTCACCGCGTTTGAAGGCACGCAGCGGACCCTGCGTCGCGGCGACAACGAAGCCGTCCGGCGCACGGTCGCCTGCTTGTGGGCCGTTCTTGAACGCGAAACAATCCTCCAGATGCGGCATGTCGTTCTTACGGGCGAGGGCATCGATCATAGAAGAAAGGTGCTCTTCCACGATTGGGCTTTCTCTATAGTTGAGCGACAGTTCTGCGATGCTGCTCTGCATCCTTTTCTGAATAACTTCATGTGCTGTGAGAACCGGCGCGAGCGTGTTCCTCAAATGCTTGGCCACCGGATTTTTCAGAGTATTGACCTTCATCATGAAATCGGTCATCTTTAGCACACCGAGGGCGATACCAAGCCTTTCGACACCATACGAGTCTAGAAGCGCATCATCCGCCTTTCCTTTGGTTACGAGCGCTAGTTTCCAGGCCAGGTTGTAACTGTCCTGAATACCGGTGTTCATCCCCTGACCGCCTGCTGGGCTATGAATGTGGGCCGCGTCACCGGCGAGAAAACAGTTGCCTTTTCGGTATTGCGATACGTGGCGTCGATGCAGATAGATACCACAAGACCAGAACTGCTCACTCAAAACCAAGCTGTAAGGGCTTCTCCTTTCGACTTCTGCTTGCATCTCTTCAAGCGAGGGCTCCTTAACCGACTTGAGCGCTTCCGCTTGATCCTGTTCTTCACCCATGCTGCATGCTATGCGATAGCGACCGCCGCCGTAAGGGAAGAGTGCCAAAATTCCATGGTCGGAATTGAATACGTAAATCTCGTCGGGATTGATTGCGCCTTCGATGTGCACGTCGTTGAGATACATCAGATCCGGATAATTCTCTCCGGAGAACTCCAGGTTGAGCGCTTTTCTTACTGTGCTATGGGCACCGTCCGTGCCGACCGTGTAACGTGCATTGATAATCTCTTCCTGTCCGTCGGCGCTTCTGAGGCGGTTTTCTACGGAGTCTTTGCCTTGAGTCAATCCAACCAGTTGTGTCGAGCGCTCGACCTGAGCGCCGAGCTCGGCTAGTCTTTCCATGAGGATGCGTTCTGTATCACTTTGCGGCAAGGTCAACGCGAAGTCGTACGGGCCATCCAGCTCGTCGAAGGTCATGTGTGCTATTTGCTTGTTGTCGGCGAAGATGTTGATGCCCCGCATCTTTAGCCCGAAGGTCAAGAATCGATCGACGATTCCCATGTCTTCAAATACTTCCAACGAACGGGAATGAACTGCCAGTGCTTTGGACTTCTCTGAGGCGTGCGCTTCTTTATCGATGATGCGAAAGCTCACACCATATCTGGCCAACTCGCAAGCCAGGGTTAGTCCAGTCGGACCGGCACCCACTATCAGGACTTCGACATCATTTGACATTTTGGTCTCCTTCGCTGAGAGCGAGATTCTAGTGAGTACTCAACTCGGCAGTCAGACTATTGAGATTGTTGGATTAAACAAACCGCATAGGCTGCAATAGCATCACCATCGCCGATACTTCCCAATTTCTCTGCTGTTTTTGCCTTGACACTGACTCGATCCTCGTCGATCTGCAAAACGCTCGCGAGTCGCTTTCGCATATCTGAAAAATGCCTGGAGAGCTTGGGACTTTCCAGTACGATGGTGGCATCGACGTTGATTATCTCGTATCGCCTTTCGGCAAGCATTGCCATTACCTTCTTCAGCATCACCATGCTGTCGATTCCTTTAATGGATTGATCGGATGGCGGAAAATGCATGCCGATGTCGCCGAGGGCTAGGGCGCCGAGAAGTGCATCTATGATCGAATGCACGACAACGTCACCGTCGGAGTGTCCGGCGCTGCCTTTGTCGTGAGCTATCTGCACTCCGCCGATAATGAGCGGGATACCAGCCTCCAATCGGTGAATATCGAAGCCATTGCCAATTCTCATTTCTGATGACATTCAGAACCTCGATTGCTGTTCCTGCGAACTAGTCTCCAACGGTCATTAGCAGGATATCGCTTTCTACCGTTTCACCGACTTTTACCTTGATACCGGTTATGGTGCCGCTTCGAGGTGATACCAGATCCGATTCCATCTTCATGGCTTCGAAGACCATGACTTTCTGTCCTGCCTCAACCTTTGCGTTTTCTTGAACCAGGATCTCTTTAACTACTCCGTTCATTGCCGATCGAATCTCATTGGCGGAGCTGGTTGGATGCACTTGTGCCCGGCGCGTTTTCAAACTTACCGGGCTTTTCTTTTCTACAGCCTCGGTGGATTTGGCCTGACCGGGAGCAACCAATTCCTGGACAGCAACTTTGTAGACGCGCTGTTCGACTTCGATTTCGAAGGACCGGGGCGTGCTTCGCTCCACCGGTGGTGCGGACCCATTGGGGGCAGACTCCGTCGCTGCTGCACCGTTATTCCGTGCTCCGTTGCTCGCCGCTTTCTGCAGGCAATACTTCGGAGCCAGGTCCTTCCAGTGTTTCATGAACTCGCCTTCAACGTAGGAGGTATGAACTTCACCGGCCTGAAATGTCGGATCGTCCATTATCGCAAGGTGGAAAGGTATGGTAGTCGATACGCCCTCGATCTTATAATCACGCAGAGCAAGTCGTGTTCTCGCTATCGCTTCCTGCCTTGTTCTACCCCAGATAACGAGCTTCGCCAAGAGCGAATCATAGAACGGTATGACTTTGTAGCCTGGGTAGCAGGCGCTGTCGACTCTAACCCAGGGCGTTGACGGCTCTATATATGCCGTCAGCTCTCCGGGATTGGGCATGAAATTTTTGTTGACGTCTTCAGCATTGATTCGACATTCGATAGCGTGACCGCGCTGTGATACGTCTTCCTGTTCGAATGACAGCTTGTGACCACAGGCGATCAGGATCTGCTCTTTCACGATATCTACGCCGGTCGTCATCTCTGTGATCGGGTGTTCCACTTGCACGCGCGTATTCATTTCAAGGAAGTAGAACTCGTCTTGAGTGACCATGAATTCCAGCGTTCCGGCGGAGGTGTATTTCAAGGCCTTTGTTCCACGTACGGCTGCTTCGAGCAATTTCGCTTTGAGCTTTGAATCGAGCTTGGCAGCGGGAGTCTCTTCCACCAGCTTCTGGTGACGTCTTTGACTCGAGCAGTCTCTTTCGAATAGATGAACTACGTTTCCGTGCTCGTCACCTAGAACCTGGACTTCGATGTGTCTGGGTTTATCCAAATATTTTTCAACGTAGACTTCGGCTGACCCAAAGTAGCTTGCGCCTTCCCTTTGCGCACCGGATAGGGCATTTTCGACATCTTCGTCTTTTCTGACGACGCGCAGCCCTCTGCCACCACCGCCGGCACTAGCCTTAATTGCCAGCGGATAACCGTATTCGATACCGAGCTTTTTCACTACTTCTGGATCGGTGACGGGGTCAGTGGTACCTGGAACGACAGGAACACCTGCCTGAGACATTACACGTCGGGATTCGACTTTCGATCCCATCCTTTTAATGACGTCCGGTGCCGGACCGATAAATTTGATCCCCTGATCGATACAGGCTTGCGCGAATTCGCTGTTTTCGCTGAGAAAGCCATAACCTGGATGAATCGCGTCGACTGATGCGCGTTTTGCAATATCAAGAATTTGTTGATAATCCAGATAGACTTTGCCCGGTTGCCCGTCGAGACGCCACTTCTCATCAGCCAGCTGAACGTGTTTTCCATCTTTATCCGGATCTGAGAATATGGCTACTGTGGTGATGTCAAGTTCGCGGCAGGCCTGGATGACTCGTGCAGCGATTTCGCCTCGGTTAGCAATTAGGATTTTTTTGAACATTGCATCTCACTTTCGCAGCTGAAGCTAAATTCGCTCTCAGGCTGCGATATATCAATCGACATCACTCAAGCTATCAGCATTGCAATAAAAAGGAATTAGAAAACACGAAAAAATCATTTTTGCGTCTCCGAGCGGTCGATCCTGGCAGTTTTTATACTGTTGCGTTTACCTCGACCACCTTTTCTATTTGATGCTAGGATCTTGCTGTTAGAAGTGTGGGTTACTAGGTAAGTTAAATGCCAACTGCGGCAACCTTTTCCAGGGTTTTCATGTCTGGGAGCGGCTTCATGGGTCGGGCGATTGCCTACTTGATCGCGACCAAGACCACCGCGACGGTGCATCTTTTCGATGTTTCCGAAGCGGCTTTGCAACTCGCGAATAGCGAAATCGACAAATTCGGCAAAAAATCGGTCGAAAAAGGCGTGCTTTCAGAGAGCGAGCTCCAGGACGTCAAGAAGCGGATAGTCTCGACTACGTCTATCGATTCGGCTAAGGGTTGCGATCTGGTCATAGAAGCTATTGTTGAAGATCTGAAGGCGAAACAAGACCTTCTCAAGAGGTTGGATGCGATATGCGGACCTGATACCATTTTTGCTTCCAACACATCCTCTTTGCCGATCACGAGCCTCGCCTCCGCAACCAAGAGGTCTGACAAATTTATAGGAATGCATTTCTTCTCGCCCGCTCACGTAATGAAATTGCTCGAGATTATTCCGGGTCTGGATACGTCGGAGAAGACAGTCGACAGCATCAGGAGATTCGGCGGAGAACTCGGAAAGACTATCATCAAATCGAAAGACTTCCCGGGTTTCATCACCACGAGACTGGGATTGTGTCTGATTAACGAAGCGTCTTTCGCGCTGATGGAGGGACTCTCCACGCCAGAGGAGATCGATCAAGGCATGACGCTCGGATACAATCATCCGATGGGACCCCTGGCTTTAGCAGATTTTGTCGGATTGGATATAGTCCTGCATGTTATGGAGACGTTGCAGGAAGGCTTCGGCGATCCGAAGTACCGTCCATGCCCCTTGCTGAGACAGATGGTCTCGGCAGGACATCTGGGGCGGAAGACGGGTAAAGGGTTCTACGAATACAGTGCGGTTAAGGGGTGATATCCGTGTTTATTTTCTTGTTGAGCACCCTGTTGATGTTAGGCTTGTATGGCTTAACATGCGCGTTTTATTGTTTTTTAAAGCCGGTGGAGAGATCACGGTTTGATAACAAGAGTTTGCCTCTTGTCTCTGTGATCGTGCCCGCACGCAACGAGGAGACGAAGATCGCGCGCTGCATTGAGTCGCTACTCAAGCAAGACTATCCTAATTTCGAGCTCGTCATCATCGACGATCGCTCCACCGACTCGACCGGCACGATCATTGCTGAATTCGCAGCCAAAGACAGTCGTATCAAGTTCGTGCAAGGTAAGGATGCGCCCTCCGGTTGGATCGGAAAGTGCAATGCTCTAGCCCATGCTGTTGGGTATGCCTCGGGCGATTTCTTCGTTTTCACTGATGCTGACACATATCATCATCCCAATTCGATTCGGGATTCAATTTCTTACGCCATATCCAACAAGATCGATTTGATTTCATTCGTTCCCGTCCAAGAGTTGGGCAGCCCAGCGGAGCGGCTTATCATGCCGGTCTTGCTTGGCTCATTCTTGCTTGGCGATCCATTCCACACGGTTAATGATCCAGAAGCGAAGCGCGCCTATGCCTACGGACAATACATCGTTTGCCGCCGCAGCTCTTATCACGCCATCGGCGGTCACCAGAGCGTTCGCGACGAAATTGTGGAAGATCATGCCATCGGCAGAGTGTTCAAGGAGAAGGGCTACAAGATTGCAGTTGCCGACGGTAAAACACTTTATAGCGTTCGCATGTACACCGATCTCGAATCGCTATGGTTGGGATGGACAAAGAATCTCTACTCCTTGATCGATGGAAAGATAGGCAATCTGCTCTATCTCCTCGCCTTGCTCAACACAGTTCTACTCTTGCCTTATCTCGAGTTGGCCTGGGTTGTAGCCGAGTGGTGTCAGGGTGAGGTCTCCGGCAGTCTTTACCGCCTCACGTCGCTGGTTGTGGTTCAATACGCCATCTTCGCGCTCTGGTGGAAGAGAATCAGCGAGCATCACGCCGGCGTCAACTGGTTTCATTTCTTCCTTATTCCGTTCGGCGGAATAGGGGTGACGGTTCTCTATCTCCACTCCGCCTACATGGTTCTCTTCGGTGCGCAGGTCAACTGGAAAGGCCGTCGGTATGTCGTCAACAAGCATAAAACGATCAGATCGGACGAACCTGTGCGCACATTAGAGAAGGCTAAACTACGAGAGTCGTCTGACGTTTAGTTAATCTTAGTCCGCTGAATGCTTTGAATGCTCGATTCAAGGTTTCGGCGCAAGTTCTGGAGTCGTTCTCTCTGAATTATGGCGGCTGTCAAGAGATCGTGATCAAAGGAAATTGCTCCTCATGTCAATGTCGACAAGTGAAGGTAAACCACCGTCAATAGCGGAGTTACAGCGTTATATCAAAGACGGAGAGCGACTCACTTTTAAAACCGTCGACGGTGGCAGCTACACCGGAAAGTTGCGCTGGTTCGACGACTTCACGTTCGCGTTAGCACTCGACAACGGCGATTTTACGCTGGTGAAGAGCAATGTAATCGGATATGGGATTAGTCGGAAGAAGTAACCTCTTCGATATCTAAGTGGTCATCGGTTATTTCTCGCTTTAGTTCTCAACAAAAATTTTCGCTTGCATGCTAAACTTAAGCGTGGTAGCGGATTTTTACGCCCTATTGTGGAGTGACGAGAATTGGGATTCTTCAAAAGTTTCTTTAGCAAAGGCGTTGGCGTGGATCTCGGTACCGCCAATACTCTTATTTACGTCGAGAGCCATGGTGTTGTGCTGAGAGAGCCGTCTGTCATCGCGCTCGACAGCAACACCAATACACCTATCTGTGTCGGTGAAGAAGCTAGAGCCATGATCGGCAGGACACCGCAGGGTGTTCGAGCCAGCCGCCCACTCAAGGACGGGGTGATTGTCGAGCTCAATGACGCCACCTACATGCTGAACATGTTTATGCAACGTGTCTCCCAGCAGGAGACGACTTTACGCAATCCCGAAATCGTCATCGCTGTCCCGGCAGGAATTACGAGCGTAGAGAAGATTGCCATCAAGCAAGTCGCTGAAAATGCCAAAGCCAGCCGCATCTACATGCCTGAAGAGCCGATGTGCGCCGCTATGGGAGCCGAGCTACCGGTGACGGAAGCAACAGGCAGTATGATTGTTGATATCGGGGGCGGTACCACAGAAGTGGCCGTTCTCTCCTTGTCCGGTATCGTCGTTCATGAGTCTATCCGGATTGCCGGAGACGAGCTCAATGACGCAATTCGCGTATATCTCAAGAAAGTGCACAGTCTCGATGTCGGCGAAAAGACGGCTGAAGAGCTGAAATTCCGTCTCGGTTCTGCCTGGAAGACCGAGGTCAACGACAAATTCAATGTCCGTGGACTCAACTTGATAAATGGACTGCCGCGCACGGTTACCGTCAGTCGCGGTGAAGTGCGAGAAGCTATTGCCGAGCCGCTCAAAGCGATTGTGGCCGCGGTCAAGCGTACCCTGGAGCGTACGCCTCCTGAGCTCGCGTCGGATATCTACAACCGTGGTATCGTCTTGGTTGGTGGTGGCGCCTTGCTTCAGGGTCTGGATGAGCTCATCTCGAGCGAAACCGAAGTGCCGGTATTTATCGCGGATGATCCGTTGTCCAGCGTCGTAGTAGGAACGGGCAAGATATTTACAGACCCGATGTATTCCCGGGTTCGCGATCTCTGCGAATTTCGTAAGTAGGAGATTGTTGCGTGGCCGTTGGCGAACGCGATACTAGTTCGATCGCCGAGGCGATTTTTCTCATCATAGTTATCATTATGGTTGGTGGTCCGGCTGCGGGCTTGCTACTGGGGGCCTCTACCTGGGTGTCCGGCGTGATCACCAAGAGTGCATACCAGGTCGAGTCGACGCGCAATCTAGCCGAAGAGGTCTTTGTCTCGTCTCAGCGGATTCGAGAACTCGAGCGCAAACTTGCCGCTTCGGAGCTTGAGCTGACGACGCTCAGACGACAGGCGAGAGATACCAATAATCTCCGAGGTCTACTTGGTTTAAAACAAAAATTGACGCGTAAGACAATCGCCGCCGAGGTCATCGCCCGCAACCCGGACAATTGGTTCGAACAAGTAGTTCTGGACAAGGGAATGGTGGATGGGATCACCAAGGGCAGCGCGGTTATAACGAGAGATGGAATTGTCGGACAGGTTGTTAGTGTCTCGCAAAATGCCAGTGTCGTGCGTCTTATTACCGACCCTGAGCAAAAGCTTGGTGTACTGATAAAACGCATCGGGTTGCCCGGTATCATCTCCGGCAACGGTCAAAATCTGGCATTGATGGAGTACATTCCGGTAGGCACCAATGTCGATATAGGCGATAAGATTGTCTGCTTCGGCAAAGGTGGAGTTTTCCCGGAAAACCATCCGGTTGGTACCGTTGCGGCGATCAAGCGTGATACCGATGGCGCTTCGATGCAAATTGACGTCAAACTCGCAGAAAATTGCTACGATTTGAATCAGGTGCTGGTACTTCCTCCGCTTTCTAAGTAAACATGTCTATTGTCTCGATCAGAACGAAAAGACGGATTGGTGCCATAACTATGGCCGTGATAATCGTGGCCGGTGCCTGGGTTCTGCAGCTCGGTGTGATCAGCCGCCTGTTCGTCACGGGTGTGCAGTGCTCACTGCCGCTCACTTTAATCATCGTCTGGGGCGTAACGTTCGGCTCGCCAATAATCGCTCCCAGCAAGGATGAGCTTAGACTGAGCACCGTCAACGCAGTCGTTTTGCGTCAGGCACTATCCGGCTCGATCTCCGGTGCGCTGCTTGGTGCCGCGTTCGCGGCGCTCTATTCGTCGGTGCTGCCTGCGTACCCTGTTGCTTATCCGCTCGTCGGTTGGATTGCCGGCTATTTTTGTTTGCGCAACTTCAATAAAGCACTTATCCTTTGCATTCCGCTGGTCCTGATTTTGACATTCCTGGCCGAAGCGATTACTGCGGTGGAGCTGCTCGCGCTAGGCAGACCGAATGTGTTCGAGAGTTTTGTCGACATGGCGATGACAGAGGCAGTACTCAATTCGCTAATCGCGCCGTTTGTGTTCCTCCCGATGAGAGGATGGTACGAATTCGCGCGATACATGAACATGATGGAGTCGAGATGAGATGGCTCAGTCTGTCATGCATAGAGTAAACTCCGATGAACTGGCGTTCAAGGCGATTGTGCTGGCCAGCGTCGTCCTGACTGCTTTGGGTTTGCTTGTCTTGCGATTGGGTTGGTTGCAGATTCTGCACCACCAACACTATGTCAATCAAGCCGTGGAGAACTCGACGCGAGTCACTTTTCTTCGGGCGCCGAGAGGCAGTATATACGACAGGCATGGCAATCTGCTGGCCACCAATAAGCAATCGCTCTCCATGATTGCCGTGCCGAATCAACTCGAGCATCTTGAAGATCTCGCTACGAGAGTCTGCAAAATTCTGGCTCTGCCTTATCCCGAGGTCCTCGATCGTCTGCTGAAAGCGAAAGCATCTGGTTCGGTATTACCGGTGGTGATCGAACACGATCTCGATATGGATATCGTCAGTCGCTTTTACGAGCAGAAGATTTTTCTAACAGGCATCGACATTCTCCCCGACATAAGCAGAACCTACCCGTATGCCGAAGCCACGGCGCACGTCCTCGGCTATTGCAGGGAAATTACATCAAACCAGCTCAAAGATAGACCGGAGCGGAAGATGGGTGATGTCTGCGGACAGGCTGGACTGGAAAAACTATATGACGATCAACTTCGCGGTGTAGACGGCGAACAGCGGGTTCGGGTCAACGCCTCAGGTCACGCGCTCTCTCCGGAGACCTCGAAACCTGTTATTACCAAGAAAGCCAAACCTGGTCTTCCAATCGTTATTTCGCTCGACGTCGATCTGCAACGTCACGCCTACAACATTCTTGCCGAGAAATCAGGAGCGCTTGTCGGCTGCGATCCTCGCAGTGGTGAGGTGCTGTTCCTCTGCTCTCGACCGAGTTTTGACCCCAACGTCTTTACTCGCCGAATGACAAAAGAGGATCGCAAGGTCCTCAACTCTCCGAGCCATCCTCTACATAATCGCGCGCTTTCCGGCTTTCCGCCAGGCTCAATCTGGAAGCCCGTGACCTTGCTTGCCGCCCTCGACAAGAAAGTCGTGAAACCAGATACGATGCTTCATGTCTCCGGTGGCTTGAGCCTGGGCGGCTTTACATTCCACGACTGGACGGGCAAGGCGGCGCATTACAATCTGGTGCAGTGCATGCAGTGGTCTCGTGATACCGCGTTCTACCAGATGGCTCTTGGGTTGGAGCCCGAAGACATTAAAAAGTGGGGTAATCGCTTTGGCGCTGGTCGCCCAACGGGAGTGGAGCTTCCCAATGAGCGCTCTGGTCTCGTACCGGACTCGGCCTGGAAGAGGAGGCGGCTGCATGAGCCATGGTACAAAGGCAATACGTTGCATATGTCCATCGGTCAGACCTTTTTGCAGGTCACACCGGCGCAGGCCGCGCGGATGTATGCTGGTTTTGGCATGAAAGGACGTGTACCTTTCTTGCACTTCGTAATCAAGATCGATGACCGTCAGGTGCCGGCACCGAAACCTGAATTCTGGAAGGTAAATCCGGTGCATATGAAGATTCTCTCCGACGGACTGAAAGCTGTCGTCGAAGCTGGTACGGCAGGGCGCTCGCGTATCCCGGAAGTGCCAATGTCGGGTAAGACAGGATCTGCCGAGGCGCCGCCTAAGGGCAGCAAGACTCACGGTTGGTTTGCCTGTTACGCTCCTTCGGACAAGCCTGAGCTTGCTTGCTGTGCCTTCGTCGAGCACGGCGGCCACGGTGGAACGGCCGCGGCGCCTCTAGTGAAGCAAATGGTCGAGAAACATTTTGGTATCAAACGAGCTGCAACGGCATTACCAGGAGAGGCGGCTGCCAAGCCGAAAGCCAAGCCAAAAACCAAGCGCAAGCCCGAGTAAATGGTGCTATAAAAAACATTTTACCTCGAAGCTTTCACTGCAATGATGTCGTGAAACTGCTCGTCAACTTGTTGTTTTCCGTAGGCTCGTACTGTTATCAATCCGGTTGTTGGATTGTCGCATATATACTGCATAGCCCCGCGCTTGTGCACTAGCTTGAGGTGGCACTGCATATGGTGCATATCGCACCGCATATAGCATCATGGTATCACTGGACAACCCACGATTCGATAGAGGATAATCTTGATAGAGTTGGCGGGAGAGTAGCATGAGTCAGTCACAACCACTTGGCGTGCCGGACCCTATTTCATTGGACGGTCTCGATCAGATGTTCACGGGTGAAGAGCGGCCCTCGGCAGATCAAGCTCCAGCGGAGCAAGCCGTCGAACAACAGCTCGATACTCCGCAAGAAGAGTCCACAACGCCGCAACCACCGAGCGGTGTGAAGATACACAGAGAGTTGCCGAGCGATCTGTTTACTCGCGACATCGAAAATTTCGATCCGCAACCGGCCCAACCGGAATCATCGGGAGTCTTCAACATGGTCGATAGCGTAGGCAGCTTCGACTATTCCCAGATGCGAGCGAGCTCGAGCAGAAAGTCCAAGCCGCAGCCTGTACCGGTTGTTGGTCGTCCGCCAAAGATCAACGAAATTACATCGGTGCCGACGAGCAGCGGTCCGGACTCTTTTCAATTGCAAACGCCCTTCGTTGCTGAAGACGACCGTGTCTCTCGCTCCGATTTGGTCGGACTCTTGGAAGGCTTTGTCAAGATTCTTCGCAAAGACGGCGATCCGAGCGGCAAGTTGAACCTGGCTAAAGCTCAAAAGCTGATGATGCAAGAGGAAGTTGAAGACATCCGGGTCGAAGACAAGACTCAGGAGCTCGAAGAAATGCGCCGATTGGTCATCGAGGCGCAAGAGACAATTATCAAACTTTTGACCGATCGAGTCGAAGATCGGGCCCGCATTGCTACCTTAGAGACGGAACTGCGACTGCTTCCGGACCTTCAAGAGCAGGCTGATCGCGCCATGGCTGTTGCATTCAAGACAGAAGAGTTCAGATCCGAGCTTCATAAAGTCAAATTCGAGCTAGAGCGTTATCGATTTGCCAGTGTCCGTGGACATGTGGAGCGAGGACCTCGATTCTGGCTTACTCGCGTACGTCGGTGGTTACTCAAGGCGCAAGGCGTCACCTTGCGTAACTACAGTGATGCCAACCGACGCATCGATAGATAATTCGCGAATAGCAGAAAATATCAAGACGTGAAATTTCTTACGCTCTACCATTTGTGTTGATGGTGGGTTTATGGACTACCTCGATGGTACGAAGAAGGCAATAGCTTTCATCGAAGCGAATTTGCAAGGCGACCTTTCTCCAGAATCGGTTGCTAGCGAAATCGGTTTTTCGGAATTTCACTTTCATCGCATTTTCAAAGCGATGACCGGAGAAACAATTGCGGAGCACATTCGCAAGCGTCGCCTGGCGCTCGCCGCCAGACGATTGCTTTTGTCCGACCAACCGATTATTGAGATAGCTCTTGAAGCTCGCTTTGAGAGTCAGGAATCTTTCACTCGGGCATTCAAAAAAATGTTCGGTGGAACTCCAAACATTTATCGCAAGTCACGTATACCGTCTCC
Organism: Candidatus Obscuribacterales bacterium; assembly: GCA_019746975.1. Classification (GTDB taxonomy): domain Bacteria; phylum Cyanobacteriota; class Vampirovibrionia; order Obscuribacterales; family Obscuribacteraceae; genus JADYXR01. The sequence continues at coordinate 32,732 of JAIERK010000013.1, forward strand.
CATCGTCGGCAAGGAGATTTTCCTCCCGGAATTACTAATACATTTGCGAAATGGAGTAAATATGGAACCGAAAATTGTAGATCGAGGAGAAGAGCTGGTCGTCGGTATGGCTGACAGCTTTCATGAAGGTGAACATAAAGAGATTGGTGAGCTCTGGCCGAAATTCATGGCGCGCGTCTCGGAAATTCATGATACCAAATCCGGTTACACCTTGGGTGTATGTGCAGCATCGCATCCGGATGTGAAGCTGCAAGACGGTGACACTTTCGTGTACATCGCCGCTATGCCGGTAAAGGATCTGGAAAATCCGCCGAAAGGGATGGTGGCAATGAAGATTCCAGCGTCCAAGTACGCTGTATTCACGCACAAGGGACCGATATCGGAGCTTCCGCATACGATACGCTACATCTGGGGAACTTGGGTTCCGCGCAACTCTGATCGGCACAAGAAAAATGCGCCCGATCTGGAGATATATGATGAGCGCTTCAATCCAGAAACGCTGGATGGAGAATTCGATATCTACGTACCGATCAACAACTGAAGCACGGCTACTTAGCGTGTTCTTCCAGGTAAGCGCTTACCTGGAAGAACACGCATGGTTTGCCGTAAAGGACAAAGGCAGTGGTTCTATCGCAAGCTCGGATGATTGGTAACTATCCAACTCAACTTGATATCGAAAATCGGTCGCTCGTTTTAGCAGTATTGAGGCAACAAATTACTAGATTAACGTAAGCTCTTCGAATGACGTCCAACAACTCGTTTCACCGCGTAAGGCTGTCAATCTGGAGTTCGTTGCGATTTTAAGTCGAATGCAAGACTTGTTCGAAACTGTGGATCGTTGATGTTGATCGGCACCTGTCCTTCTGATTGGTTAGCCGACTTTGGCGAGCTATCCTTGAATCCGGCGCCTTTAGTTTGTTCCATCAGAATATCGAGAATGATACCGTTGGGACCCAGGTAAAAGCTCTTTTGGGTGCCAGTTGACAATAGTTTCGCCCGTCCGAGTTGCATTGACCGGGCACAGGAGTGTAGCGTCTTCTGGGAAATGAGTTCGACGGGAAGTTGCATCAAAGGTCGCTTCGCACGTAGGACATATTCTCGCCTCGTTGAGGCGAAATTTTGAGACCATCTTTTCCCATGCTTTTATCCAGGCCTAAATGTGTCGATTCAGCATGGCAAGCCGGAGTACGTATGTCAACAGGGGAATGATGGAGTAAATAACGGACCAACGAGAATTAACAGCACGATTGTTCGGCTAGCAAAGCGAATGATGGAGTTAAGAACGGACCAACGAGAATTAACAGCGCGATTGTCCTGCCGGCAAAGCGAATGATGGCTAATTGTTCTTCGAAGAGATCGAGGCATCATCAGGTTTGATCAAAATCACTGCGGTACCATCACTATAATGTTCTTTCCATGAGTACTCTTTCTTGAGTTTCTCCAAAATAGCAAATTGGGCCGGCAGGAAGCACCAGCGAAAGTCATAGCGGTCTACGAGATCGTGCCAGCCTGGCTTCAGTGCGACGATCGTATTATAATCGGTGACAAGCGGCGCGCCGTACATGTCGAAGCGAGTATCGAAAAACACTTTTGGCTTTTCCTTCACGCTAGTAATCTCTATGGGATCGTTAAACAGGATAGGGCGCTCTCGAGCGATCATGTACCAAATCATCATGTCTCCGTATTGAGCGTCATTCAGAACGCCGCCCTCAGGTAAGCCGTTGGCGCTCAGATACGCGATCGCTTTGTACGGAGCTTTGAAGGCGTCGCTGCTGGCTGGAATGACCGGTCTAGCTGCTTCTTTTGTAATGCAGATGAGACCGAAAATCGAGAATGCCAGCATCACTGCCTGCCAGCCCTGCATGCTAAAGATTGCATTTAGTCTATCGTTGGTACTCAGATCCTCAACTGCAGCGACGCTGTTGTTGGCGCTATTTGTGGTGCTATCTGTGGTGCCGCTAGCGCCGTCATTGTTGGCATCATCCGTGGCCTTGGCTATGCTGGTGTCATTCGGGGCTCCACTGGATTCGATACCGTCTACGGTGCTCCGTTCGGTCGGCGCTCTTCCAGGTTCTTTCACCGCCGAAAGGTCGCCTTTGAGTAGCCATGCGAGCTCTGCGACGATGAACAAAGAGGCGAAGGGAATCAGGCGTAAACACTTGATTCCAGCGATGAATACAGCTATGGGAAGGAGTATTGAGAAAGCGCAACCAATCGGAGCATTTCCACTCGATTTCCACTTTCTCACAGATCTGAACTGGAAGAAGAGACTGAGCGCACCAAGAATAAAGTACGGGTAGAATGTCCATTCGGTCAGGTGTTTTGGTGTTATTGCGCTGAGCTCCCGAATGAAATGATTGAGCGGTGAGAAAAACAGCTCTGGAATGTACTTCCACAAGCCAACTCCGAACGGATTGATGAAAGTGGCTCCGAGCATGACGATGAAAGCAAGCCAGGGCAGTACGAGTATGGATTTGTGGACCTTCGGTCTGAACAAAACTTCAATTGTAAGTATGAGCGGCAATAAACTCGCGACTATCATTCCCGAGGTAAATCCCGTGTGGAAGTTGCACCACAATGCCATTAAAACTGAAAGAGGAATTAGGAGAAGCAGATCTCTCTTGTCGAACGGTTGATTACCCTCTACTTTGAACCGAATTGGGATAAAGAGGTAAAAGAGGACACTGAAGAAAAGATAGGAGAATATCTCAGGACGCGCGATAAAGTGGAAACAGGCTGCCACTACTCCTAGTATCACAAATAGTGCGGCAAGCACCATCGAGCAGCGGAGCTTTCGATAAAGCATTAGCGGACCGATGAACATGCCGCCCAAAATGACGGAGGACGCTAGAGCGAGTACGCCGTACCCGGCAGCTAACTTGTAGCACAGAAAGAAGGAGAGCTCTGTAAGCCATTGGTATGGAACAAATATGCGATTGTTCGGGACAGTGGTGTTGTTGACAAGGGCGTTGAAGTTTACTGAGCCATCTTGAGATAAGGCGTGAAAAGTATATGAGAAAGGATCGCTAGACGGAACAGAGCCGGTTGCCAAAATATGCTTGCCCATTGCCAGAAGCCAACACGTGTCAGGATCATGGAATCCGACTCCAGCTACCCAGCCACCCATAATGAAGGCAAAGAAAAACAAGGTGCCGGCGATGCAACGTGCACCAATAGTGGTTATCCATTTTCGAACAACAAGTCGTCCGTTATTGCTTGTCATAGCCAGTTTGCCCTCAACACAATCATACCCGGAGGTTCCGTAAGGCAAAACCGGCTTGAACAATTGCTAACAGACCGGTAATATATGCCGATCCTGACTGCAGACCCATGATGATCTACCCATCTCTGTCGAATAAGTACAGCACTTTTCAGCCCAGCAAAGGGGCGGGGTCTTTCAATAATAAGGCGGCGATTTCTCGCACGACCTTGCTGCATCTTGCTGTCGGTGTAGCATTGCTCATCCCCACAGCTGGCTTAGCGCAGTCAGCGGCTGAAGACAAAAATCGACCGCCGCAGCAATCCACTCTACAACCTACGCAGGCGCCTGCGGCCTCAGCTCCTTCGGCTCCGGCCCGAGATTCCTTACCGGCCACTTTTGCCGGTAAGGAATTGTTCGTCATCTACTCTGGCGGCTCAGATCAGCCGGCCTCGCAACGTGCTCAAACTCTGTCTTCTCAACTCGACAAAGTGATCTCTGATCAACATTTCGAACCTGCGCAACTGCGAATCAAATTCTTCCCAGATCACAATGCCATCGTCTACGGTGACGCAACTCTGGTGACTGTAAGTCAGACTGATGCCAACTCGGAATCAGTCGCGATGGAGGCTTTGGCAGAAAGGCGATTGGCTACTATTCGAGCCGTTATAGATTCTGAGAGGGCAAAACGTAATCTCAATGATGCGATAGATCAGGTTCGATTCGGTACGGTCAAATCGAATTTGCTGTATTTACTTGGCAATCCGCTCTCACTGCGCATCGGTATCAGCATTCTGGGACTCTTCATTCTGATAGTTGTTACCTACTCGGTTCGACGGTCCATTCCGATATACTTTCACGAGTCGTACAAACGCTATACAGTCTCCAAGATCGCTGAGTTCTCCTCATACTTCTTCGGACTCGTGTTTCTCTCCGTCGTTTTCAGCGACACGCTTGGCAGTCTGGCTGTAATCATTGGGGCGGCAACCGCTGGTATCGCTCTTGCACTGAAAGAGCTGATTGTCAGTATGGCAGGTTGGCTTGCCATCACATTCGGTGACACGTATCGCGTTGGCGATCGGGTTCAGATTGCTGGTATCAAGGGCGATGTCATAGACGTCGGACTGGTGCGGACCACGCTAATGGAGCTAGGCGAGTGGGTCAATGGCGACCTGTACACGGGAAGAATTGTTCGCGTCGCCAATGGTTCCATATTTGCCGGTCCGACTTTCAACTATACCCGTGATCTCTCCTTTCTCTGGGATGAGGTGGTTGTTTCAGTTACCAACGATTCAGACGCCGAAGCTATGCGGTCTATCATTCAAAAGATAGTTGACGAGGTCGTGGGTGATTATGTGTTAGAAGCTAAACTTGGCTGGGAGCGGCTGAAAGAGAAGTATCTTGTCGAAGATGAGAAAATCGAGCCTCTTGTAACCTTCGCGATCTTGGATAAGAGTGTTGCGTTCACTGCTCGTTATCCCGTCGATTTCCGTCAGAGGCGGATTGTGAAGGATGAGGTGTTCACCGCAATAATGAAAGAGATCCGCCAGAGCGAGGGTCGCATTAGGCTGCTCACTAAGGAATAGCGCAGACGAATCGAGAGATATTGCGGCTACTGGCGTTCGTGAAAGCCTCGCTGTGCTGTGAATTGCTAAGATTGGTGGGAAGTTTCTCTTGACAATTCGAGCAAATCAAACGTACGATACCGCCATTGTTTGAGCAGTCTTCCTCCTTGACTGCCCTGGCGTTTGGATATTGACTGAGGAGAAATGCTATGAGCTGGTGTTGTCCATTTATGGTGCGACCTCCGGAGGACGAACGAAAACGGCGTAAGCCTGGCGAACCTGAGCGACCGCCCTTTTTTCAACTTTTGACAGGTTTCATTCGACAGCAGGCAACCGTCGCCTGGACTGCGGTCACTGCGAAATTCAGAAAGGAAGTGCAACTGCATACGGCACCGCTGGAGGTCCGCATGAAGAACGCTCGGACATCTAGACTAACGGAGTTGCAAACCGAGCAACTGTTGCGCGATCCCAGCCCACTGGTGCGGATAGAGCTCGTATTTAACGATACCATATCTGGTGAAACACTGGAGCGCCTGAAGCGCGACCCGGACTTTACAGTCTCAACCGTCGCACGCAGAAAGGAAATGCAACTTCGCTAGCGACGTTGTTCAGCTGTCCGGCGGGAATGCTTCCTGCTCAGTGTAATGCGCGAACTCCATTTCGTCTCCATTCAAATCTAAATGGAAGTGGCTAGCGCTCGAAGAGTCGCATTGCAATAGCAACTTCGACAATGGGACCTGGATCAGTTGGCGAATCAGTCGTCGCAATGGTCTGGCACCATATGCGGGGCTATAGGCTCTCTTCGCCAAGTGAGCCTGCGCCGCGGCTGATAGAGACACCATTGCGCCTTGAGCCTGCAGGCGTTCATTCAGTTGCGAAATCTGGAGCTCGACAATTCTGCGCAAGTCCGATTCGGTAAGCGGTGAGAATACCACTATGTCGTCAATCCGATTCAGGAGCTCAGGTCTGAAGCGGCTGAGCAAAAGTTGACGCAGGCGCTCGGGAAGAGCGTCCACACCGCCAGATTGAGGCAGACTCGAAGTTGAGACGGATGTTTTTCCGTCGTCTCTAGAGCAGGTTGCCTCGGCAGGTGCAATTGAGCGGTTGTCATCCGATTGTTGCTCTGCGGCCTTATCCAGGACAAAGTCGGCTCCGATATTAGAGGTCATGATGATTATCGTATTCTTGAAGTCGACAACCCTTCCTCGTGCATCCGTCAGGTGTCCTTCGTCCAGAATTTGAAGCAAAATGTTGCCGACGTCTCGATGTGCCTTTTCCAGCTCGTCAAAAAGTATGCACGAATAAGGTTTTCTTCGCACAGATTCCGTCAATTGACCACCTTCGTCGTAGCCTATATAGCCGGGTGCTGCGCCGATCAGTCGAGAGACGGTATATCGGTCGAAGTACTCGGACATATCGAGGCGAATGAGCGCCTGGGAGTCACCAAATACGGTATCGGCAAGAACTTTGGCAACTTCGGTTTTTCCCACACCAGTCGGACCGAGAAATAGGAAGCTGGCTAATGGCCTGGCAGGGTCGTTGATTCCTGAGCGCGCTATTCGAATAGCATCGGCGACTCGTCGGGTAGCCACAGTTTGTCCAATTACATGTAATCCCAGAGACTGTTCCATGTTGATGAGCGCATTGGCATCCGTCTCGCCGACCTTGGAAAGGGGTATCCCGGTCCATTCGGAAAGTTGCGCCGCGACGTCTTCTGTTGTTATCTCGGCAGGAACCGAAAATTGAAAATCTTCGGAGCTGTCGAGATTGTCTTGCAATTCCTTGACGAGTGGCGCTTGCTGAGCCTCCAGATGGCTTACGGTATGAAAGTCCAGCCGGCGCTTGGCTCTCTCCAGCTCCCCGTCAAGCGCCTTGAGCTGTTGCTGCAGTATGCTTCGCCTCTGAATCGCGGCAAGAAATTGGCGCCACCGAGTGTTCATAATCTCCGACTGTTGCCTGATCTCGAGTAGGTTTTTTTCCACGATCTTCAGGCGCTTTCTCGCGCTTGCATCGTCATCTCCACGCAACGATGCTTGTTCCAGTTCAAGTCTGGCAGTCCCTTCGATGACCTCCCGCAACTCGGAAGGCATTGAGTCTATTGCAGTCCTTCTTCTCGAAGCTGTCTCATCAATTAGATCAATTGCCTTGTCCGGCAATCTCCTGTCAGGAATGTACCTGGCAGTCAGGTTTGCCGCAGCAACCAGTGCGGAGTCTCGCACCTTCACCCCATGATGGGCTTCGAATCCTGGCCGTAGTCCTCGTAATATAGCCACGGTATCGTCCACGCCGGGCTCTTTAATTTCGACCTTTTGAAACCGCCTGGCTAAAGCCGGATCGCGTTCTATGTATTTTGTATACTCACTAATGGTGGTGGCACCGATACATTGCACAGTTCCTCTGGCGAGATGCGGCTTTAAGGTATTGCTAACATCCAGGGCGCTTTCGCCTGCGGCGCCTGCCCCAGACATCAGGTGCATTTCATCGATGAATAGCAAGATCTCGCCGGCCGCTTCAGTTACTTCGCGAATCAGTGTACTGAGCTTTTCTTCGAGTTGCCCTCGCATCGAGGTCCCGGCTATGAGATTGGCGAGTTCCAGCGAGAGTATTCGTTTGCCCTTCAACCTTTCGGGCACCTCGCCATTAACTATTCGTTGAGCAAGACCTTCGACAATCGCGGTTTTCCCCACGCCGGCCTCTCCAATCAAGGCGGGGTTATTCTTCGTCCTTCTGGTTAAAATATTGATGAGTCGCGCAATCTCCTCATCCCGACCTATCACCGGCTCCAGCTTCCCTGCTGATGCCAGTTGCGTCAGATCCGTCGCGGTGGTCGATATTACTCCGACTGTCGATGTCTCTGACATTACACTCCTCAACTTCCTGAGAAGTTCTAAGGACCGAATACATTGCAGGCTGGTATCGCGGAGCGCAATCGCTGCAACGCAATATCCGTGACCTTGTTGTCTCGAATCTCCAGGTATTCGAGATTCTTCAGTGGTTCAAGATTTGTCAGACCTTTGTCTGAGACTTTTGTCCCGCTGATGTAGAGAGTGCGTAGTTTTGCTAGACGCGAAAGCGCAGTCAAACCAGCGTCACCAACGGCGGTATCATTGACGCAAAGAGTCTGCAAATTAGCCATGGTCGACACGAACTCCAGCCCCTGATCTGTAACTCTTGTATTTGACAGGTCCAGGTGAATCAGATTGTCGAGATTGGCCAGCTCCTCGAGTCCATTGTCCGTTATTTCGGACGGCAAGAGCAGGGTGCTTAGCTGCTTTGCATCGCGTAAGTGTACCAGACCACCATCTGTGATCTCGGTTTTTTTCAATATCAAATGTTGTAGAGATGGCAGCGATGCCAAATATCTCAGGCTCTTGTTGCTGATAGATGTATGAAGGAACCAGACAGTCGCGAGGTTCTTCATTGGTGCGAGTTTTGCGACATGGTTGTCCTCGAAGGGCACAAAGTCCAATCTCAATTCGACTGTATCTTCGAGTTGAGTGATCTCTTTGAGGACGTTGTCGGAGAATCTCACTGTCGAGAGATCGAAGGACTGGAGCTTCTTTAGAATCGGCTGAAACTCCGCCAGCATTGATTCCGAGATGTGGCCGCTGATCTGCAAACCCAATAACTTATCTTCCGCTAAAGCAGGAGCGACTTCGCCGACTGCCTCGCCAACCCACTTTCGTTGATGAGGGAATGACTTGCCGGCCAAGTACAGTCCACCTAGTGATATGCGATCTGGGAAAGTGAATTTTGTTGCGGATGTCATTTCTGTTGATTCCTAATCGAGTGCTTGTTGACTACTCTCAAGAAGCAGCTAGGATGTTGAGTATATCATTGCTGCGCCTACCGCTTGTCAGTAACGGCAGATACAATTCTGGATAGTTAATAATCGATACTTTGGAAATGGTTTGGTGATGGACGTAAATAGCTCATTGCTGCGCCCTTCTATCGCCTGAGAGCAGTAGTTGCTGCCGAGAAACGGACTCTGGTAGCCAGCTGCCATAGCCATTTTTGCAAAGATTGTTCGCGGAAACATTTTGCCGAAGTGGCTCAGCAGACCGGCATGAAACTCTTCGAGTAAATGAACACATAGTTCGTGCTTACCCCAGCGACAGGCTCCCTATCCGTCAGAGTTGGCTTGGGTTGGTCTATCGGTGTGGCGACCTTGCTTTTGTTCTGATTTTCTCTTTTCCGCTTTAGCTTTTGTAAGAAATTCCGCCGCCTCGTCATCTCTTTGAAGCGCCGCAAGGCAGCGAGAGTAGCCGTTAAAGACCTCGTACTTGTAAAGCTCGCCAATCTTGTTTTTTTCTACTTCAGCGACCGCTCTCTTGTAGATCTCTTCCGCTTCAGTCGGCTTATTCTGATTGACTAAGCAGTCTGCAAGTTTTAGATTGAGCCAGTCGAAATCGCTGCCGATGGGAGCCTCTTTGTATCGTGCTGTGCTTTGCGCTATCGATTCACGGTAATACTGCTCGGCTTTTTTGAATTGCTTTTTCTGATAGTAGAAATCTGCCAGAGGCGTAGCCGCATGAATTATGCGCCAGCCTCGCGTGGTGGGAGTCACTTGCTTGTTGTGGTCAGCTCTTGTGGCCAACTTGTACGCTTGCTTGTATGTGTCTTCCGCCTCTGCAATCTTTCCTGATTTCTCGAGTATCCTGGCAATGTCAGCGAGGCACTCGATATATTCACCGCTCTGATCACCGCTTTGTGAGACTATCATTTGCGCGGTCTTCTTATACAGTCGCAACGCCTCCGGTAGATTGCCTGCACTTTCACGTTGGTAGCCAAGGCAGTGCATGGACATACTTCGAACTTCGTCCCCGTTTTCTTCCGTGCTCGCCTCGGAAATGGACTTCTCTTCGGATAGCAGGAGCTTCTTCGCTTCTTCTGTTCTATCTTGTTGCGTAAGAAATTTGCTATACGCCGTCAACGCGTGAGTGCGCTTCAATGTGTCTGACGTATCAATTGCTTTTTTGTACAGTTCTTCTGCCTCTACGATTTTCCCCTGCTTTTTCTTGATAGTTGCGATCTCGCAGAGTATTGACTGCTTGTCCTGTGATGGCAGTGGGAACCGAAGCCCCATGATGTCGCTTACCAGGAGCGGCAAAGTCTTCATCTCTATCGAGTCTTTAGAGCCAAGCAGTTGCAAGGCTCGATTGAAGTAAGCTTCTGCCTGTGAGGTGTCCTCGTGCTGATTGGCGCACGCTGCAAGTATGCATAGAACACTTACTTGACCCCCAACATCCTTGTTTTGTACAAATTCTTCTAGATTCTTCTGTGCACTTTCTTCTATTTTTGGCCAATCGTTCGCCGCACAGTATTGTGCTGTTAACAGGTTGCGTACGTACGGCTTGTGATACTCGTCGGCTGAGTCGACGAGTCGCTGGAGACCTGGTAGAGTCTCGCTGGTCGTCGGTCCAGCGAGTGTCTCGGTGAATTTCATAAATTCAGATTCCCATTGCAAGCGCTGGACCAGCCCGCTTGATGCCACTACCGATAGTACGATGACATCAAGAAGTACGAGGACAATGCAGATCACTGCTGCCTTCCTCATTTTTTCCGATTTCACTAGAACCTGCATGCTTGGCAGAACCTCGGTGTTTTACTCTGGCGGTAACCGTTGCTCTTGCACCAGGGTAAAGAGATCACTCTTGAGCGATTGGCAATCCTGATATCGCGTTGATAAACCGAGCGAGGTGCATTTTGCTACGATCTCGTCAAGGTTGGTGCTGATCTCTGGACGCAGTCGGCGCGGACGCGCCTGGGAGATGGGCTCGGGATCTTTACCCGTGAGAAGATAATCTAGCGTTGCCCCAAGGGCATATACATCACTTTGTGGAATGGCCTTCCCTCGGAATTGTTCTGGTGGGATGTAGGAGTGCTTCCCAACGACGGTTTTTGTCGTCTGCGCCTCGAGTTGTTGGGCAACGTTGAAGTCAATGAGTTTGAGCTTCTCGTCTTTGTCCATAATCAAATTGTCTGGCGTAAAGTCACGATGAACTACGGAAGGCTGACGGCGGTGCAAGTATGAGAGGATATCGCACATCTGGATTGCAAGTTGTACGACCTTGTGTTCCGGCATGATACCAGAAATGGTGACCACATCCTTCAAGGTAGTTCCTTCCGCATGTTCTAGCACCAGATAAGCGCGCTGATCTTCGACAAAGAAATCTAACAATCTGACTATATTCGGATGGCGCAGCTTTTTCCAGAGCTTGGCCTCTCTTTGAATGTTGTCGAGAACGCGTTTGCGAATATTGACTCCGGCTTGAGCAGGAAGGACAAATTCCTTGAGCACCACTTCTGGAAGCTCGCTGTTTTCTCCGCTTTCGATTGCGATTGGCAAATCGGACAAGTCGACCAGAGTCTCACCCTTCTTTCCATCCAGGCTCGCGCCGTCCGGCAGCTCGCGATGCATTGAGGCGAGGTATACCAGAGCCTGTCCTCCGGCACCTATGTGACTGATCACCTTGTATCCACCGCCGGCCAGTTCAGTCCCTGCTTCCAGTGCTGAATCTCTCTGACGGCCGGACCCATCTTGCAGTTTGTCCAACCAGAGATCGGTGTACGAGTCCTGGCGGATGTACATGTTCAGATCGTCGGCCACCTTAGGTTCGATTCTGTATGATGGCAAAAACTTTTTTAAGGCTAGTTGTAATCGCTTCCTATCGTCACTGGAGGCGATTGCGTCGACTTCAAAGCGAATCAAGGCTCGGTCACTGCTCAGCCATCCCCATGTCAGAATAGGAGCGAGTACAAAGTAAGCCAGTCGCTTTTTGAGCGGGATACCACGGGCGATGGCATTAAATTCTATCGTTATCTCCTCGGTTTTGTTGACGGTGGTGTTGACGGTCGTGACGTGTGAGATTCTGTCCCAGCTCAGAAGCGGCGTGCTGAGTTGGTACAACAGGTGCAGCCAGTGAAATTGCAGTCCTTTGTCGCTGAGTTCAATATGCGTCGGCGCGATCAATTTCCAGGGGCCAATGCCGGTTATAGTAGACAACGTCATATAGATTGCGGAAGCGATGAGCGAGTATCCCACCAGGGACTGTTGAAGAAATAGCATTCCTGCGCCTATTATCGCAGTCGCCAAAATAGTCAGCGATAGTATCAGCTTTGAGCCAGGTCGCTTGAGTCTTTGTCTGTTCAGTCGCTCCGGCTTGTATCTAATCCAGAATGCCGTATAGTCCTCGGCGCTCTGGCTGGTTTTTGAGAAGAAGTATCTCTTGGCTAACGATTGTTTGGAGTATGACATCGATTAACTTTCGCCATCGCGAGCGCGAATATCGATAACGCCACCAGGACCCTGTTCCAAAAGTTGTTCTGCTGCGGCATAAAAAGTGGTGGCATCGGCGATGCGCTCTTGTAATTCTTGAGCCGTTGCGCGTGCCACCAGCTCGTCGACATCGGGTGAGATATCTGAATTGAGGCTGCGTGGGTGCGATTCTGCGAGAGCCTCCGGATCTTTTCCCGTCAGCATATAATGAAGCGTGCCGCCGAGCGAGTAGATGTCGCTCTGTGTCTGAGCCCGACCGCGAAACTGCTCTGGTGAGATGTACGCCTGTTTGCCGACCAGCGTTCCTGTAGCGGTGCCTAAGAATTCGTTGGCTGCGCCGAAGTCGATGATAACGATCTCGTCATCCTCTCTCAAGACGATGTTGTCCGGTGTGATATCTCGATGGATTACCGGCGGATTTTGACAGTGAAGATACTCCAGAATGTCGGCGATTTTCATGGAGTATGTAAGTACATCGCTTTCGTTGAATGGTCCGTTCTGTCTGACAAGCTGTCTGACTGTATGACCTGGGACGAACTCCAGAACAAGATAGTCGCGATTGTCCTCCACGAAGTAGTCCAATACGCGAGCAATCTTCGGATGCGAAAGACGCTGTAGAATGGTGGCTTCTCTAAGGAATAGCTCTTTTGCTTTTTCTCTAGTGCTCTCAGCGAGCGTCAGTGGAAGTGTCGCCTCTTTCAGCACACGAAGCTCTTTCTCGGGTGTTTCTGCCAAGTATATGGCGGATAGACCGCCAGCGGCAATCTGCATCAAAACGCGCAAGCGCCCTGCCTTCAAGAGCTTTCCTTTCTTCAATGGCACAAAGTTGGTCGCTGAAAAATGGTCTTGCATCTCCTGCTCCCAGAGTTCCGTAAAACTTTGTGGGATTTCTTTTTCGGGATTGGCTTGCTTTCCGATGAAACGGCTGTCATCGCTATTCTCGCCCAGGCGAAATTGCGGGGAGCGGCTGAACTCTAAACACCAGGATTCGAGCGCAACGAATAAAAGCTCAGCTCCCTTTTTTGACATGCGGTTGAGGTCGATCGTGGCATGACCACCAGATTTGAAATAGATGAACAGTTTTTTGCTATCGTCTGCCTTCTCCAGGTCGAACTCATATGCACCTTTTGCGTCGTTGAGCAGCATCGAACCAAGAAGTATGTTGGCGATGTCGGACCAGGGGCGCATGGGGCGAAACAGCATGTCGGGTTTGAACATGTACGGAAAGGTAATACCTTCGTCGCAGACTTTGATTGAGATGCGCTTAGCAATATCCCGCTCGAGAGTGATGAATGCGCAGATAACAGCAGACGCAATCACTGTTAGTGGAATTGTAATCGGCAACACATATGCAGGCATGTTGATCAGCTGACTTGCTACGATGCAGGCGATGGATGTTATCCCCATGACAAGTGCCGTGCCGGCGACGAGATATCCGGCTCTACGGCTGAAAGGAAGGTACGGGATAATGTATGTTTTCGTGCGCAGCTCCCGCTTCTTCTCGGCTGAGCTGTTCGAGGGCTCACGCTGTGCAGCGGCTTCCATGGTCTCCTTATTCGTCTTGATATGCGACCCGGACATAGCTATCCCAAACTGGACTGTCCTACACTATGTGCCCGGTAGACGAGGTCTGGAGACAGTTAACTGGCGTTCCTGGTTTTTTTTCTTTCTTCGGCCTTTTCTCTAGCTTCGATAAGCTCCTTGGCATGGATCTGAGCCCATTCTTCCAGCTTGTTGAGAACAGGGACCAGTGTTTCACCCAGCGGTGTCAAGGAATACTCCACCCGCGGTGGCACTTCCGCATAAATTTTGCGCGACAGTATTCCGTCGTCTTCGAGCTCTCGGAGCTGACTTGTTAGCACTTTTTGTGTCACACCTTTTAAGGCACGCATGAGTTCGTTAAAACGCATCGTACCGCCCCTCAGTTTGCAGATTATTAAGACCTTCCATTTATCAGAAATCATGGCCATCGTCGACATGATTGGGCATTCTAGTTTCCCTGGCATTGGCTCTCCTCGGTATCAAAATGGATACTACGGTTCAAAATGGATACTACAGCACTTTTGGGTGTCTACTTGCGACTGGATACTAACTCATTCTATTCTGGAGGGCATGAAAGTTGCAACGTCTGTAAAGGGCCGTTGCTATCGCCATTCGCTTTTTTCAGAAAAGGAGAATTAAAAATGACTACCGATTTACTGACAAAACAATCTGCTAAAGCAGTTGAATACTTCGAACAAAAGCTCGCTTTCGAAATTGGACCTATCGGCCTCAAGTATGCACTTGAAGCGAAAGAATCGCTGACCATAATCGATCTTAGAACACCCGAGCTGTTCGCTAAGAGCCACGTGCCTGGTGCTATCAACGTCTCTTTTGAAGAGTTGGACAAGGCTGCAGATAAGTTCAGCAAAGACAAAACCACAGTCGTCTATTGCTACGGAATTACCTGCCATCTCGCGGCAAAAGCTGCATTGCTTCTGGCGAAGAAAGGTTTTCCAGTCAAAGAGCTTTATGGCGGATTTGACGAATACCATGCGGCTCAACTGCCCACGGAAGGAACTCATACCAAGAGCAGCTGCGGCACTTCGAGCTGCGGCTAATTGCAAGAGACACATGCGCGAGGCTTGTCCTCGCGCATGTACCTTTGCTTTGATTATGAGGAGGTACAGCACATGAATTTGAGTAAAGTCGCTGCTGAGCAGAACGTTCCATCTGCAAAAGGTAAGAATTTATTCCCTTGTAAATGCAGGACGCTTTGCTGATTTGCTCCAATACGAACTGCAGAATCCGTTGAGAGATTGTAAGACTAACGGCAAACTGTTCCTGAAAGATCATCTTGGGCTCACGGGCATGCAGGTGAGTCTCAATCTTTTTCCGGCTGGTGCTTCTATGCCGTTTTATCATCAGCAGAATGAAGAACTATATATTTTCACGCGAGGCGAGGGACAGATTCAGCTCGACAACGAAACATTCGATGTCGAGGTGCACAGTCGTTCGCATTGCACCTGCCTGTGAAAGAACTTGGAGAAACAATTTCTCCGAAGACGTTCAGTACATCGTCATTCAGGCGCGTGAGAACTCACTTGCACAGGACACCTTTGATGATGGCCTCCCAGGTGAAAGACCGGTCGTTTGGCCTGATTAGGCACAATTCTTCCAACTCTGCTGTTCGAGTTGACACATCACTGTAGTACAGTCATCTGCCGAAAGTGTATGATCCCTACTACGGGAAGTGAGTGAGTGCGGAATACACTGTGGAAACCTGTCGAAAGTGTGGAATGAGTCGAAGCAACTCCGGACCGGGCAGTATCACTCAGTGGATTGCCACGTGTCATTGCAGTGAGCTTGTCATTCCGGATGACAGTATCGGAAAAGATCCGATACTACTTTGTACACTATGCAACAAACGCATCTCAATGGGACGAGTCGGAAGCCTGACGCAGTGGGTTTTTCGTAGCGATCTCTGCCGTTGCGAAAATCCTTCGCCGGTCCAGGCAACCGATGCCGAGGTGCAGAGCGCCGTCGGCACGATGATGGATGACTTGACGCTCAGTCAGGAGTTCGGTCAGGCCGTAGAAGGTCTGCTCATCGATGAAGATGTCTTTCCAATCGATCGATATAAGCCTTTGCGCGAAATTGGCAGAGGCGTCTCCGGCATCGTGTATATGTCGGTCGATCGGATGCTGAGAAAACATGTTGCAATCAAGTGTTTGCAAACGCTTAGTGCTAAGCAATTAGTGGACTTTCAGAAAGAGGCTCAGGCCACGAGTAAGCTCGATCATCCAAATATTATCAAGGTCTTTGACTTCGGTGCGACCGAAAGCGGTGCACCATATATGGTTATGGAGTATGCCGAGGGTAACAGCCTCGATCACTACATCGAGACCAATGGGGTCTTATCCGAGCCGATGGCTTTGTCTGTGTTGATGCAGCTCGCCAGCGCGCTTGGGCATGCGCATGCCAGAGGTATCTTTCACCGCGACATAAAAGGTTCAAACCTATTGATCGTGAAAGGAAATGCTGAAGACGATACCACTCCGGCACCACTGGAAGTGCGGGTCATAGACCTGGGCATCGCGACGCTCAAGGAGGCATTGTTCGAAACGAACAAAGGAAATACTATTGCCGGAACACCTGCATATATGTCGCCGGACCAATTCTATGGAAAGCCTTTCGACGCCAGATCTGAGGTGTATTCGGTCGGTTGTTTGTTTTTCGAGATGCTGACCGGTCGCCCTCCTTACGTCGCGCAAGGAGCGATCGAGGTTGTCAACCTCCATGTAAATCAAGAGATTCCCCGTCTGTCCGAGGCTAACCCTGATTCCAATTTCAGTCCGGTTGCTGACGAGATTGTTCAGCGTTGTCTTGCCAAAGAGCCCGACGAAAGATTTCAAACCATGGCAGATCTGCAGGCCTTTATTGAAGATCCAGACTTAGCGGTTCTGGAAGCGCCGCTGTCCGACAGTCAAGCCGCGCTAACACCTGTTGCCTCGGGGCGGAGAGATCGCGTTATGCCATTGATTGCTTTTCTTGTAGCAACTGTTTTCATCATATTCGGCGGTATAGCCTACTCAATTTGGCAAAACCTTGATGCTGCAACTACTCCGACTATTGCTCTCCGTTCTGCAGGCACACCGACTTTTTCTGAGAATGAGGATGCCTTCGAGCGAGTGCTAAAGGGCGCATCACTTGGTGAAAGTCAGGCATTTAAAATTGTAAGTACTGCTCCGAACCAAGTCGTTGTGGAAGGTGCCGACACAACGTCTTCGTTTGCCAAACTCAGGTCGATCGTAGGTCTCAATGATGTTTTCCTGCGCAACAGCACCATTAACGGGTCCATGATATCGGTTCTCAGAGACTGCAAGCTTGCAACGCTGACTATTGAACTTTGTCGGTTTAGTAATAGCGCTCTCGTCGGGTTGTCTGAACTGACGACGCTTAACCGTCTGACCATTCGCAAGACTCCTGCATTTGCCGTTGACGGCTTGAAATATCTCAAAGGGCTTTCATTGACTCGCTTGCTGATTGAATCGATCGACCTGAGTGAAGCCTCTCTTAAATTGCTTGGCCGAATGCATACTCTCTCCGACTTAACCATTCAAAACTGCACAACATTCGACGAGCATGGTCTGGTTTATCTTCAGAAATTACATCTTAAATCCTTGCAACTTATGGATACACCTTTTGCTGCTGACGGGTTGAGATCCATTCAGAAAATGGACTCTCTTCAAACGCTGGCTTTGACGAGCACTGATTTCGTTGAACGTCCGGGCTACAGTGAAGAAATTAAGCACACTCTGGGAGCGCAAAGGGACAACCAGACTCCGTACGATCCAGAGGCTTTCGCTGGGATTGCTTCGCTTCGGTCTCTTAGTACGCTGGCTATTGATTGCGATCGGATGGAACTTAGTCAATTTGTCGCACTGAAGAATTTTGCCGATTTGAAATCTCTATCTTTATCTATTAGGCGTCCGATGAGCGATGACAACTGGGAAGCTCTGCGTGACCTCTCGAATTTGCGCTCCCTCAAGATAATCGGGGCGATAAACGGAGATAATTTATCCAAAATTGTAAAAATGAATCGGCTTCAGACTCTCATCCTCTGTAATTCTGAGTTGACCGATAGCGATGTGAGCGAACTAGCTGATTCGAATCTCGAAACGTTGTCGATTTTGGGAGACAACACACTTTCGGACAGCGGTTTAAACTCGCTTAGTAAAATGCCGATGTTGGCAAAACTGAGACTTCCGGAGGTCTCGTTCATTACTGCTTACGGTTTGGAAAGTTTTGTCAAACTCAAGCCTAACTGCCAGTTAGTCAAACGCGACCTATGACACCGATTCGTTGCGAAAGCCATAGTCGTCTGTCGTCCTTTCGCGGTCCTTTCTGATTCTGATAATCGTTCGGTAAAGCTCTTGCGCTCGCTCTAGATATCCGTGAGCGTGATAAAAATTGGCGAGTAGCTGGAGCTCCCGAGATAAATCAAGCCGTGTACGCCTAGCCAAACACTCCTGAAGGACGACTTTCATCGGCTCTCCGCAAGTACTTGCATTGGTTTGAGCCTCTTCCTGAACCTGCATCGCTTGCTGTCTTTCCGAGTTTTTTTGCGGTACACACGACACCAATTGCTATTCGAGAAATTTCCA
Source organism: Candidatus Obscuribacterales bacterium (assembly GCA_019746975.1). Classification (GTDB taxonomy): domain Bacteria; phylum Cyanobacteriota; class Vampirovibrionia; order Obscuribacterales; family Obscuribacteraceae; genus JADYXR01. The sequence continues at coordinate 50,921 of JAIERK010000013.1, forward strand.
AGGACAGACAACTGTGTTTAAGCTGGTGTGAAGTTTATATAGCTGTCGGCGGAGACAGCCGCGGGGAGCACGATTCTCGTTCCGTCTATGTTTCGCCGGCCGCGTTGGATGTCATCGCAGTGCTCTTGGAATACGCTCCATCTCGACGAGAGAGCCGTCCCATCTTCCTTCTTGAGCAGCCATCGAACCGCTTCCTGGCAGACCTGCGAGGCTCGGGTGTATTTACCGGTCGTGTAGTAAAGTTTGAAAAGTTTGCTGAAAACAGTGTCCAACTCCAAAACCGATAACTTGGATGCAATGCGTGAAGTCGAAAGAATTTCCTGATATGTGCGCGACGACCTTCGTGGCTTGTCCCAGCGCGCATATAGATCGGACAGTTGCATAAGGACACGATACTCTGATTCGAGATCCTTTTGCTCACGGCAGATCGTCAGTGCGCTTAGAAAACAACTTTCCGCTTTCTTGTAGCGCTTCTGGTGACAGTAGTACAGACCAAGGTTGAATCTAATCATACATAAGGTTTCGCCTTCGCAGTTCGCTTCACGCGCTTTTTTCAATGCCATTATGAACATTCGACCAGCTTTTGCATACTGTCCGTTGTTATAGGCTTTGCAGCCAGAATGAATGAAATCGTTCGATGCTTGGAGCGGATGCATGGTGTTTAGTCCTCCTCTGTATATGTGTCAGGTTGGTCGAGCAGCTTTGCTCGAACAATGTGGGGAGAATGTTTTGAAAATTAGTGGGCTATTGTGTACTCGTGCTCTTCCATCGCATCTCATGCATGATGGAACCACAGACGATGCGCACTGGTCTTTGTCGTACGTCGCTTTCCACGAAGTACGTCTCATTTACTCCAACGTGACCTACTTCGGTCCGTCGACGGCAGGTGCGCGTGTCTACTCTGGTCAAGTTGTCGAAGTCGATAAGCGAGACCGTTCCCGACTCTTGATCGAGTTCGATGGAGCCGCGCCAGGGCTGGCGTCCCGGTTGAAGCCAGCTGTACATCGGTGTTGGATCCGTGGCGAAAATCATGTTGCCGCGGACATATTCACCGGTCGAATCTTGAAACCATTTGATACCACCCAGATTGTCGTACTTGACCTCGAGCGTCTTTCCATCAGGGTATCTGATTGACATTATTCTGCCGCTTCTGTCGAAGTTTAGCGTCGATCCATCGGTTTTTTGTCGACTGCCTTGTATTGCCGATTCGTATCTCCCAAATAAAATCCATTGTGCAAAAGTCATTAGCCATAACCTCTTTGCCAACCCCATGAGTGACATCATAGTTAGTCGATGATGGCGGAATACGGACGGATTTGTGACAAATTAGGGACAACTCTGTTAACTTCGCATCGACGGAAGTCAGTTCACGCATTGGTGCTTGGATCGGACTACGGAGATAACAGCTTATAGCCGACCCCATGCAGGTTTCTTATAATAGATGACTCGTCGCCGTCAGCGCTCAGTTTTTTCTCAGTCAGTCCAGGATTACTGCCTCATATTTATAGGTTGTGAGCAGCTCATAGCCAGCCTCTCCGCTCGAGCTGGTCTCGACCTTCAGGTGGGAAAAAGACTACATGCGGATAACTAATGGGCAGACGAAGTTATGGGAAAAGTTCTCATCGTAGACCGTCGAAAGTCTTCTCGACACTGTAGCCAATTGGCTCACGTACAAATATTGGAGAAAAGACCTGCGCACTTCCGTGTCGGCGGTTTTATACAGTCGTCTCGTGTTGGTCCCAACGGCTTTAGCGCGTACTCAGGCTTGAGCCGACACACATCCGCCAGATTGATCTGTTTTGCTCTAAGCCATCAAACCGCTGCGCTAACCGCGTCTTCCGCTGCCAACTCTAGACGTTTGAATACAGGGCCCGTTTGATTGATCTTCATGCCTGGACGAATCATATCGAAGAAATCGTCGTCTTTCTTGTCGCCGATCACGCCGACGTCGTCGGTGTAGCCGAGTTGGTGCCAGATGTCGTTGGCTAGTTGTGGGGTAAACGGATAAAGATTCATGGCTATGCGACGAAGTACCTCGAGGCAGGTAAATAGCACTTCTTCGCCTTCTTTTCTCTTCTCTTGTTTGAACAGAGCCCACGGTTTTTCGTCGTTGAAATACTTGTTGGCTTGATCGGACAACGCAAAAATCGCTTCCAGAGCCTTTGCAAACTCGAGAGCTTCCATATGTTTTTGCACAACCACATGAATCTCGTTTGCCTGACTGCGTAACGTGTGCTCTGGATCGCAGTTGGGGACGACCGCTCCGCAATGATCCGTGACTAATTTGAGAACTCGATTGAGCAGGTTGCCCAGGTTGTTTGCCAATTCGGCGTTGACTTTCTCGATGAAGTCCTTGAGAGAAAAGTCACCGTCATTGTCGAATGGAGTGCCTGCAAACAGATAGAATCGCACGGCATCAGCACCGTAATTGTTGACCAATGAGATTGGATCTATCACATTGCCTAACGATTTGCTTAATTTCTGTCCGTTGACAGTGATAAAACCGTGAGCAAAAACTTGTCTGGGCACTTCAATATCCGCAGCCATTAATAGTGCTGGCCAGAATATCGAGTGAAACTTATTGATGTCCTTGCCGATGAGATGCAGGTCTGCTGGCCAATAGCGCGCGAACCTTTCCGGATCGTGCGGGTAACCTGCGCCCGTGATGTAGTTGGAGAGGGCGTCAATCCAGACGTAAATTACTTGATCTTCTTTCCCGGGAACCGGAATGCCCCAGGTCAACGACTTTCTCGATCGTGTGACGCTGAAGTCGGCGAGCTCGGGATCGACCAGCTGATTGAGGATCTCCTTTTTTCGACCCTCTGGTCTAACCGCGTTGGGGTGCGTGTCGAGCCAGGTTCGAATTCTATCTTTGTACTTGGTGAGGCGGAAGAAATAGTTTTCTTCTTCGAGTTTTTTCGGTGGACGCTTGTGGTTGGGGCAATTGCCGCTATCGTCGAGATCTCGCTCTCTGACGAAGTCTTCGCATCCCTCGCAGTACAGTCCGGTATACGTGCCTTTGTAGATGTCACCCTTTTCCAGCAGTTTCAAAAATAAAGTTTGAACTGCTTTTTCGTGATAATCATCGGTGGTGCGGATGAAATGATCGTAGGAGAGATTGAGCTTTTCCCACGCAGTTTTGAACTTGTCGGCCATCTCATCGCAAAATTCTTTCGGCGACTTTCCGGCGTCCTGAGCCGATTTCTCGACCTTGCTGCCATGCTCGTCCACACCGGTCATGAAGAAAACGTCTTTTCCCCGCATGCGGTAATAACGCGCGACGATATCGGCGGCTATCTTTTCGTAAGCGTGGCCTATATGGGGGGTGGCGTTGACGTAGTCGATCGCCGTGGTGACGTAAAACTTTTCCATCTCTCTTCCTCTAAATTCGCGTAATCGAGCGCCCTTGGCTGATACGAGCAATCGATCCCATAGTCCGAGCAAAAGTTAACTTATGAAACCGAGATCCAGTCCCAAAAATTACACACTTGATTACTTCATGTGTGTAGCTAATTAGTGCAAGTAGAATCATAATAATACAGGGAAAGCTGCGCTCGAGGTGGTTATGAAAAACAAGGGGCAATCGAAGTCTTCTAAGGGAAAGGAGAAAAAGCGGCACGGCGATGAGCTGGACAACTTCGTTCCACTTGAAAACAAAACTATACTTTTAGGTGTTTCCGGTGGGATCGCTGCCTACAAGGCCTGCGATATCGCGTCTGCGTTAAGGCGCGCCGGAGCTGATGTTCACTCGGTTCTTACACCTAATGCTCGTGAGTTCATCACCCCGCTCAGCCTCACCACTATTACGCGCAACCCTTCCCATTGCGAGCAATTCGGGCAGTCAGGCAATTGGAGACCAGAGCACATCGAGCTCGCTAAGAAAGCCGACCTGATTCTTATTGCTCCAGCCACCGCCGATATGATCGCCAAGCTCGCCAACGGCCTCTGCGACGATCTCCTTACAACTATGGTATTGGCATCGCAGGCCAAAGTCATGATTGCACCGGCGATGAATCCCAATATGCTCGCCCATCCCGCTACTCAGCACAATCTAGAGATTCTGGAGAATCGCTTGCGCTATGACATCATCCCGCCAGAGTTCGGCGAAGTAGCCTGTGGTGACATTGGCTCCGGTAAGATGGCTTCCGTTGAGTCTGTCGTAGCGGCAGTTGCAGCGCGGCTTCTGGCGCACAGGACGCTCGCCGGGAAGCAGGTGATGGTCACCGCCGGCGGCACCAGAGAACCAATCGACCCGGTTCGATTTATTGGCAATCGGAGTTCGGGCAAAATGGGGATCGCAATGGCCGACGCTGCCGCAGCACGTGGTGCTGAAGTGATTCTGGTTTCTACGGTTCAGGTAAATCGCAGCTACCCCGTTATAGTGGTCGAAACTGCCCAGGATATGCAGGAAGTGGTCGAATCCGAATTCGACGGTTGTGATGCGCTGGTGATGACCGCAGCCGTAGCCGATTTCCGACCGCTGCGAGTTTCCAATCAGAAAATCAAGAAGACCGAGTCCGAGGACTTTACGCTCGAGCTTACGAAGAATCCCGACATCATCGATCTGCTTGGTCGCGTTAAGCGTCGAGATCAAGTAATCATTGGCTTCGCCGCTGAGTCGGAAGAATTGCTCACCAATGCTAATCAAAAGCTGAAGAGAAAGAATCTCGATATGATCGTGGCTAATGACATCACGGTTCCCGACATCGGCTTCGGCAGCGATGATAATGCTGTCATCATTCTCAATGCCGACGGCGGTCGCGAGAATTTGACTCGTATGCCAAAACGCGCTATTGCAGAGCATCTCTGCGATCTACTTGTGGAGCAGTTTCAGCGAATAGAAGAAAAGCAGCCCGTTTCCTGACTTAAGCAGCTCAGGTGAAAACGCCCATATATTGCAACAATTCGGTGCTCTCCATGGGCCGATTGCGAATATTTTTGGTAAAGTAAGCAGATTAAAGCTAAGTCAAGTGGTCTTTCGGAGTAACTTACATGGCTAACGAATCCAGAGAACGAAGCTCCGGTGGCGGGATCGCATCCTGGCTTGCTGGCGCTTTGATAGGTGCGGTCGGTGGCGCGACGCTCGCTCTCCTTACCACGCCCAAGTCCGGCGACGAAGTTCGCGGAGTTATCAAGAAAACAGCGAAGGATGTGCCGGAACGTATGGGTGAGTTGGTTGACGACTCGCTCGACCTATATGCTTCTGCTCTCAACTACTGCCAGTTGGTCGTAGAAGAGCAGACCGTGAGGCTCAAGCAGGCTGTGGCTGCCGGTAAGCTAGCCGCCGCGAAAAGACGCGAAGAGCTGGAGCTGGGTGGCGGAGCGGTTCTGCCCTTCCAACACAAATAAGGCTTCCTTACCGTCACTCATCTCGAGGCTGTCATTGTGGACGCTATGCCAATACTGGACATAATTGTTGTTGTTCTCTTTCTAATCCTGGTTGCTGTAGTCGTATTTATGGCGACGCCATTAAGCAATTTGCTCAAGCAGTCGGAGCGCACGCTCGACGCCACGGAGACCTTGATAAGGACTCTCGATAAAGAGCTTGGACCGACACTCAACGAAGTAAATCTCGTATTGGGGAGTGTTCAAGAGATTAAAGCTATCGCCGAGCAACGCATCACCGATGTAGGCACTAAGGTTGAAGATGTGACCGGCAACATCACGAAAGTTGCCGATCAGGCGAAGACGAGTACATCGATCTGGGGCGCTGGGCTGATGGCTGGCTGGAAAGCGTATCTCGAGGCCAAGCCGCACAGTAAGGAAGAGAAAGCCGAGAAAAAGCTCGGCAGTTCATCACGAGCATAGACAGCCGTGTGACGAGAAATTGTGGTTTGATGAAGGTATCTAAGTAGACACAGGAAGGTGAGGTGACGACAATGGCTGATAATTCCGGGCGATTTCTCGAGGGACTTGTTGTAGGTGGGCTTATAGGCTTCATTTTCGGCATTCTTTCCGCTCCCAAGTCTGGCGCAGAATTGCGCAAACAGTTGGCCGACAACAGTGAAGATCTCTACAAGCAGGCCTCCGATCAACTAGGTGAACTGTCCAGTTTGACCGGCTCCAAGCTTCACGATCTCAAAGACAAGAGCCAGCATGCTATTGAAGATATCAAAGGCAAGGGCGGCGACGTCATCAAAAAAGCCAGCGATAGCGTACAACAGACCAAAGATCAGGTAGCCACCAAGATTCAGGAGATGGCTGGTCAGAGTACACAGGTTCTCGTTGATGACGTAGAGTCCGCGACCTCGGGCAGTTAAGAGTAATTAGAGAAGACTTCAACTCCCTTCTTTTGGCGGATAGTTGATTTTGAATCCGGGACCACGTGCAACACCACGCCAGATGCCGTTATCTCAGTACTGGCGCAACTCTCGATAGCGCACTGCATATGGTGCATTGGCAGGACCGTTTAATCCAGGGTTGTATTCGTGGCAGAATCAAAGTCGAATAGTGGTAGTCTCCGATTGAATCGCGCGCTTGCTTCGACAGGCGCCATGTCTCGACGGCAGGCTGATGTAGCCATTGAGGCGGGTCGCGTCAGAGTCAATGGTGTCGTCGTCACGGAGTTCAATCGTTTGATCGACCCCGTCCGTGACAAGCTTTCCGTGGATGGTAAATCTCTTTCGTTCAAAAAGAAGATCTATATTGCGCTCAATAAGCCGAAAGGTATCGTCACGACCGTAGCTGATGAGCGCGGCCGCGAAACTGTCGTCGACCTTCTGCCGAAAACTCTGTCTCATCTCAAACCTGTCGGGCGTCTTGATAAAGACTCTGAAGGTTTGCTCATCATGACCAATGACGGCGACGTGGCCTACAGGCTTACCCATCCATCAAAAGATGTCTGGAAGAAGTACCAAGTTACCGTCAGAGGGATACCTCCGGATAGCGTTTTTGAACAGCTAGAAGAAGGTATCGAGTTGTTGGATGGAATCACTCTTCCGGCGCGCATAACGGATATTCAGGACAGGACCGATCGGACATCTTTTCATATTGCTATTTGCGAAGGCCGAAACCGGCAGATCAGGCGGATGTGCGATGAAGTTGGCCATCCAGTGATTCGTTTGGTCAGAGTTGCCATTGGTAGGTTACAATTGAAGCCGATGGGGCCTGGAGAGTGGCGTTACCTATCGCCAAAGGAAATTGAGTGGTGTTGCCATTTATAGGAGTTGTCGGGGTGTCCAGCCTAGAGCAAATTGGTCAAAAGCTGAAAAACACTCGCGAAAGCAAGGGTTTGACCCTCGGTCAGATATACGATAAGACCAAGATCCCGACCAGCAATCTCGAAGCAATCGAGACGGGCGACAGCGAGCAGCTGCCGGAGCCGGTTTATGTGGCCGGTTTCATCAAGCGATATGCCGATATTCTTGGATTAAACGGTCGCGGTCTCTCCGAAGAGTACAAACAATACATCGAAAACGCTCATGATAACGGCAAAGGCATCTTTGCTAATTTAGTCGCGCCGAAGTCTAAAGGCGTTGCCGTGCAATCACATCCGGTCATGTCGCCGTCGATGAGCAAGGTCACTATGCTGGAGCCGCCCAAGCCCGGGTTTCTCAAGACCTTCTTCTGGCCTACGGCATTGATTTTTCTTGTGCTCATGGGCATGGTCTATATCTTCCTATATCAGAATCGCATGTACATGGAGCAGCACGATCCCTCCATACTTGCCCTGAAAGAATCCGCTTCTCGGTTTAACCAGGTTCAACCGGCAACTCCTCCGACGCCTACTACATCTGCCTCGCCGGCGACCACGCCGACCGCTGCCGTAGGGGAGAAAGACTGCCGCATCACCCTATCAGCCAGTCAGCACGTGTACGTAGCCGTACAGTCGGTTGCTTCAGGAGAGTCGAAGTTTACCGGTTTTCTTGAAGCTGGCGATCGCCGCGATTTTCAGGATGAGCAAGGGCTCAAAGTGCGCGCCGGCAATGGTGCAAGCGTGACAGTCAATTACCTCGGCAAGAATGAGACCTTCGGAGCGGCTGGACAGCCGGTCAACCGGGTCTTCATGGCGCAGACCGGGCAGCCTGGAGTATCGACGCCAGGCACAGACGTTGCTGTTGGCGACGCGACAACTGCTGCTGTTAAGCCAGTTGCCGTCAAGAAGCCGAAGCCGGTGGTCCGTAAGCCCAGGCCTCAGCCGACTCGTCAGCTCGAGGACGCTCCCTCCCGTTACATTCCAGGGGAATCGAGTGGCTCTACTAGATCTATAGGCGTGCCTTACCGCTATACTGAAGGACGTCTTGACAGCGAGTAACATTGGCTTCTGTTAAGCGCATCTAATTCGTCACTTTGCGCTCTTGCACGGCAAGGGCATGGAGCACTATCTAATGCGTAATCCGAAGGTAGGAGTCGTCACGCTCGGCTGCCCCAAGAATGCGACCGACACGGAAGTGATGCTGGGCTTGCTTAACGAGGCAGGCTTTCAAGTCACGTTTGACCCTGACGATGCTGAAATGTGTCTGGTCAACACCTGCTCTTTCATCGGCGACGCCCGCAAAGAGTCGGTCCGGACGCTCGTCGAGCTCGCCGACCAGGGCAAGGAGCTCATTATCGCAGGTTGCCTGGCTCAGCATTTCAAAGATGAGCTTTTGGTCGAGATTCCGGAAGCAAGAGCCGTGGTTGGTACTGGCGACATCTATAAAATTGTCGATGTTATCAAATCAGTGGCAAGCGATTCATCGTTGAGAGTAGTGGAAGTCAGCCCCATACCCAACGATTACTCGGACGAAGTTTTGCCGCGCATGCTCACAGGGCTTGGAGCATCCGCATACTTGAAGATCGCCGAAGGCTGCGATCACACCTGCAGTTTTTGCATCATCCCGATGCTTCGAGGAAAGTTTCGATCGCGTTCTATCGAATCGCTTCTAAAAGAAGCTCGTATCCTCGCCAAAGCTGGAGTAAAAGAGATCATTCTGGTTTCGCAGGACTCGACCTATTACGGACTTGATTTGTATGGTCGGTTGGCACTCGCTGATCTCTTGATCGCGCTCAATGAAATCGAAGAGCTGGACTGGATTCGCGTGATGTATTTTTATCCGACCGAGACGACCGACGAAATTCTCGAGGCGATTAATCGTCTAGACAAGGTCGTCAAGTATGTGGACATTCCGCTTCAGCACAGTCATCCTGAAGTATTGAAAGGGATGAAACGACCGCTTCACCCAGAGAAGGTGATGGACAAGGTCCGGAAGCTCGTGCCCGATGTTAGGGTGCGCTCGACATTCATCGTCGGTTTCCCGGGTGAGACGGAAGAGCATTTCGAACACCTGCTCGAATTTATCACCCGATACAAATTTGACAGACTTGGCGTATTCACCTATTCCAAACAAGAAGAGGTCCCCAGTGGTCACATGCTGGATCAGCTTCCTGAGCGAGTTAAGAAGGCTCGTCGCAGTAAGCTCATGAGAGCCCAACACTCAATCGCGACCGAATTGAATCAAGCGATGGTTGGTCAGGAAATTGACGTTATCATCGAAAGATACGACGAAGCAAAAGATGTCTATATCGGCCGGTCTCAGTGGGATGCGCCAGAGGTAGACAATCTCGTGTATGTTAAGGATACAGAGGAAAAACTGGTTGAGATGGCCGAAGTGGTGAAGGTGCGAATCGATTCTGCAAAACCATATGATCTATTCGGAACTGCAGTAACCAGCGATCGCGATGCCACCACATCTGATGCCCGCACTCTGGTGGCGAGCTCTGCCAATTAGACAACGAGTGTTTTCGCATGCCTGGAGAACGAGACAGCGCTCCACGACCAAGACCCGTCGCTAAAGTAGCTGGCGCGAGTTTGTTCGGACTCTGCGCATTCTTAATCTGGATGATGATGGGCGCAATGTTCTCGCTTGCATTTGCCGCATCCGATCCAGTACTTCGAAGTCTTCTCGTGATCCTTGTTCTGGTTTGGTCGCTACTCGGACCCTTTGCGCTTTCGTTCTTTCTTGTAGAACTCGGAGCCTGGTTGGTTCAGAATGGGGCATTCCGCAAAGCTCTGTCGGTGGCTCGAGTCGGTGTGACCGTAGACAATGCAGTCGTGCCGCTGGTCAATCTTTTTGGTATGGTTGATTCACCGCTAGCGGTGCTTAATCTGCTCAATGAAGCCACCGCAATGATGTTCCTCTCTAGATTTGACGAAGCAGCTGTGAATCTGGAAAGCGCAGTCGATAAATCTCAGGGTGCCCTGGGATGGGATCATAATCTGACGCAAATCGTTGTCGGTCAGCTGGCTAAGTGCCTGTGTTATCTGGGCCGGTTTGATGAGGCGGAGCGATATTTCAAAAGAGCGACAGCCGCAAAGAAGCTCGTTCTGAAAAATCTAGAAGAGACCAATGATAAGCCGGCGCAACTGCCAGTGGTGGCAGGTATGAGCATGGATCTCTATGGTCTTGGCCGTCTTTCGGAGAAAAGGAGCCTTTTCTCTCAAGCCGAAGAAAACTATAACGCCGCGATTACCTTAATCGACAAATACATTTTCGAGGACACTGAATATCTCGCCAACCATTTGAGCGCGCTCGGCGAGCTCTATGTCAAACTCGGAAGGGTGGAAGAAGCCGAACCGCTTATCAATCGAGCCCTTGTGATTCGCAAAGAGATCTATGGCACCAACCATGTCGTGTCTGCAGAGTCATATCATGCGCTTGGATTTCTGTTCTTGAAACAAGGCAACTTTGTCGAAGCTAAGCGCTGTTTAAATGATTCGGCTCGGATCAAAGAGCGATACATCGGCACCGATCATCCGGACGTGGCAGATACTTATCTTGCCTTGGGCGAGTTAGAGTGTGCGCTCGGCAACTTTGAACAATCCGACATGTTTTTGACAAAAGCTCTGAGAATATTCGAAGATTCACACGGATCGCCTTCCGATATCCTCAGTGTGCTTGCTGCATTTTGCCAGCTTTATGATAAGTCTGGAAAAGTAGAAGAGTTTGAGAAAACCAGGCGACGCGCTGACGAGTTGCATGCCCGGCTAGAACAATAGTTGCGTTGTCATCCTATTTCTTAACATCTGAATCTCTGGTAGTATCAGCAGTGGTGGCAAAAGCTGTATGCCTCCCTCCGAGCCTTTTCGGGACTTTACCAAAAACGATGACCGGCGATAGGTCGGAAATTTTCAAAATTAAGACGGTATCAACCATTCAAACCCGTGAACGGTTGAATATCCGATATTCTGTTTTTCCGTTAGAAGGAGTCTGGCGTTTACTGGACAAGAAGATTGGTTTCAGCAAGCCTGAAAACATTGAAGGGCATATGATGGTCAAGCAGCCCCTCGAATTATCAGTTGACCTATTCACGACAGTCAAAGCCGACGTCCTCAAGGCCGAAGAACACGATTACCTTGCTGAATATATCGAAAATGCCGAGCTACGCTTTCGTGAATCACACAACGCCATTCAGAAGTTGCATACCGGGCCGTACATCGAAGAACCCTCTACTTTCAAGATCATGAATTCTTTTGCCGAAAGTCTTGGTCTAAGTGGAAAAGGTGAATACCACCGCGAGATCTACCTGAAAGACGTTCGCCACGCGTTACCGGATGCGTTTGAAACGATCATTAGAATGTCCGTTTAGATTGCAGTTCTTTCAATTACTTCCGATAATGCAGTACGGTGCGTACGAAAAATATAGAGCCGGGAATGACCTTGCAATAAGCTTCTCCCCGTTTTCATTTGTCTGATGAACCATTTTGTTTCTTGTCGGACGCCGTTGAAAGTCGGCAGGGGATTCTCATAAGGATTCCGAACAGGGCGCAACCCGCATAACGCGTTCGATGTATGGTCAATAATTTTGATCTGTGTCAGAATGGTTCTATGACCAAGAATCGCATTCAAGTTCTAGTTCTTAGCACTGCCGTAGTTATTGTCGCCGCAGCGGCTCTCGCCTTGGGCGCTCCGTTGCTCTTAGCTGTGAGTGGCAGCTGTCCGCCTTTTGCGTGACACAAGCACTAGCCGGGCGTGACCCAGGCAACAAGTGTAAACCTGCCTGGTGGCAGCTAAACGAGCAATCCAATTGTGTATGCGGCAATCAAACCGAGCGCCACTGCCGGATACGACTTTCCGATTTCCAATCACCAAAACGGAACCTTTCGGATTTGGGCTTCAATTTTTTCCGGTAGCGACAGCTTCCTCCCTCCGAGCCAATTTCATTCACCCAACCCAACTTCAACAGCTGTCGAGTTTCGATACCGAGGAGTAGCAATCTTCTTGAACGCGATAACTCAAAGCTTGGTCAAATGCTGCGCCCTGGCTGCATGCTCAAGCGCGATTTTGAAAAGGTTGCTTGCCATACTCAGATGATCGTAATCGTAGTTGCCGCAAAAGTGGTGTAACTCATCCAGACCATCGGACGCCTGTGCAATGGAATGGCGCATCCAGCGGACCGAACCGACGAGTGTTTCGGGCGACTCGTTGAGTGTGAAAGAGTTGGATGCTTCGCGCAATGTTTTCTCAATCATATCGACGTACTTGCTGAACTGCTCCAGGAGCTCGTCATCATAGATGTCTTGCTCGAGAATCGATAACCTTTTTTTGTATTGATTCAAGATCTTCACTATCGAGCGTCGAGTGGGATTAAATACCTTGCCGAGAAATTCCTCGCGTCTGCGTTCTTCATCCTTAGTAGAAAATGAATTCTCTTGCTTGACGCGCCGCAACCTGGTTCTCAAGCCGATGGTGTGGTCGTAGGCCTGACGTTTCTTTCTGTCAACCAGGATTTCATATGCCTGGTTGATTTGTTGCATGAGCTCTTTTGCTCTTTGTCGCTCGGAGTCATTTTGCCGGCTGTACTCGAGGTCCGGGTGACATTTCTTGACTAGTTGTCTGAAGGCTTTCTTGATGTCACTTTGCGTGACATCTGGTTGTACGCCCAGTACTTCATAGTGATTTTGGCGCTTGACCATACTGTATATAGAGGCGGGCAAACTTCGTGGGGAGACGGCTGTCAGTCATTACAAGACCCTTCAAATGCGGAATTTAATCGAGCTCTGTATCGGACTGGCACTTCCATTTTACCCGGATGCACCGAAAGTCTTCGTCCTGCAGGCCGGAGAGACTGTCAACACTAATAAGGTCTCGTTACAGACCGCCGAACAGTCTATAATTCTCGTATGTTCTGTCCATACTGCAACAAAAAAGACAGTCGCGTCCTCGAGTCTCGTTTGACCGGAGAAAATTCCGTTCGCCGCAGGCGGGAGTGTGAGGCTTGCAACAAGCGCTTCACAACGTATGAGCGCCTCGAAGTCATGCAGGTCCTGGTGGTGAAACGCTCCGGCAGCAGGGAGCCTTACACTCGCGAGAAGTTGCTCGCTGGTGTACGACGAGCCTGTGCCAAAACGATGGTTACGGCGGAGCAAATAGATGATCTGGTTGACTCCGTGGAGAACGAATTGGCTGTTCTCGGCAAAAAGGAAGTTCCAGCACTTTTGTTGGGCGAGCTTACGCTAACGAGACTAAGGCAGTTAGATGAAGTGGCTTATGTTCGCTTTGCCTCGGTTTATAGGCAGTTTCGCTCGATTGATGACTTTATCTCCGAGTTAAGAACACTAAAAGACGCACAGACATTGCTCGACGCCTCGCGCGCCACTATAGGTAGTGGCACCTCCGAAGGCTGAATTGACGAGACCTCGGCCATGATTCGGCAACGGAGGATTGAGCCGATTGTTCGCTTTTAGCTTCGTCGGTCTATCCGAGATATTGGCTTCGAGTTTCTGACCGGGTTGTCTCAGGCAAGTGTTATTGCTCGAAGCCCTTAGACGCGCTTAATGGTGGGGTGCGGTTCGTACAATTCGTCACATCCCTCGACCTCTCAAAGCGACAGAAATTGCCTTCCAGGCGCGTTCCTGAGGCACAATTTATGAAGCTATTTGAATGCCAATGACACATGTAGGGGCGGTTAAACTTCCGAGAATGATAGAATTTTGGACTACTTACGCATATATGCAAAACACCACTGGTAGGAAGCCATGAACCAGATCATTCGTGACATTGAAGCCGACTATATCAAAGACGAGCAGCCCGAGCTCAACGTGGGCGATACCGTCAAAGTATTTGTCAAAATTATTGAAGGCGGAAAAGAGCGCACACAAGGCTATGAAGGCGTCATCATCAAACGCCGTGGCAGTGGCGTCGGCAAGACCATTACCGTCCGTAGAGTATTTCAGGGCATCGGTATTGAGCGCGTGTTTCCAGTCAACTCGCCTCGCGTAGAAAAAATCAAAGTACAACGCCGTGGACACGTCCGCCGCGCCAAGCTTTATTACCTGCGCAAGCTTACCGGTAAAGCGACAAGAATCAAAGAGAAAGTGGGCGCCAAGAAAGAAAAGCAAGCTCCAGTCGCCAGCTCCGAATCCGATACCAACTCCTAATCTATGCCGTCGAAAGGCCCGCCTCAAGGGCGTAAGTCCGCGCAGGGCCGGTCAGGCTCTGCGCGTCCTGCTGGGGCTAAGCCGACACCTTTTCAACACCTGACAGAACTCATAAAGTGGGTCGATCTTGTTATCGAGGTGCTCGATGCTCGAGTGCCCATGTCTACAAGGCATCCTAAAGCTGACGAAATTTTCGGGAATAAGCCTCGCCTATTGGTTTTTACCAAATCAGACCTTGCCGATGCAGAAAAAACCAGGCGTGTGATCTTGGAGATTCAGGAAGAGACCGTTCATCCGTGCCTACTTGTGAGTCTTAAGAGCGATGCGGCTAAAGGTCAGATAATGACGGCATGCATCGATGCGACCAAAGAGCGCCTCGATGCCCTCATCAAGAAAGGTCTGCTTCCGCGCCCGATGCGAGTTTGTGTAGTCGGGTTGCCTAATGTGGGCAAGTCTTCCTTGATCAACTGGTTGATTGGCCAAAGAAAAACCAAAGTCGGCGATCGTCCAGGCATAACAAAAGGCACGCAATGGGTTCGTGTTCATCCGAAGCTCGAACTACTGGACACTCCGGGGATCTTACCGCCGGCACAGTTTCCCAAGTCGGTGAAGAGCAAGCTTGCGATTTGCAACCTGATTCCAAGTTCTACTTATGATCCGCTTGAGGCTGCAGAAGAGGCTCTAATCTTGCTGCAACAGGAGTACCCTTCTATTCTCGATCAATATATTTCCGGGCTGTCGAACCAGGGAAAAGGGCTCAGCGACGTGGCTCAGGCTAGAAATCTTCTAACCTCCGGTGCAAAGCCTGATATCAACAGGGCTGCGACTCTATTTCTGTCTGAGCTTAGAGATGGCAAAGTAGGAAGATTCACTCTCGATCCTTAAAATAGGAAGGCAACGAGACGTTGTCTCCAACCAGGATCGCAACATGCCCAGGTCCAGCACACAAAGTGATGTCGTTGAGAAGCCCGTCAAGACAAGGCGGACGAAAGACGCCTCTGTAGCTGAGCGCAAATCTTCTGTGCGCCCCAAAAAGATGGAGCCTTCGAAAAGGAGCCGCGCTTCAAAGGTCAAAGGTCCGCTCGGTGAGCGCCTTGCATTTGACGTCGCTCGATTCGACGAGTTTGTCATGGGAAGCTCGGACCCTACGAATTTCATGCGCGAAGCCAGGCTTTCGACTGAAAGTTTTGGGCAAATGAAGCTGTTCAAGCAGAAGCAAAGATGGATCATCGGAGTCGATGAAGTCGGTAGAGGTTGTCTTGCGGGGCCGGTAGTGGCATGCGCAGTGGTTTTGCCGGGCTTAGAACAAAAATCTGAAATAGCAGAGCGATTGGCATTGTTGGATGATTCAAAAAAACTTGCCGCCTCGGTTCGGGAAAATCTTTCGACGACCATTCGGGGATGCGCCCAGTATGCGATTGCCGAAGCGTCGCCGAAGGAAATCGACACAATCAATATTTTTCACGCTAGCCTGCTTGCGATGAAACGAGCTGTGAACTCTCTAGTTTCATCCGCGATGATCGATCTTCGCGAGACCTTGATTCTGATTGACGGAAAGTGGACCTTGCCTGACCTCGACGCTAATCAACTTCCGGTCATCAAGGGTGATACCAGATCGGCGGCGATAGCGGCGGCTTCGGTAGTGGCAAAGGTCTATCGCGATGCCCTTATGAAGGGCTTGTCGGAGAGTTTTCCCCATTATCAATGGCAATCAAACAAGGGTTACCCATCTGGAGCTCATCGCCAGGCCATTGTTGAGCATGGTATGACGGAGTGGCATCGGCGCTCGTTCCGATGTCTGCCAGAGGGCGACCCGGATGATCGGTCCGGTTAGCATCTTGGAAAGTGTGCTTCGACCTGCAATGCTATTGCGGTCCATTTGTATCTGACTGCGCGCGAGATATGTTGGGAAACGAAGTCTGATAGCCAAATGAGGTTACGCCGAAGGTTGTTGGAGTGAATACTTTCGCATTGAGAAAGAGACGATTGCTCGTCTCTTTCTCGTTTTCGCTTTGACCTAGAATAGGTTATTCAGTATCCGCAGGCTCACTTGGAGCTGGTGTGTTGACGTTGACGTCAACTTGTTGCGGTTCTGCTTGAGGAACTTTGACTTCCGGCACTTTGATCTCATCGACGGAGCAGGTGTTGCTGGTGGAACAATTTGCGGAATATTGGTGCTTAATGACTGATTGTCGCGTCTTAGTTGTTCAAGGCTCTGTGACGTTATCAGCTCGCTTGCGGCTTGGTTGTTGGAGAATGCTACAAACCCGAAGCCGATCGCCAGAATCAGTGCGATCAACGCAACAGCCCAACCTGTGCCATTATCATCAGCCGGTCTTTCCACGGACTTGTTCACATACACTTCTCTATCTGTAGTAAATACTCCTTATCCATTGTTACCCCTGGTATACGGTACTTAGGTAAATTTCGATCGAATCACCTTCTGTTGTTTCGATTCTACACTGTACTTGGCTCAAAAAACGTTAGTCGTTGCTCTAAGACTGGCAACATATGAGCGACTTCGTGTCAAGAGCCTTTCTAATCGACGAGTTTTGACCTTATATGTGATGTAGAGCTTTGTCTACAAAAGGTCGAAGCTGTCTGGAAACTGTCGTGATTTGTACTATATAGTGCACCAAATAGAGAGGGTTTGAGGGTTTCATGACAGCTAGTCCGCCGATTTGCGTAGTGGGCTCTAAGGTGGATAGGTCGCGCCTGTGTGGGTTTAACCCCTTCTGCCAGTCTGAGTCTACACATTGTAGATTGCTGTAGATTTTTCTCTGCAAACTTATCTAAAACAGTAGGACTTTAAATTACTCGATGTGATGTATTGTCTGCAGATTGAGTAATTGACCAACCGAGGTCCAGGAAAATGATGAAGCGTGAAGACACAAGCAGAAAGAGCAACGTAATCGACATGTTCTCCAAGAAGTCGATTTAGGTTGAGAGGAACAATGTAGACTATAGTCTCGTTTACCAGCTCGATAGTAGACGTCGTTCCGCCAAAGGTTCGAAGAATGCTCAAAGAGACAACTTGTTGGTATTGTTTCCTGGTTTCTGCGCATAATTCCTTCTGTAGATAGAAGGATGCAGAGCTTAGGTTGAATGACTTACCGATTGGTTGACGTAGAACAACAGTACAAAAAATCCCCAGAGACAGAGTTCATTCCTCATTCAGAAGAGCGCTTGAATCTGCAGGTGGGAGAAGTCGTAAGACTAATGATCGAAACCGTCGACAATGCTGGCAATCCCGAAGGGCTATGGGTTTCAGTAAAGTTTGCCAAGCAGGGGAAGTACATCGGTACTCTGCTGGAGGCACCGAATATGATACCGAGTTTGGAGATGGGATCTCAGATTCCATTTGCATCGGAGCATATAGCGCACATTTGGGCAGAAGAAGGCGGGGATCGCTGGTTCGACGTCGGGAAGTTGGCTCTGGTCAGCAAGTACATGTTCGACAACAAGCTCTGGCCTGGAAAGATTGTAAGGTTTAAACCAAGTAACGCAGAATATAGTGGCTGGATCATCTCCTCTGGTAAGGAACCGCGAGGCTACGAAGGAGATCCGGGCAATTTCTTTCCAATGCGATTGGGAGAGCTGGCTAGACGATTTCCTCCGATGGCAGCTGTCTTGGCACGCCCCATTGGTGACACCTTCGTTTGGAGCGTAGATTTGAAGGAGTTCAAAAAGGTTGTACCGTTGTAGGTGATGGATTGAGCGCAATGAATTTCTGGCGTGGCAAAGACATTGTCTTTCAGCGAGGGAATATCTATCTAGTATTCTCGTAAGAGTATTCGAGGTCGAGAACTATGGGTCAGGTAAGCGACGAATGGTACAACCTTCACAGGCAAGCTGAGGGTGCATTCTCCCGTGATAGCTATAGTCGAGCCGAAGAGCTCTGGATGATGGCGATGCCATTTGCAGAACAGTTGGGCGAGGATGATGACCGCCTTCTCAAGACGGTAACTGGAATATGCCGTGCCATGATCATGCAGAAGCGAGATTGGGACGTAATTCCGTGGCTGTATCGCTCGCTTGCGCTCACGGAAAGGCACCACGGTCTCAACAACGAAAACTGTGCGCGTATTACATTCAGACTTGCCAAAACGTATAAGGCGTATTCAATGCCGGTTGAAGCCGAGGAGCAGTTCAAGCGATCTCTAGCGATTCACACCAAAGTGTACGGACCAGCCGATAGCTTTACCGTCGAAGTCCTGAGTGAGTATGCGGAGCTGTTGCAAGAGCTCCACCGCGAAGACGAAGCTCAGCACATGATGTACTGTGCTCTCGGCTACCTGGGCGGCGAGTGGAAGCCTGTTTCACAGTCACCGCAAGAACATCAGCAGCAACAGGAACAATACGAGCAGCAGCAGCGGGAGCTACAGCAATCACAGCAAATGCCTCAGAAACCGCAACAACAGCTGTCTCAAAACATTGATAATAACTCCACTCCGGAAGATCAGAGCGAACAAAGTGGATTTAATCGAGTACTTAAGCGCAGGCAGTAATAACAATTCCTCCTTGCTCCCAATCTACGAAATCCGACTGCGATATATTCTCAGTTTTCGAGACGTCTCAAAAAAAACGGAGCAGCACGCTGCTCCGCTGACCAATCTTTGAGAGGATTCGATTAACGCGGAATGACAGCCGGCACTCCGCCCTCAACGACCTTCTTGACCTTTTTCTCAGTATCAGACTCGCCGAATGTAGTCGGTTTTGATAGTTGATCCACGATATAGTCGACACCAAATGCGGTGATCATGAAAAGGCGATCGCCCATTTCTAGATAACCTTTTTCGCGTAGATACCAGAGTGCATACTCAACCTCTTCGACATCCTTGAGATCGAGAATATCCATGATCATCTTGGCTGATGCGCCGCCGGTTTTCGGTTTTTTCTTACGAGCATCAAGCAAGATTTGCAGGATCGCCAACCGAAGTTCGATTTCGTTCCACGACACACCCGTTTTTAGAACCTTCGGCAACAGTTCGCGCTTCATTCCACTTGGACCGGGTTGTTGTCCAGGTTGTTGTGGCCGGGGTTGTCCAGGTTGAGCTTCTTCGGCTCCGAGCGACATGTCGTAAGCGGCCCGCTTTCCTTCATCGGAAAGAGTTCGCCAGGCTTCTGTGATGATGCGGAATTTCTCAGCATCGCCAGTTTCCGAGTTATCGGGGTGGTACATGGCAGCTAGAAATCGATAGGCGTATCGGATAATCGTGCCGTGCGCCTCTCTGTTGACTTGCAGCAATTGGTAATAGTTCATGTCCTTCCAGTCGCGTTGAGGTGCGCCCTGTTGGGGTTGCTGCTGTTGTTGCTGTTGCTGTTGTTGCGGCTGTTGTTGACCGTAAGGGCGCTGACCACCAGGTCCGCCTGGTTGCGGTCCGCCCTGGCCTGGTCTGGGTGGAGGGGGTGGAGGCTGCCAGTTCATGATTAATTACCCTTCAATAAGTTGCTCGCTATTACCAATCTCTGGATTTCGGAGGTTCCTTCGTATATCTCCGTAATCTTGGCATCGCGCATATAACGCTCAGCTGGATAATCAGTAACATACCCATATCCGCCAAATATCTGCACGCACTTCACAGTGCTTCGCATGGCTACTTCGGCGGCAAAGAGCTTGGCATGAGCCGCTTCGGTCGTGAATTTGTCTCCGCGATCTTGGGCAAGGCTGGCATGATAGGTCAAAAGTCTGGCAGCATCAATCTCAGTCTGCATGTCAGCGAGCATATGCTGGATAGCTTGCAAATCACCTATGTATTTGCCGAATGCCTGTCGCTCTCTCGAGTATTTATAGGCGTGATTCCAGGCGCCTTGCGCGATACCGACCGCCTGCGCGGCAATACCGATGCGTCCGCCATCCAGTGTCACCATCGCGACTTTGAAACCGTCGCCCATTTCTCCCAGCATGTTGGCTTTTGGAACTTTGGTGTCTTCGAAGATTACCTGGCAGGTTGAAGAACCTCTGATACCAAGCTTGTCTTCGAGCTTTCCAAAAGTAAAACCTTCAGAACCTTTCTCGACCATGATGGCCACTAGACCTTTGTGTCTTTTAGCCAGGTCTGTCTGGGCAATTATGAGGTACCAATCTGCTTCTATTCCGTTGGTTATCCAGTTTTTCGAACCGTTGAGAAGGAAATAGTCGCCCTTGTCGTCGGCCATGCAGGTTGCAGCTGCAGAATCCGACCCGGTGCCCGGCTCGGAGAGGCAGAAGGCGCCCATCTTTTCGCCTGAACACATTGGTCTCAGAATTCGATTTCGTTGTTCTTCGGTTCCGAAGATATATACAGGTGTTGCCGTCAGAGAGACGTGCGCGGAATACATTACCGATGTCGTCGCACATGCTTTGGCGAGCTCCTCGACAACAATGGCATAAGTCATGTGGTCGAGACCAGCGCCGCCATATTCCTCGGGAAACGGCAGCCCACATAGATCAGAGGCTGCCAACAAATCCCAATTTTCTCTGGGAAATCTGTGCTTTTGATCTACCTCGGCGGCTCTTGGAGCGAACTCCTTTTCAGCCATCTCGCGGACCATCTCTTCAATGAGACTCTGGTCCTCAGTCAATTCGAATGTTATAGGGTTTTCTTTCAATGTTGTAGTTGTTTGCATAGAGTATCCGTGCGCCTTTCGGGCTTGAAATGCACTGCCAGCCATCGCTGACCTTCGATCATATCATCTGGAGCGGCGCCTTATCAGGGCAGGTATGTTAATTGGATCTGGATTTGAATGGTTCAAGAGGCGGTAGAATGCTAAGCGGATTCTCTTTTGGTTGGAGAGACAGATGCCTGATTCCAAAGTGATTTTTGTTGTCAACTTGGCAGATGCTGGTTGGCTTGAACGCGAGAGCCTGGCCGAAATGGGCTATCAGCTTGTCGTTTGCTCGAGCGGTCTGGATGCGCTCAACGAGATTTCTGCCAGAGGGGCGGATATATTGATCGCCGAGACGTCGCTTCCTGACATCAATGGCTATCGGTTGGCTTCGCTCATCAAGTCGAATGATCCGACCACGGCGATGCCTGTCACTCTCATCGACAACGGCACTGGCGACAGTGCCTTCTGGAACAGAGCAGCATACGCGGAAGAAATCGTGCCGCTTTCCGATTTGACCGAAGGGAAACGATCTATTCATGACATTCTTGAGAAGGCAAGAGAGGCCGGTAGTGCCCGTGAGTGGCAAGCCGAACGATCGATTGGATTGTTACCAACTGATACGTTTTTGAATTCGCAAGATGTCCAAAAGAGCTTCGGCAGTCTGATCGATGCCTTGTTAATTGAAAAACTGATTTCAAGAATCGTCAGAGCTTTGACCGGAATCCTTGAGCCAAGGCGGCAGTTCCTCGATGGCTACTATCATCTAGTGGGCAATCTCTTCGCTGGCGATATTCTCGGAATCGTTGTCGCCGACCAGGAGAATCCATGGATGTCGGTGAAATCCAAAAGCCCGATCACGTCTAGCGCGTATGAAGGTCTTTTGATAGATCTATTGTCTAAAATGCAAATTGCAAATCAGCCGCACGTTGATAATCGTGTAGAAATTTCTGATGACAGTGGTTCCAGCGTCGAAGAGCTTTTCATTCTGCCGGTCGCTGGTGATCGATCAGGAATTGGCGCAATCTTTTTTGGTTCATTTTCAAAAAACGAATACGATTTGACTACGCGAGCATTCATCAATCAGCTGCGTAACCACATACAACCGGTATTCAAGCTTTTACTCGCTAATCAAGAGATCGAGGTCTTGCACAGTAAAGAAGCTTACAGGGCGAATGTCGATGCGCTTACAGGTCTCTACAATCTCGAATTTCTCGTCGGATTTCTCCAGCAGCAATTGCTGTTCTCTTACCGGCAGCGGCTTCCAGTAGGGCTTGCCATAATCGATGTTGATCAGCTCGGAGAGATCAACGAAGCGTTCGGCGCCGACATGGGTGATGTGATTCTGACTGGTATTGCCAACCGTCTGCTTGCGGTCACACGTTCAAGCGATCTGGTTGCTCGATATGGCGGTGATGAGTTTGCGGTTGTACTGCCGAATACAGACGGTTCCGGTGCGCGGATACTCGGTGAAAAGTTGCGAGCCGACATCGAGCAGGTCTCTTTCTTAAAAGGTAAAAAGGGTCCTAAAGTCACCATCAGCGTCGGCTGCGCCAATTTCAACATGGAAGATCTCAATCCCGAGACCATACTTCGAGATGCAAAACTGGCTCTCCAGAGAGCAAAGAGCGAAGGTCGCAACAAGGTATACATTTAAGTTTCTTGCAACTCAATGCCGGACCAAAATGCAGAGGGCACGACCATACACCGTTTGGCTGTTAGCAAACAGGTTTTTTGCCCACACAAAATTTAGAGCTACCTAACTAAGACGTTGGCGTTGCTTCATTGCACCGGCGTTGGGCGTATGCCATGCAAGAATGATTCCTACTCTTTCTTTTCCACGCTGGTAATCCGCACGCTCGGTTGCTTATTCGATGATCCGTAGTCGACGTCGATCTTCATTTCTTTGAACGGATGCGTTTTATTCTCTTGTTCAATCTTGAATTCGGATAGATCATCCACCTCTAGCTCCCCGCAGATGGTGAGCTTTTTCAGTGGTTGTTTGCTTAGCGCGGTTCCGGACAGTTTTGTTCCGTTGTCGCTCTTCCTTGTCTCGAATCCAAAAACTGCTATTCCTTCAAATGTACCAAAGTATGACCCATACTGCTTTTCGAAATCTTGTCGCTCGCTTGTGCTGTAACCGCTCTTAGAAAAATCTTCAGATGTTAGGACATGTTTCGCGCGATCTGCAATCGTCGAAGACTTGGATGACCAGGACTGAGAATCGCTGCCGAGCGATTCAGTTATATCCTGTCCAGAGCAACCAGCGACGAGGATCGCAATGAGAGCTGCGAGTGGGAGGGTCTTGTAGGATGTGGAATTTGATCTATTCATAGTATTACCACCACCAGTTAACTCTGTACTTTGTCGCCAGGCACCATATCGGCGTAGGCTCGATCGATTGCGTCGATTAGTTCTTGATTCGAGTATTTTCGCAGCAAGTGTGCGAGAACAATCGATGCTCCGGCACCGACACCTTCTTTGACGTGTCCGTCTTCGTAAGCGCGCAGTCCGGCATGAGCCGATTTGTGGAAGTCCAGCATTGAGCATGCGAATGGCGCTTCGACAGTCTTTGCGATGTCGCTCACTCTGGCGTTCTTGTCATATGCGACCCAGGAGGTCGTCACTACGCCGACGGTGTGGGCTGAAAATATAAGTGACGTGTTTTCACCGATATCGCTGCCGGCACTGCTCGAGGCACAAGGCTCGGGGAGTTCTCCAGGACAGTCCTCTTGCGCATATCTACTCCATGGACCTTCGTCGAAGTGGCGATGGCTACCCTCACCGTCGTATGGAATTTCGGCAGGGTCACGACTAAGAGCTCTCGCCAGGGAAAACACTGCTAACATCTGACTGCCGCCTCCGAGAATCACCTTGCTTCGAGTTGCCGCTGCAAGAAGTATTCCGGCAGCAACCGGCTGCATCGGATCCCCGACGGCCGCCACCGCCCGTAGTGGCTGTCTCAGGCGCCGTTGAGTGCCGATGGGATCACCGGTTTGAATTAGGTCTGTCAGTCCGGACCTCCCCAGTCCTGCCGATGCCAACTTCCAGCGAATGTCGTGATTGAGATTCGGCACACTGCTCGAGACGGAATTCTGTACATCATAGCCAAGCGCGGTCAAAACGGCAAAAGCGGTGCTCGTTCCTGCGGGGACACACTCCGCGACGATCATTAGATCGCAGTCTGGCGACAGTTGTTCTCCCAACTTTTTGCCGGTTTGGAACAACGATTCGACATGCTTCAGATCCATGGCGGCGCCGGTAGAGAGGCAATCGGCAGGGCTATTGCCTGCCTGAATAACTGTGCCCTCGCGAGGACTGTCGAAAGCACCGCAATCAACGATCGTCACGGGCACATTGAGCAACTTCAAGCAAGCGGAAGTAATAACTACTGGTGATACTATCCCTTCAGGAGAGACGGGCAACGCGCTGGTCTTGCCGGCTATTCCATTTATGAGCGCTTCTGCATCACAGCGAGGGGTCGCGCGCCGGTCTTGAGGTGTAGCGCCTGCTCCTGAAAGCCCATCGATGTCGCTTGTCTTCGTACCTCCCACGCAGAGCACGAATTTGATACGCCTGGCGCTTTTTGCGTGCTCGAAGAGCGCGGACATTCGGGAATCAGGATCGTTGATTATAGAATAAGGCATCAGTCTGTATAATTCCTCACCATCTCACATGGTATGAGCAAAGTGAAGGGAACAAAGAACAAAAATGTGACTAAGTGCCAGAGAGCTTTGACACTAAACAAGACATAGCGGACAACTGTATCAGAAGCGATAGTCGGGTTCGCGATGACGAGTGCATCCACGGGCGCTGCGAAGGCGGCGGAAAGCAGGTACGTTAACAACGAATACATAGTAATGGCCGGTAACACTTTGAGCGTAAGCAGTAGACCCTTTCGACTGACAATGCTACCTGATTCTTTCGCTCTCGCCGACACTGGCGTTAGAATCATGGCATAGTTTGTCATTATAACTGCGCTGACTCCGCTAGCAACAGCCATTGTGGTCACCATTAGCGGTGGCAGATTGATCTGAACCGGCAACGGCGCAGCTCCTGCAGGAACCGGAACTCCTAGCATCAATACGAATAGTGCGGCAAACAGAATCGAGCTGGGAACTATCATGAAAATGGAATACATCAGCCAAACAGTCGCAAGGTAAGACTTGCGATTCCGAAAGTAGGTTATTGCGTCCGCCTGGACTCCGGCAATCCACTCATTGCGCTGTGGTTTGTTCGCGCTAATTGCATCGGACGGCAGCGGTTCAAGGAAGCTGCAGCATAAGCAGGTTAGCAGGCGTAAGCTGGACAAGAGTCCCCACGTCAAACAGACAAACGCCGCGACGTATGTGACTAGCATTGCAATCAGTGCTACTCCGAAGGTGCCTAGTATCTCGGAAGCCCCCCCGTAATAAGTACCGTGCTTCGAGATCTTCTGCAATGCTACGTCTAATCCGATATATGGCAATGTCATTGCCAGCGCTAACATCGCTGACGGTTTAAGCAAATATCGTTTGAACTGCCATAGGAAGGCAAAAGCATGGCGCCACCAGCGGGCTCTCCGGATCCGGTTCAGGCAACCGAATCCCATCGAAAGACTGCCACCTTCTCCAGTTGCGTTGACGGCGTCCGGAGGTGACTTTGGATCTTGAGCGTATTCCGGCTGGGACGTATCTTCTATCAATGGATTCTCTGGTTTAAACCAACCTTTTGTCGGACTGACGACAACTGTCGTCAATCGTCGCTGCTTTGCTAATTCTAAGGACTTTGGACTACTGTCGCCAACCTGTTTAACGTCTTACAATTATTTCCAGTTAATGGAGGCGTTAACAGAGGTTAACTAGAGCCTCGTACCGCTCGATGCGTGAAAACGTAACCTGGCTAAGAATTCAGGCGGTCGATCAATTAGTCTTCAAAGTCGGTTGTCTACCCAAGCTACCTCTAACCTCCGTTCTTGACAAAATGTGGGAAGATCGATGCCTGAGTTATCGCGGGCTCCGTTGTAAGGTCAATATCCGAAGAGCCCAGATTGACCCTCAGGATTAACAGGAAGACACAGTGTTACTCGTACTAGAGCCGGCTCTCGAAGAGAAGAATATTGAGCGAGTGGTCAGGACGCTGGAGGAGCTGGGAATTCGCGCAGAAATTGTGCGTTCCTCCTCTCAGGTCGTCGTATTCGTGCACAGCGATGTTCGTGCTCTGCCAACCCACAAATTCAGTCAGATAGATGGTGTGGCGCGAGTTATCCGCATCTCATCCTCTTGTCCGCTTGTCACAATGAATACGGAAAGCTCGATCGAGGTCGCTGGAGCGAAAGATGTTCGCGTCACTATCGGTGGTGGCGCACCACCGGCATTGATCGCGGGCCCCTGTTCTGTCGAAGGATTGGAGCAGATATTGGAGCTGGCTCGTCGCGTCAAGACCGCCGGGGCGACGATGCTCAGAGGTGGCGCATTCAAGCCTCGCACCAGTCCATATGAATTTGCCGGTCTCGGAGCGGAAGCGCTCTCCTATCTTAAAGAAGCGCGTCGCCTCACCGGACTTCCGGTAGTCAGCGAAGTTATGTCTTGTGAGCAGGTCGAGCTGGCGCTCGAGTCCGTCGACATCCTTCAAATCGGCGCCCGGAATATGTACAACTACGAGTTGCTCAAAGAGGTCGGTTCCACCAATAAGCCTATTTTGTTGAAGCGTGGGATTTCCGCGACAATAGATGAATACTTGCATGCCATCGAATACATTATGCTCGCCGGCAATAACCAGGTCATACTTTGCGAACGTGGAATTCGCACCTTCGAGCAACGCACTCGCAATACTCTGGACCTGAGCGCCGTACCGCTACTCAAATCGCTGACCGGGCTTCCGGTCGTTGTCGATCCAAGCCATGCGACCGGCAAACGTAGTCTCGTTAGACCGATGTCGCGGGCAGCCATTGCCTGTGGTGCAGATGGAGTAATGGTGGAAGTGCACAGCACTCCGGACAAGTCTATTAGCGATGCTGAGCAGGCTATTGATCCGGCGGAATTGCAAAAGATAGCGATGGACGTCAGTCATATATGCAAGTCACTGATCGCCATCGACGAAGCTGAGTCCGGACTGTCGTGCGCCCAACCCGCCGAAGTCAGACTGGTCGCCGCAGCTTCCAGCCAGTCGTCAGGTTAAAGGTTTTACTTACCGTTCGGTGTTGGGTTGCACAACCCTGTTGGCACTCAGCGGAAGCAATAGACCTGTGTCCAGATCTAAGAAGGATGTCCAATCCAGTTCTGGTTCGTAGAGCCAGCCCTGCAGTAGCAGCTTTCGAGTGTTTGGGCCGTTACTTCTTCTATGGCGATCCCAGGCGAGACCTGCCGCGCTCGGCTACGGCTACGAGCAAGAAAGAGAATGGGCTATCAAAGAGCTTTTGTCTCCCCATCACAATGAGCATCCCAATATGCTGAATGACCATTTTGGAATCGAGCCGGTGCTGAATGTTTAGGACGCGCGTCACTGCGTCTAAGCAATGCAGCAAATTCCATCCATCCAGTTGAAAGGTCGGTCATCACCAAACTATTCAGGAATGCGCCTTCGCTCTGTCGCCGCAATGTGCAACCAGGTCAGCCTCAAAGAAACCTAGTCTGGCATCTGACCAATCAGCAAAAGTACGAATCGGAATCTGGCTTTTCCGAAGTTCAGTTTTGACGAGAGTTCCCCTTCGCGTTGTGCATGAGCTTAGACCACCATGTTTAGGTCGCAACTCATTTGTGTACTACCTGTTTGTCAAACTCTTTGCCTTATGCTGGCGCCTAAGGCAAAAGTTTCATTTTGATCGTAATCAAGTCATGTCTAATTCTGTCGAGACGCACCTGTGCAGCTGCTATTTTGCGCACACGCTCATCGACCTGAGCCCTGAGCTCGTCAATATCTTTTCGAATTTCCTCACGCTCTTGCAAAAGCTGCTTTTCGTGATCAAGCCATCGATTACGTGCTTGCTGAGCATCCCACTCCTGCTGCGAGATTTCTGCAGATGCAAGCGCAGTTGCTGTCACCAGCAAAATTACGCAGGCAAGAAACCCGATTGAAATCACTCGTGGATTCTTCATTGCGAACCGTGCTCTACTGTTCCAGCAGGCGTACCAGATACGGAAGACACCTTGCCCACGACATCCAGCTTCGGGCTGTTCAACCACGATTTGCCGGACCCGGACTGCATGAATCCGAATCTAATTCTCGTCGCATCTGACGGCACTTCCAGAACGACAGAATAAGGAGACCATTCGGTGTCGCCGCGAATAGGACGCTCCTGCATATTATCGAATGCAGCTACCTTTTTGCCAGAATCGACGCGCATCCACAATGCAGTCCAATCCGTCACCTCCCGAGTTTTTACCATACCCGAGAAACTGACTCGCTTTCCTGAATACGCAGCGGCGCTTATGTCTTGAAAAAACAGGACGAAATCTCCGGGATACTTCTCGGTCTGTTCGATGAAGCCGCTCGGTTTATTCTGGTACACAGCAGCATGATCGACACCAACCTTGCTTGGCGATTTGCTTGTAAACACCATCCAATCAGAAAGGTCTGCCCTGGAATCAGTAAAATCCATATTCGTCGGCTCTGACTTCAAGTCACTTGCAAATTGCGTATACTTTTTCTCGTCCCAGGCAATGGAATGTGCTTGAACTTTATTGGAGACAGCCTTCAATTCAGGACCGGCCAGCCACAAGGCTCCCGAGCCCCGCAGGTAAAAACCGATGCTTAGAGTATCCGCGCTTGTCGGCACATCAAAAACAAGCGAATACCTGGTCCAGCCCTTGCTGCCCTTCAATGCACGGACGGCCATGTCATCGAATGCAACGACAGCACCCCGAGACTTTGCTTTCATCCACAATCCGGAGTCGCCTTCGACATTTTTAGCTTTCAAGAATGCCGAGTATTGAACACGTTTGCCCCGGAAGTGTTCGACAGAAACGTCTTGAAACGGCGTCGCATAGAACTTGCCGGCATCCTGATGCAATCGAGTTGCCTTGAGATGGGTCGACGGTCTTTGATTGAAGCGCACTTTATCGTCGCTGGTCAGCTTGTAAAAATCGCCCACTGCTCTGTAAGTCCATCTAGACGCTTGATTGTTGGAAAGCGTCTCGGCATTGCTCGAATGCGCGTTCGAGAACGCATGGAAATAGGCCGAGCTGAAAGCCACAGTCAAAATTATTGATATTCTAACGGCTAGTTTCATTCTGCCCCTACCACGGCCGTATATTATGAATTACGCTCTTTCGGAAGGCAACCTCAGGTGAGCTAAAGAAGTGCTTCAGGAACCTCCGACAGGAAATTTGATTTCCAACTTGCAAATCGTCGAGGAGCCGATTGCAAAGCTAGACGAATATTGCACGATCTCGATATCCTCGGATTCTAGAGCTTGAAGTGCACGTCAATTGCTCGGGCGGCATAGTTGACTGCGTCCTGCCGAAAGCATTGCACAACCCGCTGGAGCTAAACCGATCGCAATTGGCGTGATAAAACTATTCTGCTCGCGGTAAACGAAAATCAAAAGGAGGAGTTGCCTCCTCCTTCTTGTTTTGTTTGTTGTGCCCAACTCTGCCTTTGCTAGCTATCCTGTAGTCGTAGTCAGGACTGTTTGGGCTGTTTTCGGGTCCGCTTAGAGATGAAGATTGCCTGCTGTGCTTCCCTAGATATTTCAGGCGCTCGTCCGCGGAAGCCTAATTCTGCTATTTCTGCCATCGGACTTTTTAGCCGCCGGCAGCTTTGTTTGTGTCCTCTGATTGCATTCTTTGACGGTTTTCGGGAGAGAATCTCGAAGCCTGTCTTGCACTTTCACCGTTCGATGAACTGTTAGCGCTCTTGTCGAAAGCGATTTTTTTCGCTCTCATAGTATTGAGCATGTGACCATACGCCATATTTGACGTGATCCCGTCCGGCGCTGAATTGATCACCATAACTACTTCCTTCTTCACCATCGGCTCGCCATGCTTGTTGCGAGCTCCGGGAAGCTCGACAGGCTTGCCGTCGCGCATGACGGGATTCAAGACTGCGGCCCCGACAATGCGGGTCTCTTGTCCGATGAAGCGCCAGAGTCCGGCGCCCTCTGGTCCGTGGCCTCGTTGAAGTCGCGATACGTCGATGAACGCCGGGGTATTGTTGGCGTGTCTTTCCGCCGATGCTGCATCTTTCGCTCTCGACTGGTACGCTTTGGGAGAGACCTTGAGTTCTGATTGATATAACAAGGTGCCGTCGCTCGTGAAGAAAACCAAGGAGCCTTCCTTCGGGAGCTTGCCCTCACCGAACAGCCTGAATATCTCGCTAAAGGTGGCATTGTCTTTCACGATGTTGACGCGCTGTGCTTGGGCACCGTCAACAGTATTTATCTTGGCTTCCAGGTGCGTTTGAATTTGACTGAGGCGCTCTTCCGGCCAGATTGGGCGATCGCCTGGTGTCTTGGCGCCGGGTCTGGGAAGGTCCGCGGTTTTGCCGACGATACCATTCCAGATATTATCGATTGGCATCATGAGCTCTTCTACTCGAACAACCGAATCGCGCAGAACCGAATCACGAGAGGCAGCGTTTGTTTCGACCTTCGCAAAATCTTCGACGGAACGAATAAACTCATTGAGTTTTTTTAGAGTTTGAGCGTACTTCGGCGAGTTGTCTTTCAGGGCGACATCTGCATTGATTTTTCGGTCGCGTGCTTCTTGTAAGGACGCTTCTCGTTGATTCGAATCCAAGAATCTCTTGCGATTGGTTTCGATGTCGGCGATATCTCGTTCTGCCTGACGTTGAGCTCGTTGGTTCTCGAATGACTCGGAATGGCGTTTTGCGTCGTTGAATGCTATTTCTATCGCTCTTGCTTTCGCCTTCGCGTGCGCGCTTATACTCGGTTTCTCAACTTCGGCCTCAATGGACTGCGTACACTCCATCTCCGGCGCTTGGGCGCTGGGAGTGATTGCCTTCGACTTCACCGCGCCTGGACACGGCGCCGGATTGACCGACTCGACTGGCGTGCGCACTTTCGAGGCTGTGTTATCTACCACTTGTAACGTATGAACTTCTCTTATTGCAGCAGTCACGGTTGGTAGTTCTCCTGTTCTATTGTCGCCACCACTAGTGGTGCTGGCTGTGGAATCTGTTTGACTCTCTGGTTCCAATTTCGAATTTTGTCGTTGTTTTAGTTGAGGCTCAGGAAGCTCAGCAGTATCCTCGTTAGACCCGCTTTGCGACTCTGTGATCCTACTTTTGAACGCATTGAGCGCCTCGCTCAAATTGCCTGTATGTTCTTCCATCCGACCGGTAATGCGAAGCGATGCCGCTAGAGCCAGCGCTTCTGCGCTGATGTGACGTCCGGCTCTCCCGTCCCATTCCTTGGGCGAGATCTTGGCACCGCATGCGAATTCTCCGGCTGTCGCCGGCATAACTATTGTGTTTTCCGCAGCCAGACTTCTCAGGCTTTTGTTCGCCGGTCGGCGGCTGCTGTCTTGATTGACTGGCGACCTGTAGCTCTCGACGACTGATTTAGCGAAGCCACCCCAGCGATTTCCGGAGAGTTCATTCTTCACCCAGAAGGCGGTCATGATACCGCCCGTAGAGGCGGCTATTCGAGGACCGTATCTGACGGGTCTCGAGATTACGCCTAAGCCAAAGCCCATTCCGTTGCCGGATGCTTCCGGTGCGAACTGCTGATAGTTGGATAGGGCACTGTCGCTTACTTGTTTTGCTCGTCCACCAACCGCCTCGCCTGCGCGAAAAATCTTTTCAGTTTGCGAAAAGGCCTGATTTTGCTTGATCTTACCTTCCAATATCACCTGCTTGATGAGCGGGTTATCGGTAAGATCGGATGTCGGATTTCCGACATCAGCTCCAGATTCAAATTGCCTCTGGGACATTTAGGCTCCCCGCATATTGCGGTTAGAAACTTGTTCTTGACAGCCTGAATCGTAACGTGGTTCACCACGGGTAGTCGATTGGGGGAATTCCCGACGGCATTAGTAATTTCACCATGGCGAATACCCCAAAATACCCCCTCTAAAAGCCGCTAATCTGTTTCTATAAACGGCTCTCACGTTTTGGACAGACGAAGATGTCATAATGCTCTAAATATCCATAGTTTCTGCCGTTTAGGCGGTTTCGATAAGGTTCAATTACAGTTAGCGAAAATCCCGGCTGTTTAACGGTAAGATTCATTCCTTCCGCCGGTTCTACATTAGATTCGAAAGCAACATCGCAGTAATGAAGATTGCCGAAAAAGATTCAAGACCCACCATGGTGAGTGACCGCGTGACCTTGCCTCTCGCCGACGAGGATGCGCCTGCCTCGATCGACAAGGGTGCAGTTTACGTCAAAAGCTTGCTATTGATTCTTGCTGCCTCTGCCGCGTTCTACCTCAGCCTCGCTTACTTCTGGCCGAAATTTAGCCGAGCCGAGGTATTCTTTGCCGAATGCGCTCGTGAAATGATTGTTGCGTCCAACTACATAACGCCGCTCTATCATGGAGTCGCCTTTTTTGATAAACCGATTCTATGTTATTGGCTGATTATTGGATGTTTCAAGGCATTCGGAATCACACATTTCGCATCGCGCTTGCCGTCAATCGTTGGCTCTCTTGCTGTTTTAACGATAACGGCGTCCGCCTGCCGGATGGTATTTGGTAGCCGTGCCGCTCTCATCTCGGCGATGATCCTGGCGAGCTCCTTCATGTATCTGTCGTTCAGCGCATTGTGCATGTCGGACATAATGCTGGTTCTATGCGATCTGGTTACGCTCATCCTTTTATATGCCGGTCTGAAAAGCCAGGAGCCTGGCGAGGGAAGACCCGCCAATTCGAATTCGCCTTCGCGGGTGCTGCTCTGGAGTCTGGCAGCCGCCATGATGGGTGTGGGTTTTGTCACAAAGGGCCCGGTGGCAGTTGTTCTTCCAGCCGGATTCTTTTTTCTCTACGTGGGTGTGACTAGGCAGCTCCGCACGATCAAGCCAAAGCATTTTCTCTGGGGAACATTAGCCCTCGGCGTCATCGGCGCTCCATGGTTTTTCATGGCCTACAGCGCCAATGGAATCGAATCGATGGCGTACTTCTTTATAAGGGAAAATGTGCAGCGATTTGCCGGGAGCACCTATGACACGCGGAAGCCTATATGGTTCATGGTGGTGTCGCTGTTGGGAGGCTTTTTACCGTGGTCTGTCTTCCTGCCCTCCGCGCTCTGGGCTTCCATCAAACAGGTCTGGAATAATCGCAAAGATATCAATGTTCGGCCAGAGTCGACCCATCTTTATCTGTTGATGTGGACTGGCTTACTCATCGGTTTTTTCTCCATGTCGCGCGGAAAAATCGATTACTATGCGTTGCCTGTCTTCCCTGCCTGTGCGATGCTCACCGCGCACCATCTCAATCGTTGGCTGGCAACCGGCAATAGGGCCGCCTGGATTGCGATATCCGGATTGAACGGCACGTTGATTCTCGCCGGTATAGTCCTCGGTATCTTTATCGCCAGCTTGCCTCTGCCTTCGAGTGTGCCACCGCTTTTGGTGACGCTTCCTCCGTTGGTTGTCGGTTGTATCGGATTCTGGGCTGCGCTTAAACGTAAGGTATTGGTCGCAATTGCAACCATATTTGGTGGTCTACTTCTTACTGGTGGGCTGTATACGTCTGTTGCCATGCCGGTTTTGACCAAGATGCAACCGGCGTTGCAGTATGGCGATCTGCTCAGGACAGCACCCAAAAGCTCCTCGGTCGGTATCTACCTGGGACTGGAGCACTGGATCGACGAAGTGACTTTCAGATCAGAAAAAGAACCGGTCAAGCTGACGAGTCCAGCGGACTTGACCAACTTCCTTTCGACCGTGGGTAGCCATTGGCTTATCATTAAAAGCGACGAGTTTGCGACCTTGCCCGAAGATCTGCGTAGTCGTTTTGTCGTCGAGGAGCGCCGCATGTTTATTCCGAAAAGCATCAGTCCTGCTTATATCCTCCAGCACAGAGAAGACCTGACCGGTGGAAGTGAGCTCATACTTGCACGAAGTAACTGAACGAGTCATGCTCAATGACCATCTTTCCGAAGGCGATATCTTTAGTATTTTCGGATTCAATGGTGACGGTGTCTTCAGGGTCACCAAGCTCGTAAAAGTTCGGGCGAACTGTCTTCATCTGTTTGTCTATGATGGCGAGTACAGTAAGCGCCCCGCGGACACAGAGTTGGACTCGGTAATCAAGATTCCGGTTTGGATTGACTCTCAGCTATCCAGAGAGATGTCGCTGCCGGTATCACGAAAGCTGTTCAGCTTGATGCGACCGGTTTACATGGGCACTCGACCATTGGATGATATGGAATTGAACGGCTACCGTCAGTGGTGCCTAACTGGTGGTGGCGAGATTGTCGGAAGCCACGTCAGTCTGGATGACGAGATCGACAAGAATTCACGCGTATATGGACGAATCTTTTTCTCATTTTCCATGCCTTCATTCCTCTCGTCGGGTCTCTACTTTCTAGCTTACAGTGTGAAATCATGGCTGCTGTACTCGGTTTTAACTGGTATCGCTTTTGGTGCCATCATGGTTATATTGCAATGGGGCAGTATTCGCCGATATCGGCATGATACGCTCCGAAAGATATCGGCGTCATCGATTCAATTTCATGAAATCGAGATGACATCTTCCTACAACGAAGCTTTCGAACTGGGTGTACGGGCTCTTTCTGACATAAAGAGCTGTCATCCAATACTGATAGATCGAAAGGGTGGAACTATCGAAGGCCGGGTGCGCTCCTCACTGATGGAGGATGGGCAGGAGATTCTTCTCGTCTTTCACAAAAGTGAGTCGGGGCCGGTTGGTTGCGTCGTTTGGAGCGAGTCTATCGCTGGGACTACCACTGTCGATATGGGCAGAAACTTGCTCAACGTGAACACAATTATTTCGCATTTGAAATCATCGAGTGCATCAAAAGAGCCATTTTCGATGGATGTCGTGGACAATAAGGCAGCTAAGCCGGAAAGCAAGTTTTGAGATTCTAAACGAAATCTCACAATCCTCGGTACTTACCACGTCCGGCATTCCATCTTCGTGAGGGCGTAATTCTATGGCGAGAGTAGTTGTCGGCATGCTGGGCCTGGGCACAGTCGGCACCGGCGTTGTGAAACTGCTAAGCAACCACAAGCATCTGACGCTCAAACGCGTGGCTGTAAGAGACCTTGGCAAAGAGCGGACCGTAGATCCGGGCTGCCACGTCACGGACAATCCGGAAGAGGTGGTCAACGATCCGGAGATTGAAGTACTGATAGAGGTGATGGGCGGTGAAAAACCCGCTCTTGATCTAATAGTGAAGGCGATTGAATCGCGGAAGCATGTAGTCACAGCTAATAAGGAAGTGCTTGCGAAGCATGGCCCTGACCTGTTCAAGCTTGCTCGGGAAAAAGAGGTGGCGATATTTTTCGAGGCGTCAGTGGCTGGTGGCGTTCCCTTAATCTCGACCATTCAAAAGGGTCTTGAAGCCAATCAGATCGCATCCATCCTTGGCATTCTTAATGGCACGACCAATTTCATTCTGTCCCAGATGGAGGAAAAAGGCGAGTCTTTCGAAGCAGCTCTTGCCAAGGCGCAAGCGCTAGGATTTGCTGAAGCTGATCCGACGAGCGATGTTGAAGGCTTCGACGTGGCCTATAAGGTTTCAATACTTGCCGCTTTAGCTTTCGGCAATTTTGTGAAACCAGACAATATTTTCAGACGTGGAATTACTCATATCAATTCCGTTGATCTAGAGCATGCACGCGAGTTTGGCTACAGAATAAAATTGATCGGTCGAGCCGATCGGCAGAAGGACAATGTTGCGGTGAGAGTAGAGCCATGTCTCGTGCCGATCAGTCATCCGCTTGCTTCCGTCTCTGGATCTAATAATGGTATCGTCGTAAATGGGCATGCGGTCGGCGAGTTGATGATGGTCGGTCCGGGAGCCGGTGAGTTGCCAACCGCGTCTGCTGTAGTCGGGGATGTGATCAACCTGGCGACGGCCCTTCGACTGCAGGACTTTGCCAGCTATTTCCACAGCGCGATTGGTGCCAAGTGGCAAGAAGTCACGTCTGCGGATCAGTGGATAAGCCCTTATTATCTTCGTCTTGAAGTTGAAGATCACCCGGGTGTGATTGGCAAGATTGGCAGCATATTTGG
Organism: Candidatus Obscuribacterales bacterium; assembly: GCA_019746975.1. Lineage (GTDB taxonomy): Bacteria > Cyanobacteriota > Vampirovibrionia > Obscuribacterales > Obscuribacteraceae > JADYXR01. Next base: position 87,007 of record JAIERK010000013.1, read on the forward strand.
TGCTAATCAGGTAAGTATTCAAAGCATCATTCAACGTGGTGTAGCCGATCAGGGCGCTTCAGTCGTGGTTATCACACAGCCGGTCGAAACCGGTCGCATCGAGAGTGCTATTGCTGCAATGAAATCAGAGGATTTCTTGAAAAACACCGGCACGTGTCTTGCCATTTTTTCAAACAAGAACGGCGCCAAGGGAGGTTAATCGATGAGTCCTAGAGAAGCTTTGCGCGGTAGCAGAGCGCTGATTGAGCATTACCGAGAGTATTTGCCGGTCGACGAGAAGACACCAATTGCAAGCCTTGGCGAAGGCTTCACACCGCTTGTCGCAGCACCTAATCTGGCTCGTCATCTTGGTATTGAAAAGGCTGATGTACGGCTCAAATTGGAAGGGTTGAATCCAACCGGAAGCTTCAAGGATAGGGGCATGACTATGGCCATTTCGAAGGCTGTAGAGGAAGGTTCCCACGCTGTCATCTGTGCCTCCACTGGTAATACCAGTGCGTCAGCCGCAGCATTCTCCGCCAAAGCCGGCTTGAGCTGTTATGTGCTCCTGCCCGCCGGCAAGGTGGCGATGGGCAAGCTCGCGCAGGCTATCCTGTACGGATCCAAGGTCATCCAGGTCGACGGTAATTTCGATCAAGCGCTAGATCTGGTTCGGCTGGTTGGAGAGAACTACCCGGTGACGATAGTCAACTCCATCAATCCATTCCGCTTGGAAGGGCAGAAAACAGGTGCTTTCGAAGTAATCGATACGATGGGTGATGCACCGGACTTCCTCTGCATACCGGTCGGCAACGCTGGTAACATCACGGCTTACAATCGCGGATTTCGGCAGTGGAATAAGCTCGAAAAATCGACCAGGGTACCGCGCATGTGTGGCTTCCAAGCTGCAGGCGCGGCGCCAATGGTGCTCGGAAAGCCTGTCGAAAACCCGGAGACTCTGGCAACAGCGATTCGCATAGGCAATCCGGCCAGCTGGAAGGAAGCGCAGGAAGCAATCGACACCTCCAACGGTTTAATCGATAAAGTGACAGACGAAGAAATTATCGAGGCCTATCAACTGGTCGCCCGACTGGAGGGCGTCTTCTGTGAACCTGCAAGCGCAGCCTCTATCGCCGGACTGAAGAAGCTCGCAGAGCGTGGTGTCGTTAGTGGTGACGCATCCGTGGTCTGTGTCCTGACCGGTAATGGCTTGAAGGATCCGGACTGCGCTCTCAAGCATAGCAACGTGGAGCTCGACCTGGTCAAGCCCGTCTTGAAAGACTTGATTGCGGCGATGGGGTTGTGACGTGAAAAAGATTACGGTTCGAGTCCCTGCCAGCAGCGCCAATCTTGGTCCCGGGTTCGACACCCTTGCCCTGGCTTACAAGCTCTATTGTCGGCTGACATTCGAGCTGGATGACAACGGTTCTGCTCCTGCCGGATTGCGAATCGAGATACCAGGAAAGTCTTCAGGACTGCCTTCAGGACTGCCTCTCGATCGAAACAATCTGGTTATTCGGGTGTTGGAGGAGTACTTCCCTGCAATTCGCTCGTCCATCGATAGATTGAAGGTAACTATTGATTCCGACATTCCGCTGGCTCGGGGCCTGGGATCGAGTGCCGCCTGCATAGCCGGAACTGTTTGGGCCGGACTCTACCTTTCCGGCGCACAACCCGACCGCAAGACCGCGCTTCAGTACGCGGCCAGTGTTGAAGGACATCCGGACAACGTGGCGGCAAGCATCTTTGGCGGGCTGACGGCTAGTGCGTGCGTTAAGCAAACAAAGGAATATGTAGCGGCCAGTCTGGAGTGGCCGTCGCAGTGGCGACCGATACTGGTTGTACCGGATCGTGAGGTGAGTACGGCTCATGCACGCTCCGTGCTGCCGAAGAGTGTGACAATGCCGGAGGCGGTGTCCAATATTCAAAACACTGCACTTTTTCTGATGGCTATTGAAAAGAGAGATCGTAATCTCTTTAGAGCCGGATTGAATGACTGTCTGCATGAGCCGCACCGACAGGCACTTGTGCCTGAGATGCAAGAGGTCAGAAAAGTGCTGCGCGATGTCTCGACACTAGGGGTGGTGCTGTCCGGTGCTGGTTCTTCCATCCTTGTATTGGCTGAAGAGCGACATGTACACCAGGTCGTTGAAGAGTTGGAAAGGTGGTCTCAGGGCCGAGGCGGTACCGCCAAGATTATGAGTCTAGAAGTCGATGAGGAGGGTCTCACCGTAAGTCATGAGTAGAGAGATAAAAGTACTGAAGTTCGGCGGTACGTCGGTAAAGAGCATCGGACGCATCGAGCACGTGGCCTGTATTGTCGCTGAGTGCGCGAAGAAATACAAAGTGATAGTCGTCGTGTCCGCCATGGGCGATACGACTGATTATCTAATTAAACTCGCCCGCAGCTGTTCGTCGACACCAGAAAAGAGAGAGTTAGACCTCCTCCTTTCGACAGGCGAACAAGTATCGATTGCATTGCTGGCAATTCGGCTGCACGATCAGGGAATTCGGGCTCGTAGTCTGACTGGCGGACAAGTCGGAATTTTTACCGAGAGCATTCATACTAATGCTCGTATCGTCGACATTCGAAGAGAGACGCTCGAGCGGCAACTGGAAGAGAACGATGTTCTCGTAGTTGCTGGTTTTCAGGGCGTCACTGAATCGGGCGATATAACCACGCTTGGCCGAGGCGGATCTGATACTACGGCGGTTGCGCTTGCAGCAGCAGTTAACGCGGTTGGCTGCGATATCTATACCGATGTCGACGGAATCTACACGACTGACCCAAACCTGGTCAAAAATGCCTCACTGTTGAGGAAACTCTCTTATGGCGAAGTCCTTGAGATGGCGCGCCTGGGAGCCAAAGTTTTGCACCCTCGTGCTGTAGAACTGGCAAGACAGTACGATGTGAAGCTGCGAGTCCGCAATACGTTTAAACCTGAAGATGAAGGTACTTTGATCGTTGGAGGAGAAATGGAAATCTTTCGTGCAATCAGCTCTGTTGCAATAGACAAGGATCAGGCGGCAGTGGCCATCATGGACGTACCCGATCAACCTGGTATCGCCGGTAAGATCACACACGCGCTGGCGAAAAAGAATATCGGTGTCGACATGATTGTGCAGTCATTCCACCCATCGATGGATCACAACAGCATTACGTTCACCGTCAGCGAAGATGCGCTCGACGACACGGTCAAGGTCCTGGAAGAGCTTAAGGCAAGCCTCGGTGCACGTATCGTGCAGGTTGATCCTGACTGTGCCAAAGTCAGTCTCATCGGTGCCGGGTTGGTGGAGCAACCTGACATTCCAGCAAAGATGTTCACCACTCTCGGTGAGAACAAGATCAACATCAAAATGATCTCGACGAGCGAGATGAAGTTGAGCTGCATTGTCTCACGAAAAGAAGCTGACAAAGCTGCAAAACTGATTCATGAGGCCTTCGAGCTGCATCTCGTCGAGCAGCCAAGCGCGGTGACTACCGCTTAACGGTCCAGCTAACTTGGAGATTATGGTGCATGTCTGACCAATTGGACTGCGCCCTGTCACTCTACTGACCCAACTCGGACTACAAAGTCCCCGCTACCGCTTTTGATGCGATCTTAGCCATGAGCGCTTCGCGAACTTTGAGTTTTGCTCGTGAGCCCTTTGTGAATACCGCGATGTAGATTGTTTGGCCTTTAGGACCAACAATAACGCCGACATCGTTAGTGCCTGCATTTTGCCCCGAGACGTCCGCTCCTGTGCCGGTTTTATGAGCTAACTTCCAGCCTTTGGGCAAACCGGCTCTGAGTCTCGTTACTCCGGTCCTACAGTTGAAGAGATCTTCGAGGATCAGTGCGGTAGATTCTTTCGAAAGTAAACTGCCGCCATATAGCTTTTGCAGAAGCTCAATCATAGATTCGGGAGCGGCGGTGTCTCTTGGATCCTTTAGAAACTTGAAAATCTTCATACTATCTGGTTGCATGACCGACTCAGAACGGTCTACTCGGACACCTTTGATCCCAGCCTCTGATAGTATGCGAGCGATCTCACCCGTACCACCTGCGCGCTTGATCAAAAGGTCGCTAGTAGTATTGTCGCTATCGCAAATCGTGCGAGTGATCAACTCTCGGATAGTGAATTCTGTTTTCCCAGCATCAACTGCCTCCTTTATTGGACTTCGCAGCGATTTGAGCACATCAGCCTTTCGAATCGTCATCTTTTCTTGCATGGAAAGCTTCCCCTCATCAGCAAGGCGCAGAACTGCAATTGAAATGGGAAGTTTGCAGACGCTCTGCATAGGAAATTGTTTACTCTGATTTAGCATGTATTGCTTATTTCGCGTCGTGTCTACCATTGCGACGCCGACGTCGCCTTTGACTTTCGCTAACTCCGTCTTTGAAAGTCCTGCCTGCACCGACGGCGCTGCGAAGGCGGTGTTAGCTAATACTGATACCACCAGGAGTGCTCCGGAAGTTGCCATAAAAAATCGTGTAGACGTCATGAGAACCTCTTACCCTCTATGTATATGTGGTGCCGGATTGAGTTTCCAATTTCTATACGCACTTCTGATTGCGCATGACGCAATAATACTCCTAACTCTGTTAAACGCATTTTCTTCAGCGTTAAATTCAGGCTAAAATCAATCAATCCTTTCGTTTAATCCCCGCCGGGAATTGGACTGGCGTTGACTACATGTATAATTTAAACTGGCTCAAGTACAAGGATGCGAGAGATGAAATTAACCATTCGAAAGATTGACGATATGCACGTCCATCTTCGGCAGGGAGAAATGCTTCAAAGTGTTCTTCCGTTCACCATGTCACAATGTGCGCGCGCATTGGTGATGCCAAATACGATGCCGCCAATAATTAATGTTGAAGACGTAGTCAACTATAGGAAAGCGATTGTAGAGGCTAAACGAGGTAGCAATGATTTCGAGCCATTGATGACCTTCAAAGTCGTTCCATCCGCCTCCCCGGATGAGGTTCGTGCACTAAAGCAGGCAGGCGCGATTGCCGGCAAGTTGTATCCTGAGGGAGTCACAACCAACTCCGATGATGGAGTCGGTGATTTCGATGCACTGTATCCGGTGTACGAGGAAATGGAAAAAGAAGGGCTTGTGCTCTGTCTTCATGGCGAGATGCCAGGAGTATTTTCACTTGATCGAGAGCATGCATTCCTCGATGTACTGATCAAGATCGCGAACGACTTTCCATCCCTAAAAATAGTGCTTGAGCATGCTACTACCGCCAGTGCCATTGCTACTGTTAAGGCTCTTCCAGAAAATGTCGCATGCACGTTAACGGTGCATCATATGTACATTACGCTTGACGATTTAGTTGGGGACAAGCTCAATCCTCATGTTTTTTGCAAACCAATCGCTAAGCGCCCGGAAGATCGTGACGCAGTGCTAGACGCTGCGTTGAGTGGAAATCCAAAATTTTTTTTTGGTTCTGACAGTGCACCGCATACGATAGCTTCGAAGGAGTGTGCGTGTGGTGCCGCAGGTGTTTACTCCGCGCCAATCCTATTGCCTGCTTTGTGTCAGTTATTCGAACGAAACGGCGCGCTTGAGAGGCTGCAACCGTTTACCTCAGAATTTGGCGCAAACTTCTACGGACTTCCTTTGAATACAAGCATGATTGAGCTGAGCAAGAAGCGTTGGACCGTACCAGATCAATATGACGGTGTCAGACCCTTCCTGGCGGGAAGTCAATTAGACTGGCAACTTGATTGAGCGCTTCGATTGCATTACGGATTCGTCCGAGCAGCGTTATTCCTCGTCGTCCACGAACTGACGGTTCCACTCGGCAGCAGTTGCTGGAATAATGCGAGAAACTTGCCAGCCCCGATTTCGGATCATTGATATCTGGAGATAGGGACAGCGAGCTTCCAAGTTTGCAGGAGAGCGAACCAACAAGGTGCACTGCGGGCCGCTCATGTCGACAAGCTTGAGGTCCTCATTGGGTGAAAACGGGCGATTTGTAGATCCGGCATTTGGAGTCGTCAGATCTACTTCTGACGAAAAATTGGGGGTTGACCAGGATTCTCGGAGGGGGTCCAGAGGTTGGCCTTCCATTGTTCGAGATAAGTCCTTGAGCATGCGTTCGATCGTTGATTCCAGATCATCAAGTTGCTGCGGGCCATTGGCGATTCCATCAAACTGATGATCTTCCAAAATCAATTTCCCGTTATCAATCCTGAATTTGAGGTCCCAGATTTCGCCGAGCCGAATGGTGCCATGCCTCTTCCCGGGTATTTGCAGCACGGGACCTTGAGCCCACAGCTCATAGGGCTGCATGCTGCTGTCTTCGTTCCATGTTCCATTCCAATCCAAAGTGGGAATGGGTGGGAGGTTGAATTCAGGACGCTCGATCACTATGGGTAGTATCGTGCCATCTTCGATTTCCTGGAGTTCGACCAAACCAGTCGTATAATTTGAAGCCGGCTTATAGTACGTGACAATTCCTTCCACAGTCACTCTAGGTGCGGCAACTAGACTGACGTAGCTCAATAGTTGTGTCGCGCAGAAAATCAGAGCAAGAGAAAATAGGACTAGCAAGGCTCTGTTTCGTCCTTTTTTTGCAGAGGAAGTAAGGCCTTCCGCCCATTTTGGTAGTTGAAAAGTTGGACTACTTGGCGGAATCGAGCTGACGAAAAAATTTACGTTGAATGTGGCGGCTGGCGCGTTGAGTTGAGTGTTGCTTGAGACAGATTGAACGTTCGCAATACTATTCGCTAGTCTAGGTACATTGCTGTGCGGAGAATTTTGATTCTTAGCGCGTGGTGTAACCGGCTTCGAAACCGGATCGGCTCCTGATTGGTGCATTTCCTTTGAGTCGTCGGCCTGGACAATCCTTACCGTGGGGCTGAAAGCAGGCGGTTCTGAAGTACCCTGGTCCAGGTCTTCAACTGAGTCCGCGACTACTAAGCGAACGCTGTCCGGTTCAATTTGTCGCGTCGCTGAGTTGCCCGACTCGTCCGTCGTCGTTGATATTTCTATCTGCGGGCCTGTCTGTTTGCGGCTCCGAGGAGGCATTAGTTGTTCTGGACCGGTGGATTCAGGATTGGAGTCGTGTTGGCTCGGACCAGACACCCTGACTGGGCTCGCCCTACGCTCGACGGTCAATACCTGAGTCGACAGTTCTTTGAGCGCGTGACGAACTTCCTGCATTGTCTGAAATCTGTTGTCGGGATCTTTCGCGAGTAGCTTTGCTATCAGAGCTTCAGCTTTGTGAGGATAAGATAGTCCCTTCTGAGCTTGCGCCAGGCTCGGCGGACCCCTTCGAACCATTCGGCTCACTGCCTCTTCCGGGTCACCTTCATAAGGAGTTCTTCCTGTTATAGCCTCGAATACCGTGCATCCTAGTGAGAAAATTTCAGAGTGTACATCGTATTCATTCAAGACAACCTGTTCGGGCGACATGTACTCTGGCGTCCCGTAGATCTTACGACCCTCTATCGTTATCGGCTCTCTGGTCGCTGCCCTCGGTCTGCCGGTTGCTGAATTCAGAAGGACAAAGCTGCTGTCCACGCTTGCTGCGTTGATCAAGAGTAAGTTGGAGCAACTTAGGTCGCAATGCAAAATTCCGTTGGAGTGCATGCTGCTCAGAGCTTCAACGGCGGGGAGGAAGGCTTTGAATGTATGTTGAAGGGTTAGCGGCTGCTGTTCGTCGAGATAGGATCGAAAATTCTCGCCGGCGATGTAATCATACACCAGGTACGCGATACCACCAGTAGTAGCACCAAAGTCAATCAGCTTCGCAAGACCCTTGTTGTTCAGCTTGCATAAGGCAAGCGCCTCTCGATGCATTCGCATCAGGTTGTCCATATCGATTTCGCCGATAAGTTTGACGACCACGTTCTGTTCGAGGAAGTCATCGAAGCAGAGCATAGTTCCGCCGATCCGATTGTCCTTCAATTTCCGGATCGGCTTGAATCTGCCGACTGGAAAAATAGTCGGATCCAGGTCAGTAAGTATCTCCGTCGAAGTCATGGCGAATCTGGTCAGGTATTGATCCTTAAATCTATACCCAACCAGTGGCGTTTCGTACCGCAGAACCGTCCTATTTTAGAATCGCCTGAACACGTTGGAAGCGCCATTATTGCCATACACGTGGAAGTCGAATCGGAACTCGATATCTACCGACTCGGGTGCGCCCTTTGGAAGATTGGCAAATGGTGCTGCATTTGATACTGCTTTCAGTGCCGCGTTGTCGGCGACCGACGAGCCAGAGGAGTTGGCCAGTCGCAGACCGCTCAGCGTTCCATTCCTTTGAATTGCGAACCGGACCAGGACTACCTTGGTCGAGAATTCTTTAGGAGGAAACCAATTTGCTCTGATGCGACGCTGTAGTTGTTGCATATATGGACCATAATCGATGTCGATCTTGCTTCCGTTCTGATCTAATTTATCCTTCCCTCCGCCAATATCGCATCCTTTGCGATTGTCTTGGGTGGGCTCCTTGCTATCTCCGGTGGTGCCAACATCAGGCTTCACGCCTGTTATGCTGGCGAGATCGTTGCTCTTCGTGCTAGATCTTTTGGGACTGGGTCCCTCGCCTGGACCGCCTGCCATAGCCGGTTCTCTGTTGCCTGTGCCATGATCTCTGCCTTTCGGCTCGCGGATGGAGCCTGATTCTCGTTTCGTCGACGATTCCGACACTCCCGGTTGCACGGACGTACCGGGTGTCGACAATGCTTGACCCCCTGGTAGCACTGGTGGTGCTAAGCGTCCGCCCGACTTTACCGTTAACTGCCCAGGCGAGAAGGCTGATGCAATCTTGGTTGGCGCAGCGGCTGGTGTGAGGTCGTTAAGTAGTTTTGCTGCGTTATTGAGAATATTTGGCGAGTTGGATGGAGCTGTAAGCGCAGGTAGATCATTCTTGGCCGCGGCTGCCGTCGTCCTGACGAGTGGATTGAGCGGAGTCAGATTCGATCTGCTTGGTTGGACCGGCTTATTGACAGGCAAGGGCATAGAGGGACCCTCGATGGGTGGTTTCGTTTCTGTTTTGACAGGCTGCGTGGAATCTGGATTTGCCTGGGGTTTTGCGGGAGCTGGTTTGGATTCTGTTTTGTTTGGTTGTGAGTGATTTTCAACTTTGGGTCTAGTTGGCTGATCTGATCTACTGGTGTCAGGTCTGGCTGCGGCAGCGGATGCACCAGGTTGTCGATTTTCCCGACGGGGTCGGTTGGAACGCAACAGATCCGCATCGATGATTGCGCGATTGGGTGTGCGAGGTGGTGTCTTCGTCGGTTGTATCGGGTTTTCGAAACGAATCTCGGTTATCTGTACCTGCGGAGGGGCAGGAAGAAGAAAGAAGAAAGCGAAGATCACCAGGGTCGCCATCAAAACGTTATGAACCAGATAGCTGCCGCTTGCTGCTTCAGAAATGTGCATTACGCATGGTGGATAGATTGTGTTTCTTCTGACCGTCTTGGCTCTATCGAATGCATCGCGCATTGAAAAAGCGATGAAGGCCAAATAGAGTAACAGCAACACAATACATGCGGGGCTGCCTGCATGGTATGCAGAGAGAGCATCAACGATATCTCTGTTCGGAGTTATGTTGAAATTTTGACCAACTATCTGGAGGCTACTGATCAAGGCTTTATTGAAGGTTAGTACGGCCAAGATCACCATGTTAGTGAGTGCCACCATGAAAAATAGCAGCCCTTTTCGAGGTTCTGAGTTATAGATTTGTCCCAACCCAGGGATAAGCGAAAGTGAGCTTGCCACCTTCGGATCCCGCATCATTGGAAAATCTAAAACAACTTCATTGTTATTTTGTCTAATCATAAGCTTAGTCCCAAAGCGCCTCGACACAACTTCAGTCTATTGGGAGCCGGCTACGAATAGCACTGCTAAAACGGTGGGGCGTAACTGGGACTTGCCCTGATCGTTTTTCCGGGATTAACCGACTTGCGCGATTTGAGGGATAATGATTTGGTGCTCGAGGCTTTTCTCTTGATCCTTCGCGACACGAAATCAATTTTTGCAATAGTATGTGCGGCTCTATCAGCCGGACTCTTCTGTGAACCAGCTTTTTCTTCGAAATCGGATATGCAAAAAGTGCAAGTAGAAAAGAGTGCACCGACAGTTGCCAGGCGCATGTTCATTCCGTGGAATCCTTTCGAGGAGAGACCGACGCTGGAGCCCGGACAGAAGGCACTCACGCAGTTTTACTTCAAACTATCTGCTGGCGCCGATGATATCGAGGTGCTTGATGAAAAGCAAAAACATGGGCGCTGGTTTGTCGACGTACAGATCAAGAGCCTTCGATTGAAACTATCGTTGCCGATCGTGATCTGGACTCCGCATGGCGCGCCTCGAAAGTGTCTTCAACACGAGGAGGGTCACCGGATAATCGCAGAGCGAATTTACGAATTCTCTGATGACATAATTACCTATCTAGCCAATAGGGTAATTGTTCAAAGCGTTCGTGGTGAAGGTGGCGATCGCTCTTCTGCTGTGCGTGATGCCGTAAAGCGAGCGACGACAGAACTCAATCAATCATATCGGACTGCGGTTCTAGACTATTCTAAGTTGGTAACTGAAGAGTATGACAAAATCACAAAACATGGACTTGACGATATTTCCGAGGAAGATGCGATAGCTAAGGCTTTTGAAACCTGTGAACCGCAGATGTCCCGCCTTCTGGAAAAGAGTGAACCATCCTATGCACCGCTTAAACAGGTGTCCGGACCGATGACCAAGCTCCGAAAGTCCGATTCTGAATAGCGGGCGTAGCATTTTAGTCTTGAGGATCTGCGCATCCCGCGAGACTAGGTGGTCCTTCGCTTCATGGAGCCGATTGCTTGAGGGGGGGTGATTGCCAGTCCTTTCTAGTTCCTTCCAACTGCTGCAGTTTTATTCACTGATCATTAGGAGTGTGAAGATAGATCGGGTGGATGGCTTTTGTGTATTTGAGTGATATCTTCGTCGCTGCGCTCGAGCATGGCAGATTATGTTACCTTCCATTGGCGAGTCGAACGCACTCACGCATGACAAGGAGAGTACAATGGTGTGCTGCATTGCTCTAGAGTGTTGTCAAAAGCACGTTGATGGTACCTGCCGCGATAATCCTTATCTTTCTGATTATGGCTGGCCTCATGTATACGAGGCGGGTGTCTGCCCTTTTGGCTCTTCCGATAATGGCTCTTTTGATGGCTGCGATAGGCGGCATTCCAGGACCGGAAATCCTCGAGGAGGTTATTACCAAAGGGTCGGTCAAGCTTCACATGGCTTACACGACTACCATGTTCGGCGCGATTCTGGCCGAGTTGATGAACAGGCATGGTATAGCGAAAGCATTGGTTCGCTGGGTTGCGGAGTTTGCCGGTGACAACCCGTACGTTCTCGGTGTGATACTGACTATGGTGACTGCGCTGCTGTTTTCCACTCTGGGTGGACTTGGAGCGGTGATAATGATCGGCACCATTATTTTACCGGTCATGTTGTCTATCGGGATCTCCGCGACTACAGCCGGCGGGCTCTATCTCTTTGGTATTAGTCTTGGTGGCATGTTCAACTTGGCTAACTGGCAATTGTACTCGGATGTCTTGAAAGTCGCACAGCCCACGATTGTGCAATTCGTCGTCCCATTTTCATTCATTCTTGGACTTGCTATTTTGCTATTCCTCCTCGTCGAGCTCAAGAATTGGCGCAACTTAAAGTACTTTTTCGCATTCTCCGGGCTAGCGCTTGTGTCGCTAGTCGGTGTGCTTCGTGGTGGCTTACCATACGCCTCGGGTGACACTGCCCCAACGTCCTTAGCGGCGCCGGTAGCGCCGAGTGTGGTACCATGGTCGATACCGGCAGCAGTGTTTGTCCTTGCTTGCCTGACGGCATTTGCGATCTATCGCAACTCGAGTAAGAGTATAAAGTTGTCCGGCTTTGCGCTGATTACTCCGATCTTGCCTCTCCTGCTCGTCCTCGGTTGCGGTTGGGGGATTATGCCGGCATTTGTGGCGGCCATCTTCTATGGAACCCTCATTACCTGGCAGAGAGACTCGATCAACCAGCTTACGCGTGCCATTATAGATGGTATTACCACGGTGATTCCGGCGATGTTCTTGATGATCGGAATTGGAATGCTTATTTCGGCAGTAAGCAACGAGCGAATTGCTGGCGCGATTGCGCCGTTGATTGCGCAGCTTGTCCCGACAACGGCATTCTGGTATGTCCTTGTATTTACTCTCTTGACTCCGGCTGCTCTATACAGAGGACCGCTCAGCCTCTGGGGTATGGGCAGCGGTCTTGTGAAGCTTATTCAATCCTCCACACCGCTCAGTGGTGCAGCAATCATGGGAATGCTACTCTCAGTCGGTCAAGTTCAAGGTATCTGCGATCCTACCAACACTCACAACATTTGGATCGCCACCTATCTGGGTAGCGATACGCAAGCGCTGTTTCGAAAGACAATTCTGTACGCATGGCTTTGCGCGTTCTCCGGTTTAATCCTCGCATGCGTGATGCAATTCGTACCCTTTATGGCTCCAACGAGGTAGCTCACGGATGAGCGGCATGATCAGAGTTGGTATTGACGTTGGTGGCACGTTCACGCATGCGGTCGCTATCGATTCCGGGAGCATGAAGATCGTCGGAAGCGTGAAAGTACCAACTTCGCATCGTGCCAAAGAAGGAGTGGCGCTCGGAATAGTTGAAGCGCTCAAGAAGTTGTTGACCGAGTCTTCGATCTCGGCAGAGTCGGTGGGTTTCATTGCTCACAGCACCACCCAGGCCACCAATGCGCTTCTCGAAGGAGATGTTGCGCCTGTCGGGATTGTTGCTATGGGAAGCGGTATCAATGGCGCCATTGCACGTCGAGTGTCCTCTCTCGGCAAACTCGAATTGGCACCGGACAAGTATCTAAATACGTTTCACAAATTCATCGATACCGGTCGACCCGTTACTGCCGAAGCTGTCAAAAAAGCTGTCGATGAACTCGTGAAACAGGGTGCCAAGGCGATCGCAGTCAGCGAAGCATTTTCAGTCGATGACTCTGCTAACGAGGCGATGGCCGTCTCCGTTGTACGGGAGATGGGTCTACCTGCCACGGCCGGCCATGAAGTGAGTCAACTCTATGGATACAAGGTGCGGACAAGAACAGCGGTAATCAATGCATCGATGTTGCCGAAGATGATTGAAAGTGCGGATATGACGGAGTCCAGTGTTAGAGAAGCCGGGATCACTGCTCCAGTAATGATCATGCGCTCGGACGGCGGCGTTATGGATATCGACGCGATGCGCAAACGCCCGATTCTGACCATGCTATCCGGACCGGCCGCCGGCGTGGCCGCCGCAATGATGTTCCTTCGAATTTCCGATGGGGTGTTCCTCGAAGTGGGAGGAACCTCGACTGACATATCAGCAATCAGCAACGGACGCGCCAAGATCAAAACTGCCGAAATTGGCGGGCATCGTGTGTATATGAGGACTCTTGACGTTAGAACAGTTGGCGTCGCGGGTGGTTCGCTCGCCCGAATCAGAGGGGGCAAGCTCCTCGATGTTGGACCAAGAAGCGCTCATATTGCCGGTCTTGTATACTCGGCATTTTCAGATCCGATGGCAAAACCGAAGGTGGAGTTAATCAAGCCGATGCCTGATGATCCATCCGATTACGTGATGTTGAGCGATACAGATAACAGCGAATCTAGACAGTGTGTCACGCCGACTTGCGCCGCCAATCTACTTAAGCTTGTGCCTGCTGGTAACTGTGCTGCGGGCAACGACAACTCTGTATCGTCGGCTCTAGCTGCGGTTGGCGCAACTATCGGTCTGTCTGCGGAGAATGCGGCCACCGAGATGCTCAGGCTTGCCGCCAAGAAATGCATTCCCATAGTCGAAGATCTGATCAAAGATCATAAGCTGGACGGCGAACTCGTCATGTTGATTGGTGGCGGTGGCGGTGCCGCTGCGATTGTGCCGTTTGTTGCCAAAGAGATGGGGTTGCGCTTTCAAATTGCCGAGCATGCTGACGTAATTTCCGCTATTGGTGTAGCGCTTGCTTTGATTAGAGAGACGGTCGAGCGTCAGATTGTCAACCCAAGTGATGATGACATTTTGCGTCTCAGGCAGGAAGCTCATGCGTCTGTCGAGAAGATGGGGGCGGATCCGGCATCAATTGAGGTGCATATCGAGATTGATACCAGGACCAGTGTTGTTCGCGCTACCGCATGTGGTGCAACCAGCATGACAAAGGACGGAGCGATTCAGGAAGCGACAACTCCCGAGGAGCGAAAATCTCTAGCAGCGGAATCGATGAGGGTAGCGGTGGCGGAGGTCAGCCTCGGCTTTGAAGGCAAGTTCTTTCAAATCTATTCGACGGACAAGTCCGAGAAGCGGATGCTGGGATTGCTTTCACACCGCTTGAAATCAATTCGGGTTCTGGATCATACCGGCGGAATTAGACTGCAATTCCGTAATGCGGCGTATCAGGCATGCAAAGTAGACGAATTAGACAGAACGCTCGGCGAGCTCATCGAACAGCATTCCGAATGGGGCGATGCCGGGAAGGTAATACCGGATATGGTGCTGCTCGCGGGTCCCAAGATTATCGATCTGTCCGGTGTTCTGGACTCTCACCAGGTGCAGGCTTTAGCTCGAGCTGAAATGGAGTTGGTCCCACGCGAAGCGGAGGTTGTTGCTATCGCCAGATTGAATTGAGATTTGACAAGAGACGACAGAATATTAATTTTTGCCAACAGGCGACTATGTCAGGTTTTTCCCCGAACGATCAAGACCTTTTAGAGCGTGGAATCAGTGAATTCAACACGCGCGAGTTTTTCGAGTGTCACGAGACGCTCGAGGAGCTCTGGCAGAAGTATCTTGAACCAGATCGAGAGCTGATTCAGGGAATAATTCAAATTGCGGTCGGTTACTACCATCAGTTGCGAAACAATTCGGTGGGTGCGTTAAAACTGTTAAGACGAGGTTTGCAAAGAGTCGAAAAATTCGCTCCGGCACACTTTAATCTCGATCTGGTGCCGTTTATGGAAAAGGTTTCACAAGACATACTCACAATCGAAAAAAACGTCGATCCGCCTCCCGTCGCCCTTCACATACCGACCATAGAATTTATTTCCCCGTCCCCCAATTGTTGAATTGTTTCCAACCAGTTATTATCACAAACACGAGCTCTTCATGGTTGGGTTTTCATGAGCTCTAGACGATCCAGAAAGAAGCAACAGTGAAAACGGGTCAGAAAATACTTGTAGTCGACGACGAACAATCCAACACCTTGTTACTTTCCGAGGTGCTGAAGGATGCTGGCTATGTTGTCGATTCCGCCAACGATGGCTTCAAAGCGATCGCTGCTTGTAAAGTGCGTACTCCTGATGTCATCATCCTCGACCTGCACATGCCGCTGATGGGTGGCATGGCCGTGTATCAGCGGCTGAAAAAGGAAGAGAAAACCAGCCATATCCCTATTATCTTTTTAGGCTCGCGCGAAGAGCCGGTCCCGGACATCGTCGGCGACGAGCCGGGTAACGAGGACATTATCTTCAAACCGGTTCAACCGGCTGAGCTCCTTACGCGTGTCAAGAGCATTCTTCGAGAAAAGGCTCTTCGAGACGAATTGCGCAAGAAAGAGAGCCAGATAAGAGAGCTTTCTCTTACCGACAGTTTGACCGATGTGCGCAGCCTGCGCTATCTTCAGGAGTTCTTGAAGCTTGGTATCAAGCAGGGCCGACGCTACGGAGTGCCGCTCAGTGTGGTGATTCTCGAGGTCGATAATCATAAGGATCTACTTAAGCATTACGGACAGAAGACTGCGGATACGGTAGTTGCACAGATTGCGACCGTGATCTGCAATCAAATGCGCGATTCCGACATAGTTGTCAGGTCTGGTTCTTTTGAATTTACAGTCGGATTGACCGTCACGCCTCGTGATGGAGCAATCGAAGTTGCCGAGCGTCTCCGTACATCAATACAGGATGCCAATTTCCGCGCCGATAACGATACGGTCAGCATTACCGTTGCCGTCGGTATCTGCCAATTTGCGCCTCATATGGATGACGAAGGCAAAGTTCTTTTATCGCATGCTCGGGCAGCGGTCGAACATGCCCATCAAGATGGCGGCAATCGCAGTTTGATGGCAGAGTAATTTAGGGACGCTCCCGTCACCCTACCTAATTCCTAATCTATATGAATTACGCGCTGGAAGATGTGGCGCGAAATCAACTGTCGTGTGACAATAATTCCAGGCCTGCCGCGAAGTCAAGGGACTATTTTTACACGCCGTCGGGGCGTAGCGCAGCTTGGTAGCGCGTCCGTTTCGGGTGCGGAAGGCCGGAGGTTCAAATCCTCTCGCCCCGATTTTTTTTGAATTAAACAAACAGAGTTTTCAGCATGGCGGTGGACGCTTATGCTTTAAGGCGCGGTTGATTCTGCAAAAGCAGAATTTGCCGACCGGTCGAATCGTAGTCTAATCGATATCGATTTTGATCCGACGGTTCCAAAGAAGAATCGATCAGGCTTAGCAATCTTGTCGTGGGCAAAAACACATGTTCGCATTCTTAAAAGGCGTCATTCATTCCAAAGATTTATCCGGTGGGGCAGTCAACCGACTTGTCCTCGACGTGTCCGGAGTAGGTTTTGAAATCTGGATGGCAACCCGCAATCTGCTTGGTATTGGTCAACCTGGTGAAGAGGCCATCGTGCATACCCTGATGGCCGTTCGCGAGACCGAAATCACGATTTTTGGATTTGAAACTGCCGATGAAAGGCAGCTTTGCCAGATATTGCAGACCGTGAGCGGCGTGGGACCGAAGCTGGCTCTTGCGATCGTCGGAACGCTTGGAGTGAAGCTGGTTGTCGATGCAGTGCTTTCGGAAGACACTAAGACCATCAGTCAGACCCCCGGTGTCGGACCGAAGGTCGCGCAACGGATCATTCTGGAACTCCAAACCAAGATGGAGGAGTTTAGCAGTAGACTTGGCTCGCCTCTGGATCCGGTAAAGGTTAGCGGAGCGATTCAAGAAGAGGTGCGCGGCATACTGACCAATCTTGGTTACACCGTGACCGAGGTAACTATGGCTTTGAAGAAAGCTCAACTGGAAGAGACGGTGGGCGAGGATGTTGAAAGCCTGGTAAGGTATAGCTTGAAGGTGCTTGGAGCTTCGGCATTATCCTGAATTCTGGTTCGGAGAGTCAATAACCATGGCTGCTCGCTCTATCTGGAGCGCGACCCTTGCAGGTGCGGTAATAGGAATATCGGCAGCTTCCGTTGTGCTGCTGGTGCCGGTTATCGGTATCCGAAAGGATATTGACCATCTCATTCTTCATTGGCAGGAACTGGCGCTATATGGAAGCTGCATTGCTGTAAGTGCTGTCGCTGGTGCAAGATATAGATATTGTGCCGCCAAGCAGTACCAGGACTTCTTGGAAGACGGTTTAGAAGTAGAATCAGACCCTGCACCGGATGCGATACCGCATATAATACTGGATACGGTGCACAGACCGCCAGTCGAGCTTCGTGACGAGCACTCACCTGCAATCATCGATGAGCAGCTGGTTGCATCAACAATGGAGCCGGAAAATGAAGGAGAGAGATTTACAAGCTCGCTTGAATCGAGTGGTAGCGCTCTTCCCGTCTCTTTGACCAGGTCGGGCGATGAGAGCTTTACCCCTGTCAGTCTCCCTCTCAACTTTCGAGGGGACACGCAGACCGAAGAGTCGAAAAGGGATGAAGAACAGAGTTGCGATGACCTGAATGCTAGAGCCGATGTTTCGATCAGCGAGCGGCCATCGGACTTACCTCCGATTGCATTATCCGCCGAGTCGGATATGGACAACAGTGATGTGCTAACTGAGCCCCAGATAGAAGAAAGCCTTGCCGGTGGACCGAAAAAGCGCAGATTGGGCTTGCAGTCCGCGGATTCTAAGGGTCGTACGTTGAGTCTCGTCATTCTTCTGTATCTGATTCTATTCGTCAAATGCGCCGTGCTTTGCCAACGACTGCAATTGGGCGTCATCATTATGGATCCTGTCAGTGAAGAGTTGCTCCGTACCTTTGGTCTGGGGGTGACGGTTATCGGTCTTTACCTGACCATCAGGGGGCTATTTGTAGTGAAGATCTCCCCTCAGACCTTGCAAGCATCACCGGATATGGTGCCAGTGCCGAGTCCGCATGTACCACGAACACTTCTATCTTTTCTCCGAAATCATCCAATATGTACCGGGTGGCTCGTGATTTTGAGCGGATTACCTCTCGTCTATCAGGCTTGGTTCCCGCTTCTTGCTGTTCCTGGAATATTTGTAGCCATGAACTGGATGTTTCCTAGTCGAAAGCACGCATAGAACTCAGGAAGATTCTTTTGGCAGCGTCTGCAGCATCTACATCTTTCTGTTCGGCAGCGAATAAGATTTGTCGCCTATTGCACCTTTATTCTTGATTTGCTCTGTGATGTTTTGATTGCGTCGCTCGAACCCTGCGAGGCTGCTTTTTTGCACCACTCGAGCGCCAGCTTGCGGTCTTCAGGCTAATTCAACTTTCGATCGGTCGCCAGATACACCTCGCCGGATGCGCCGCTGCCCAGGAGCGAGAGTGGTTTGTATCTCTCTAGGGGAAAACTATTAGCCCGTAATGACAGTTCTATTGATTCAAGCTCGACCTCGTCTTCTATGTTCCGACCCGGAATCGGGGGGCGAGATGTATTGTCTGTTCGAGGTTGTGGGTTGGCGCAATTACAATTCTCTGTCTTGAATATCCACTGCGTTAGGCTTCCTGCGCGCCTCTGGTTGATCTGCTTTCCGCAGACCGTGCACATGATTATCGCTTCTACTGATTCAACGGAACTATTGATCTCATGGCATCGACAAACCCCCAGAAATTGCGTGATGAAACCGCCCGATGGAGCCTCTTTCGGCTTCAAACAGATAGAGCATACTTTCGATGAATTGGGTACCAAGACTGGATCTTCCGCTATCGTCCGCCGCACACTGACTCGATTGTTCGTTGGCTCGGCAGGCGCCAACTTCTTTAATATTCCCGGCGTGTCAAATCAAATGCAGCCGGATGAGCAATCGTTCATTTTTTCAGGCAGATTTATGAGCGAAATTTGATAGTTAACAAAAAAAGTAATACTTCTGCCCCGAAAGCGCTCCTCGAATCGCTTTATGGGAGAGCGATTTGAGACATGGTGATTTTCTTACCCAAACCTAATATGTTTTGAGGATGTCAAGAGTTGTCGCCACTTGAGAAGCAATTAGAATCGATAGGTGACCTCAGGGAGGTGCGTGCAGCGCGCCTCGTCGTCGGTGGTGCGGTAGTCGCCTCCACGATATAGAGGTAACAAGCTTTCGCTCTAGCGCGTTGCTACGATTCGATGATTGGATCGGTTTTAAGCGACTTTGTTAGATTTCGAAGGTTCTAGCTAAGGCGTCACGTACGCACGCCCAATGTCACTGGATACAGGAGCGGGAAAATGAGAGAAGAAGTCGTCATTACCGAAGATGAGCGTCGTTGTCTACGAATGTGGTTTAGACAAGCGATCGCCCAGCTCGAGCAGACCGAAGTTACAGCCTCTATTTATGCAGAAAAATGCAGTGAAGAAAAAGGCAAGCACCGTGACCATTCTGCTCGCCGCAAGTCGCGGCGGACCAGGATGATTCCCCACCTGCGTGAGCTCGTTTTTTAGATTCGAACAATTAGTCTTCTTATATTTTGTGACCTGTTCTTCCATTGAAGAGCAGGTCCTTTTGCTTATCGAGGCGAATGCTTACCGTCGGAAGCGAGCATCCGAGCGCCTCTAATGCGAACCACCCGACTAATCCAATGGCACGTCAACTAACTAACGGAACCTCGTTCTCCGTTTCCGACTTCATCCTTCGCCGCGTGTCAGTATTCCATTTGGATATAAGCACAGACGGACCGATTCAATGGCAAACCATCGACTAATCTGACGGCTCATCAATCACGAGCAACTGTCGGACCTTCTTCCCAGAGGCCGACTTTGCCGTCCGGTGCTGGAGCAGGTGATCGTCGACGTTTATCTGGATACCGAACAGGAAAGATGTTAATTTGGATAGGATAGGCTTTCTTTTACCAGCACTATTGGGTTGTTCAAATTTTGGTCGTGAGGACTACAGTGCAATGAGCATGTGCGCCTATTTGGAGAGCGTTAGCCAGCGCAAACTAAAGAAACTGTTGGCGAATCCAGAAGCGATTCACGACATTATTTGGTCCGACACTCATGACGAAGAGAACAGCGGCTTTTTCGAACTCCAGGAGTCCTGGCAGACTGTGCACTTCCTCCTGACAGGAACGGCCTGGGATGTTGATGAAGACAATCCTCTCACTCAGACCGTCCTGGGAGGCCAGGAGATTGGCCCTGATGCCTTCGGATATGGCCCTGCTCGTTTTATGACTGCCGATCAGGTGAAAAAAATCGCCGAGTCTCTCAAGTCGGTCGATCTCAACGAGTTAAAGTCGAAGTACAGCCAGACGGACTTTTCTCAGGCTGAGCTGTATGCTTTCGATGGTGGCAATTTTGAAGAAGTGGTTGCTATTCTCGTCGATTACCTTGATGGCTTGAGCGAGTTTTACGCTGAAGCCGCCGCTAATGGCGATGCCGTGTTGACCTACATTCAATAAATAGGCACCACCTATGGTTTTATAGTGCAGTTCGGAAGGGCTGCCTTTAATGCTCCGATATCTCTTGCTGTAACCCCGCTGTCTTTCATGGAAATCAATTTCAAATCCTTGAGTTTGATCAAATAATCCAATGCCTTCGGGGTTAACTGATTACGATCGAGATGCACCACTCGAAGTGGCAATTTCTCTATATTAGCCAGGTCATCATCCTTGATACCAGCGCTGATTAGCGATAGATCTGTGACGGTCTTGAACTTTGAAAGAATGGTGCTATCCTGCTTACCAACTGGAGTGTAGGACAAGTTGAGACCAGTTATTTGTGTTTTGTCGGAAAGTTCCTGAAGGTCTTCGGTGCGCAGCGTCCGGACACCTGATAGGCTGAGCTGCTTCAAATTCGGAAACTTAGCGATTTGCTTAACTGCGGCGGCTGAAGGGCGGCTATTAGCCAGGTCTAGCACTTTCAGATTTGGAAGAGTGGAAAGTTGGGCCATATCGTTCTCTGAGATCGCAAGATCGCCTAGCTCGATTTTTTCAAGTGAGCGAATCGAAGCTATAGCGGAAAAGCCATCGTGATTGAGGGGAGTGCTGTTGACATAGAGAAATTTCAGTGGTCGCGCGGACAAATGTTTTAACTCGCTACCATTGATGTCTTCAGCCAAGATGTATACACCGTCGAACTTTTCCAGACTTACGGCCACTGCTTCCAAATCTTGCTCATGAATATCGCCGGTTGATACAAAAAATGGACTACCGTCGACCGTGGTCAGTTGAAAATGCTCCGAGGGCGGTAGCGAGAGTTTCGAAGTAGGCTCTGAAACTGTTTTATGCGAGGAGTCAGCTTCTCCACCAAGCATTGTTCGGATCAAGACGTATGCTCCGACCACGGTGATGAGTGCAACGAGCGCGACTGCAGCATAGGGTGCTGCTTTCTTTGACACTTCCGGTTCAGCTGCTTTCGGACGCTCCTCAAGCGATTCCTCCTTGCCCAAGATGCTCTTGGTGGCGACGAGGTTGAGTGCTTCATGCAACTCTTCCATAGACTGGTAGCGTTGGTCAGGAAGTTTTGAGAGGCACTTCGCTACAGTATCTTCCAGTGTCTTCGGAAATAGTACGTTGAGTGCGACTTGCGACAGTTTGGGCGGCGCCGAATGAGCGTGTTGGTTGATTATTTCAAGTGCCGATTCTCCTCGGAACGGAGTCGAGCCGGTTAACGCCTCGAAGAGAGTACAGCCTACGCTGTAGACTTCGCTTGTAACGTCGTAAGGCCTACCTTGAGCTTGATCTGGTGACATGTAGGCGGGGGTCCCTACTAACGTAACTCCCTGCACTGTTTGAGATTGGACGTCGAGGCTTACAGACGCTACTCCGAAATCTATTATCCTGACGTCCGGAGTTCTACCGTCTAGAGCGCCAACAATAATGTTGGCGCTTTTGACGTCTCTGTGGAAGATCCCTTGCTTGTGCGCCTCTGCAAGACCGTCGCAAACCTTGGAAAAAATGTATAGGCACGCCGAGATATTTACTGTTCCCTCTTGCTCGAGAATTTCCGAAACGCTTTTCCCACCTACGAATTCCATTACCATGTAGTGCAGACCACCGCTTGTCACTCCGAAGTCGAAGACTTTGATGACGTTCGGGTGATTGAGTTTACTGGCCGCTCGTGCTTCTCCCTGAAATGCTACGAGTTGTTCTGGTTGTAAAACGTTGAGTGTTTTTACTGCCACGGTCTTGTCAAGCAATGTGTCGATGCAGAGGTATACGGTACCGCCACTTCCGCTTCCTAAGAGTCGTATCGGTGTGAATCGCTCGATTGGAAACCTTTCTGGATCTACTGCTATCGGTTGATTGCCTTTTTCTCTGGCTGTAGCCCCCTTATAGCCGGGCTGGGATTTGCTGGTACCATTAGTGGTACTGCTACCACTAGTGGTGTCAGCCGAAAATTCTGAACTGACGCCGCAGCTGCAAAGGTCTGATCTGAAAATCCATTGCGTCAATGATCCTGCGCGGCCCGCTCCAACTCTTTTTTTGCAGGTCGGGCAGATATCGAGAACAAGCGCCTCTTCGTCTGCATATGTCTCCAACGCCGAGCACGCGCAAGTGACAACCCATTGCGTGATCGAGCCGGACTTGCGCGAGTCAATGTTGCCTCCGCACTTAGGACACTTGCTGACTGATCCTTCCGCCATTTCTTCCTCTCTACGCAATTCCAGCTATTCTACTTGGTTCGTTTTCCTGGTTTCTCCTCCGTCAGATTATTCTTCACCATTATGTATTTCAGATTACGTGGTTCTCGGTTTATTGCTTCATTAGTTTGATTCCCTTTATAGGGGCTGGTCGAAACATCAACCAATTAGATTATTGCTAGTCATTCAGCGGTACCTGAGGAGCCGGATCAACCGGACCTTCGACGAAGTATACGCGGCAGTCTGTCCCAGTTCGTCCTAAAAGTCCTCACCTTAAGGGAGCGCACCGTTTGCAATACCAAAGGTGGTTGCTCTGTGATGCCGAATATGGTGCCACTCGGTTGTTTCCTGCTGATGCTGTTTGGATAATGAGAACTTCGAGCATTGCAGTGTAGATAACTGAGGATTTTTTGAATTAGCCATTGCATTCAATATAATGAATTTTTGTAAGACACAATACTCGGGACGTAATTTAGCTGGAGTGATGAAATGCGAATAGATGCACTGTTGTTCGATGGTTTCGACGAAATGGACCTCTTCGGCGTCTTCGAACCATTGAGAATGGCTGGGTATGAGGTCAGACTTCAATCACTCTATCCGCAAGCCGTGATCGTCGGTGCACACGGGCTCAAGCTTATACCAGACGGAAAAATTGATACCACTGATAAAGTTGATCTACTTATAATCCCAGGAGGTGGCTGGATTGCTAGAAATCCACAAAGTGCATGGGGAGAAGCTCAGAAAGGAGTGATTCTTGATGTGATAATACAGTTTCACCAACGCGGTACTGTGCTCGCTACCGTATGCACGGGATCCTTACTGTTGGCTAGGGCCGGACTGCTCCTGGGTCGTAAAGCGACCACCAACCATGCTGCGATCAGCGAGCTGGTCGAGCTTGGTGCTGTCTATCAGCCTCAGCGAGTCGTAGACGACGGCAATATAGTAACCGCTGCTGGTATTACTTCTAGTATCGACTTAGGTGTTTACCTAGTAGAGCGCATAGGATCGCGGCAACTCGCTGACCAGGTCTTGGAAAGACTGGAGTTTGAGCGAAGATTTTGACGATTTTGAGACTCAGCTTGAGTGGGAAAATTTCTAATGACCCACCGACTTAAGTGACGGTTTCTCCATCCACTGTGTACTTTTGCGTATTGAGGACAGCTGGTGGTTTTCGCACAATAGAATGCATAAATCGTTGACCGATGGTCGCCTCGCCTGAGGCACCAGTTTCTATTTGGAGGTTCTCGGGGATGTCGAACGAGGAATTTTTGATTGTCGCAAAACCGCGCTTCGAGCCCAATTCTTCGGGTGGTAGCGATCTGAGTATTGTTGATGTCTGGTTCGTTCCAGATGACAAACAAAAAACTCCCCTGGCTGCAGATTGCAAGCCAGGCTCCCCGGCAACTTCTGACTATTCAGGCAATTTTGATCGTTATTCGTTTTATAGATCAAGACAACCACTCGTTCCGGTTCCTGTTCAGCACATGGTTATGTACAGGACACCATCAGGATGGCAGATGATGAATGCACCGGCGTCGGTTCCACCCTATCTGCCGGACGGGCGGACTCTCTCTGCGGGAAATCTACCTCCATATGCCAGAGTTGCACCATCTGATCCACGTGGGTTTAACCCTGAATATCCTAGTCCTAATTATCAACGTGAGTACTACCCTCCCATGTCTAGCACTTATCGTGACAGCACGTTAGATGCTCTAGATCGTGCGCGTCTCGTGCAGGAAATGCGCCGGCAGCAGATGCAGGATTTACAATCCCGCATCTATGGGCCAAGACAGACCTTCGTGAGACCAGATGCGCGTTCTGATGATCCTCGATATCAGTTGCCTAGGCATGGTCCAGATGGGCGCACCATAGATCCGAGAGCATTTCCGCCCGGTTATCGCCCTGACACTCGAACTATCGATCCGAGACTTTTGCCGCCAAATTATAGAGTGGATTCTCGCACGGTCGATCCGCGTACAATCCAGCCGGGATATGCTCCTGATGCGCGCACCATCGATCCGCGGACAATGCCTGGATATCGCACTACGGTGCCAGAATATCGCACACCTCCAGGAACTCGCGTTCCACCACCGAATGAGCGCGCCGCGTTGCCCGACTCTCGCCCCGTGACCCCTCCTGGCTATCGCCCGAGTGGACCAAATCCTTCTTACGAACCTGAGCCGACTCTGACTCGCCCACCGGATTTCAATCGTCCGGTGTATGACAATCCGCCTCCGTATCAGTCAAGGGCCAGGTACGGAATCGATCCCGCCATCGCTGCTCGTATTGCAGGCAGAGACCAGGACCTGCGACGCACTGTCATAGGCAATGAGTATGAAAGGTGGGCACGGACGCCTGGTGGTGCCAACTATCGAGTTGATCCACGAGCTGGTGGTGGTGATTTTGATCTCCAGCGCACCATCATGGAACTCGGTCGGGGTAGAACGGATACAAGACTTCCAGCGGGTCCTCGGCCACCGGCCCTCGATCCCAGAGGTGGTGCAATCGACCCTAGAGGTGGTGCAATTGACCCCAGAGGTGGTGCTCTCGACCCCAGCGCCGGTGCTGATCCCAGAGCTGGTGTGCCGATTCCTGGTCGTCCTACTGATGATTCGACTGCCTGGACTCCCGATCCGAAGAACCTGCGCAACTTCAAGGATCGGCTAGATTTCGATCCTACTGGCAAAAAGGTTCCTGAATCGGTGGGTGAATATCTGAAGCGTTATGGACCTCCGGCACGACCAGGTTCTAGCGGCTCCCGACCACCTGGACCTAACGGACTTCCCTCGCCAGATGCGCCACAGCCTTCAACTATGAGGAACATACTCGGTGGTGTGAAAGACTTCTTGTGGGGTAACGACGAGTAGCTACCTCAATGTTCGGTCGAGGTGATTTCCCTCAACCAGTCTTGCGGGCTTGGACAAATCCTGACTGGTAGTACCTCGCGAACTACGTTCGCTGTTCTAAAGATGTTCCTCAAGGGCGACGAACCAAATGACCATCTATTGCCTTATCGGTGATAGGTGGTCATTCGGCAGGGATTAGTCAAGTGGATGGGTGCAGTAAGTTCTCGAGTGGGAATTGGAACCTTCGAGAAATTTAGTCTTGCAGAATTGTCGTCTTATCCCAAATGGGCGGCGCTTTTGGTGTTGAACTTTTTGCCTGGATTTGTCGTATGAAATATTAGGGAGCCGATTACGTGCGAAAATAGGTGATATGGAATGCGCTCGGGATATCGAGTTGCACGCATAAAGCATATGCTTCGCCAGTCCGCCGACCTACTTCGGTGTTGGAGTTGTTATATAGGGAGTTCCAAATGCCACGCCCGTACGTTCCGCTACATTTACATACGGAGTACAGCCTTCTCGACGGCGCCACCAGAATCAAAGATCTGGTGAAGAAAGCCAAAGCAGAGAATATGCCGGCGGTAGCCATTACAGACCATGGTGTCATGTATGGTGCGGTCGAATTAAGTAAGGCTTGCCACGAAATTGGCGGGGTGAAGCCTATTTTAGGCTACGAAGCTTATATTATTGACGGCGATGTTACTGATAAAAAGACGAAGCAAGACCTTCACCATCTGACAATTATCGCCCGAAACAAAAAGGGCTATCAAAATTTGGTCAAGCTCGTATCTCGAGCACACTTGAAAGGCTACTACTATAAGCCTCGCATAAGCAAAGAGATGCTTGCTGAGTTTCATGAAGGGCTGGTCGTGCTCTCCGGCTGTCTAGGGGCGGAGCTTGCACAGCTTTTGCTCAGAGATAAGTACGACGAGGCGAAGGCCAGTGCTGCCTGGTACAAGGAAGTCCTGGGTGACGACTACTATATCGAAATTCAAGATCACGGCTATTGGGAAGATAGAAAGGTCAATCGTCAGCTCGTTAAAATGTCTCGAGAGCTTGGTATCAAGCTCTGCGCTACTAACGATTCGCATTTCACCAACAAGGGTGATGCTATCTCCCATGACTGCCTGCTCTGTATTCAGATGGGCAAAATGGTGACCGATTCCAACCGTATGAAGTTCTCCGGTTGGGAATACATCAAGAATGGCGATGAGATGTCTCATCTTTTTCGTGATCACCTTGATCTCGAGTTTATCGAAGAGTCGATCATTAGTACGCTCGAGATTGCGGATAAGGTCGAGCCGGTCAAGCTGGCCGGAGAGCCGCGTTTGCCGGTAGTCGATGTCCCGGTTGGACACACGGCGGAGAGCTATCTCAACAAGCTTGTGTTCGATGGTATCAAGGAAAGGTGTCATGGAAGCGTCCCCGACGAGTATGCTTCGCGGGCGAATGTCGAACTCGAATGTATCGAGGGTAAAAAGTTTGCATCCTACTTTTTGATTGTTGCGGACTTCATCAAGTTTGCACGTGACAGGCAGATTCCGGTCGGTCCGGGACGTGGCTCGGCGGCAGGCAGTCTTGTTGCATACGCTCTGGGCATTACTAATATCGACCCAATCAAGTACAACTTGCTCTTCGAGAGGTTCCTCAATCCCGAAAGAGAGTCGATGCCCGATATCGATACCGATTTTTGCATCGAGCGTCGCGACGAAATTATCAAGTATTGTTCAGAAAAGTATGGTGATGACAAGGTCTCGCAGATCATTACCTTTAACCGGATGACCAGCAAGGCGGTGATCAAGGATGTCGCCAGGGTCTTGGAATACCCATTTGCCGAGTCGACGAAGTTGGCAAAGATGGTGCCAGTTGTCCGAGGAAAGCCAACTCCGCTAAAAGACATGCTTGTTGAGCATCCTGAGTTCAAGAAGACTTATCAGAGCAGCGACGAAGCCAAAGAGGTCATCGACCTTGCTCAGAAGCTCGAAGGTACCAACAAGACTTTCGGAATGCACGCTGCTGGCGTGGTCATCTCCGATGTGCCGCTTGAAGATCTCGTTCCTGTGCAGCGCAACAACGACGGGACAGTTATAGCGCAATACTACATGGAAGACCTCGCCTATGTCGGCTTGGTGAAAATGGACTTCCTCGGTCTTCGCAATTTGACGATGATCGACAAGGCTGTTAAGAACATCAAGGTGACTTGTGGTATCACCATTGACCCTGATCTTATCCCGCTGGATGATGCGAAGACGTTTCAGACAATCAGCAATGGCGACCTCTCCGGGATTTTTCAGTTAGAGACTTCATCCGGTATGCGCCAGGTGGCTCGCGATATGAAGCCTTCCAACATGGAAGATATCTCGGCGCTGATCGCACTTTACCGACCAGGTCCGCTAGACAGCGGAATGATCGAGAAGTTTATCAACTGTAAGCACGGCAGGACGAAGATCACTTACGAGACGCCTGAGCTCGAGCCTATTCTCAAAGACACGTACGGACAAATCGTGTATCAAGAGCAGGTCATGCAGATCGCTCAGCGTCTCGGTGGATATAGCCTTGGTCAAGCAGACCTCTTGCGACGCGCCATGGGGAAGAAAAAGCCGGAGGAGATGGAGAATCACCGCGGCATCTTCATGAATGGTTGCGCAGTGAAAGGTATCAACAAGGACATTGCCGACAAGCTGTTCGATACCATGGTTCAGTTTGCCGAGTACTGTTTCAACAAATCGCACAGCCAAGCCTATGCGATGCTCACCTATCAGACCGGATACCTGAAGACTCATTATCCAGTGGAATACATGGCTGCCCTCATGTCTTCAGTCGCTGGAGAACAGGACAAAGTTCAAGGTTACATCGCGGAATGCCAGTCGATGGACATCGACATTCTGCCGCCGGACGTCACAGTCTCTGGGGCAGAATTTACGCCAGATGGAAAAAATATTCGCTTCGGCTTATCCGGCGTAAAGAATGTCGGGGAAGCTGCTGTAGAGGAGATTGTTAAGAAGCGCACTGAAGGTGGTGCATATAAGAATCTGTACGACTTCATCGGTAGAATTGACCTGCGCGTGGTCAACAAAAGGACGCTGGAAGCGCTTATTAAATGCGGCGCTTGTCTGAGTCTTGGTGTGTCGCGAAAGCAAGCTCTCGAGAATCTCGAAAGTATTGTTGAAGTGTCGGTCCGCAGGCAGAACGCTGAAGCAACCGGTCAGATGAGTTTGTTTTCGTTCGGTGGCGCGGACGACGATAGTGGTGGCATCAAGTTAGACCAGACGCTGAAAGGCGATGGCTCCGAGTTCTCGGAGAATGAGATGCAGATTATGGAGCACGAATTGCTCGGCTTCTACGTAACGAGCCATCCGCTCAAGCGTGTAGCCAATCGACTCAAGTATCTGACGACTCACCCAATCAAAGAGTTGCGAGAACTGCCTGATGGTACCAATACTATCGTAGGTGGTTTGGCAAATAGCGTAGAGAAGCGACTGACTAAACAGAACAAACTGCTCGGCATCATCCATATGGAGGATTTGACCTCCAAGTGTGAGGTAATTCTGTATAGCGATCTGCTCGAAAAGTTGGCTCCTGAAATATTGCAAGCGCAATCGCTGTTGCTCATTAAGGGCAAGGTCAAAAAGTTCGAGGACAACTTCAGCATTACGGCAACTTCGATTAGACGAATCGCTGACGCTTCTATGGTGGACATCGTCATGGGCAAGCAGCCATCATTTGCGGATATGCATAGACTGAAAGATGTTCTAAATGCGCACAAAGGCGAAGATCCTGTCCTTATTCACTTCAGATTAGGTAGACAGAGTAAAGTGATTTTAGTCGGCGCTCAGTTCTGGGTGAGCGCATCGCCAGAACTCATCACGGACCTGAAAGCCAATTTTGCTGATTCGCTAAGAGTATCGGCTAGTCGGGTTCGCGATTAGAGCGCCTCAACAACCTACTTAGCTTACTTTTGGGATACCGTCTGTTCGCGCGTTTTAAAAATCCGGAGCAGGTAATAAAACGAAGGGAAAAGCAAGAGTGCACCAATTACCAGCGCTCCGATAACGAAATGCAGAGTGACTCGATTTGCGGCACCGCTTACGATGGTAATCTCGGGTCGAACAAGATATGGATACTGACCGATGGCCCAACCCCAGAGTACCATCGCTACCTGTCCGGCAGCGAAGTAGCGAGCGAACAGAAATTTTCTTCGAATCAAGCAAATGAGAGAACAATTTGCCAATACAAAAGTGGTGACGTGCAACGGAATTGCACGGGAAATGTCCGCCCAAATTCCAGGCGCTTCGGTGCGCGATAAGAAGAAAACGATCGCTGCCATAACTGCGCAGGCACCGGCCGAAAGCAGCGCCCGAATCCTGAAGTCATTTTGCACTTCTTGATCTTCAGTATCCGAAGTCAGGTAAACGGCTGCCAGATACGCAAACAGTGTAAGTGCGAACAGGCCGACGGCAATTGGAAATGGTTGCCACCATGATGAGATGTAGACATCATAGAAGTTGGGGCCAGTCGTCCTTAAATCCCCGTTTGAGATGGCACCGATTATGATACCAAGCATCACGGGTGTTAATGTACTCGAAATTGCGAAGACTCGTCCCCAAAGCCGTTGAACTTCATCTTTCCGACTGTCGTATGTTCTAAACGTAAATGCCGAGCCTCGCAGCACGATACCAAACAGCAGAAGAGTCAGTGGAATATGCAGCGCGATAGACACCGCTGCAAACGCAGGCGGAAAGCAGCTGAACAAGATAACAACGACAAGTATCAGCCAGACATGGTTGGCTTCCCAGATCGGTCCGATTGCATTGGCTATTGTTTCACGTTGCTTTGCCGCTCTCGGTCCAAATGCTAGTAGATCCCACACGCCGCCACCATAATCGGCACCAGCCATGACGGCGTAAAAAGTCAATGCCATAATCATTGCTAGCCCGAGGATTATCTCGGGAGTGAACTCAAGAATGGGCATCGCTCTGCTCCGTAATAATCGGGCTCTTCGCAATTTGTCTGTAAATGAGCCAGGCAACGATTGCACCGAGAAATAAGTAAAGCAGTGAGAACATTGTGAAGGAAACAGCTAATCCTGTCATTGGAGTCACAGCATCTTTGGTGTACATGATGGCGTGCACCACCCATGGTTGCCGACCAATCTCCGTCACCATCCAGCCAGTCTCAATTGCCAGAAATCCGAGTGGTGCGGTCCAGATTAGCGTACGTAAAAAGAGCGGCGAATCTGGCAGTTTTCTCGTTTTTGCAAATACTGCTCCTGCCCAAATCGATACCAGCATCATGATGGTGCCACATGCCACCATGACCTGAAAACAGTAATGCACCACCGCTACAGGTGGCCAATGTTCTTTGGGAAACTCTTTAAGACCGTTCACGATTGCGTTTGGATTGTGGTAAGCGAGGATGCTCAGCCCATAGGGAATTTCTATGGCACCAATTACCTTTCCTTGTTCGTCGTCGGGTATTCCACCGAGGAGCAGTGGAGCGCCGGATCTCGTCTCGTAGTGCGCTTCCATGGCGGCAAGTTTGACCGGCTGCAGATGGGCTACCATTTGCGCGAGCACGTCGCCGCTGACCGGTTGGATAATCGACATGATGCTTCCAGTTGTCAAAGCGATAGCAAGCGCTCGACGATGAAACACATTTGCTTTGTCTTTCAAAAGCATGAATGCGTGGATTCCTGCCATGAGAAATGCTGTGGCGGCGTAGCATGCGATGAGCATGTGCACAGCCTCAGGAATGCCGGCCGGATTCAACATGGCCGCGAGGGGATCGATGTCGGTCGGCTTCCCATCAACAAGTCTGAATCCTGTTGGTGTGTTCATCCAGCCATTGGCCAATACTACGAACAGACCTGACAGCGCACCGCTGACAGCGACTACTATTCCTGCTGTCAGGTGGGCTAGTTTCGGCACGAGCTTCCATCCATACAAATAGATTCCGAGGAATATTGCTTCCGTGAAGAAAGCAAAGCCCTCCAGTGCGAACGGCAGCCCGATGATTTCGCCGGCCCACTTCATGAAGCCCGGCCAGAGTAAGCCAAGTTCGAACGACAATACCGTTCCTGAGACAGCGCCGACTGCAAAGAGAATCGCAGCGCCTTTCGACCATCTCTTGGCTAGCTCGTGATAGACATCGTCGCCAGTCTTGATCCAGAGCCATTCGGCAACGCACATGAGGAACGGAAGCGCAATTCCGATTGCTGCGAAGACTATATGGAAGGCAAGTGACATGCCCATTTGCCAACGAGCCATCACTAGATCGATCATCGGCCTATCCTCTGTTTTCCATAATCATAGTCCTTTCTCCTGGGAAGGTTGCGCGATTTAACCCTGCCACAATCTTTCTTTAAATGATTGGATAAACTTCGCGAGTCTAACTCTACGGTGAGTGATGAACAAGAGAAACCTAACACTCGAGACTGGCTTGTCATGCAATATTCGCCGTCCGAATTCGCTCGAAGGGGCGCACACTCTTGGTGAGGAAGTTTCATACCATCCTCAACTTCCCAGCTCCCTGGAAAGCAAACCTCTGGAGGAGCCGAATTGGAAGAGCGAGACCGCTGTCGCCCCGGTGACTCCCGCGCTCATCGATTAGCATCGCCGCGCGGCTTAAGAAGCGCATTTCCAGCTCCTGAGCTCTCAGTTCGGGCAGACCCCGCTCTTGGAGGAGTTGCTTATCCGAAGGTGCGAATATGCTCCTCCTATCCAGCGAAGCGCGGCTGTTCAAGAGCATCTCCGTGGACCAAACAAATTGGCTCGTTGGCTGCCGGGCCCAGACAATGGTTACTGCTTCATAAATCCTCTGCCGCTGCGGACTCCGAAGGGAACATCTGGTGACATTTGTGGTCTTCTGGTTTGTTGTCGGAAAAAAATTCTGTAAATTTTTCGGTTAAGCGGCACGCAAAACTTGCAGCGTGTACGATTTCTTGTAGAATACATTCTTCCGATATTGGAGTATCAACAAAGGAGGTTTCAGCTAGACACAACAACGCCCAACTCCCAGCCGGCATACGTCCGATGGTGTTAAGTAAGCGTTTCGTGTACCCCACAAAGCGAAGTCAGCATCTAGCTTTCGACGCTTTGCATACACAGGAATCACCAACAATCCCGCTCGTTTAGCAGCGATGCGGAAAGGGGGAAAGAAATGTTCGGACCACATCTCATTCTAGAAGCTTATGGTTGCCCGAAAGACAAATTGGCAGACATGAACTCTATCAGTAAGATGCTTGATGCTTATCCGCCTCAACTCGAAATGACTAAGATCATGCCTCCATACGTCTTTACGTATCACGGCACAGTTGAAGATGACTGGGGAGTTAGTGGAGTGGTTCTCATAGCTGAGTCTCACATCTCCATACACACGTTTCCAGACAAAGGCTTTGCGACACTCGATATCTTTTCTTGCAAGGATTTCGAGATCGAGAAAGCAATCCAGTTCTTTTGCGATCACTTCCAGCCCGAGAGCTTCGACAAAGAAGTCTTTATGAGAGGCCGGGAGTTTCCGAAGAGTGCTGGTCGCGCTCGCGCCATCGTTGAAGGCGAGAGAGCACGGCTTTCGGCAGTAGCCAGCTAATCAGCAAAACAAACAAGAGGCAGCTCAGTGAGTTGCCTCTTGTTTTTGCTTGACGTTCAGTTCTTGTCAGACAAATATCCTTGCCTTGACACCATTGGCGGTGTTGGCGAGTAGCCTTCGTTCGTGGTGTCATATATGGTGGCACGCGGTTCTGCTCGGGTACTCGAAGTACAAATGCAGAACTAGGAACTGTGCACTTGATTTTGGAGCTACGGGCTTCCTTCATCGAGTATCTACTTAGACGGGATGGCGGCTGAGCCCATCGCTAACAATGATGGGCCTTACCGTTCAGCTCATCAACAGTTTCACATAGCTCTCGCCGTCGACATTGCCACCGCTCATGATCAAGAGCGGCTTCTTGCCGAAGAAGCGTTGTTTATCCGACAGCACTGCTCCTAGCGACAGTGCTCCTGTTGGTTCAACCTTCATGTTTGCCTGGAAGAACAGTAGCTGAAGCCCTCGGACGATATTTTCCTCGCTGACTTCGATGATATCGGAAAGTCCGTTTTTCAGAATTTCCCAGTTGTGCTGCCCGACTGAGAGAGTCCGTGCGCCATCGGCGATGGTGGCAGGTTCTGCATTGTTGACGATGATGGTACCATCTCTGAAACTACGGGCGGCATCATTACCGAGCAGAGGCTCGGCACCGATAACATCGACTGCCAGTCCTAATCTTCGAAAACCGGATATTAGACCCGAACTCAGTCCACCGCCGCCAATCGGCACGACAACTGTATCGAACCTATCTTTGTACTGATACAGCTCATCGGCGAGTGAGGAGTTCCCTTCTATCACGCGCGGATCATCATATGGACTGACGTTCTCGACGCTGCTACCGAGTTCGGCAATAACCTCGTCCAGCCATTCTCCACGACTCTTCACGGAGACGTCCACAAGACGAGCGTCTGCGCCGAAGCTTCGGACTGCATCCACCTTCGCTTTCGTCGACTGAGCTGGCATAATCACCGTGCACTTCTTCCTGGTGAGCCGGCAAGCATATGCCAGGGCCTGTCCGAAGTTGCCGGAGCTGGCCGTCACCAGATGGGGGGCAGGTGAGTTGGTCGCCACATTGTAAGCCGCGCGAAACTTGAAACTTCCAGTATGCTGGAACGCCTCCGATGCTATATGCACGTTCAACCCAAGCTCATTGTTGAGCTTGACTGACTCCACAACAAGTGTGGGTCTTAGAGCGCCATTACATTTGCTTTGGAGCATCCTTTGTCGCGGTTTGAGGCGATGGGGACTTCTTCTTGTTCAAAAAGTTGAACTTCGAAAAGCT
Source organism: Candidatus Obscuribacterales bacterium (assembly GCA_019746975.1). Classification (GTDB taxonomy): domain Bacteria; phylum Cyanobacteriota; class Vampirovibrionia; order Obscuribacterales; family Obscuribacteraceae; genus JADYXR01. The sequence goes on from JAIERK010000013.1 coordinate 121,466, forward strand.
GTCTTTCATTGCGGACATTCCACCGCTGAACTTCGTGCCGGCTTTGTTTTTTTTCTCCGGCTTCGAAGCGACCGCGGTGGATTTTGTTGCGGCTGGCTTGCTGCCTGCAGCGACAGCACCATCAATTTCCTTATCGCCGAGCTTGAATGCCGTAGACGGTTGCATGTCGGACGGAACTCCGCTTTCACCGATGCTGGTCAGATCGTCTAAGTCTTCAACCTTTGCGACGGAAGGCGCCGTGGTTGCAGGTGGCACCGACTTCCGTGCTTTGTCCACATTCTTAGTTGCAATCACGCCGTTGGTTTTTGCAGGCTTATTGCCTTTCTTGAAACTGGGCATTTGAGGTTTGAATTTCGCAAGTTTCAAACCACCCAGCTTGCCCTTCTTCTCCGCGGATTTCTTCTCCGGAGCGCTGGCGACCTTGGAGGCCTCGGCCGTTTGATCTTCCGGAGCGACCTTTTCAGCAACTACTCCGATGTTTTCGGCGTCTTTCTTCGTTTTCTTTTCCTTGGCGATTTCGGCTAGCACGCCTTCATCCGGGTTGTTGGCGCCTTCGAGAAAACCACTTGGTGGACGAATTTCCTTCTCCGATTTCTTCGCAAGCTTTCCGAACGGATTGAGCTTTGAGAGCTTGGACTTTCTTGCGCCTTTCGTCGGGAGATAGGCAGTCTGCATGCCGGTGCTCTTCGTGGCATCCATCTTTAGAAGCTCTTTGGCTCTGGCTCCGCCATCGTCATTGTGAACAATGGCTTTCTGCGCATCTTTCGCATACATCTCATCGATAGTCGCCGATCGAGCCGGCGATTGCTTCGGCTTGTTGGCGACCTTGTTGCCGACGTTGTCCGTCGAGTCTTTGATTTTGTCGCCGGTCGACTTGATGCCGCTACCGATAACCGTGGCGCTCTTCTTTGCCATGCCGCCGGACGCCTTGGCGCCGCTAGCAATCTGGCCGCCGAGCTTTTTGCTTCCCTTGGCAACGCCTGCGCCGGCTGCTTTGAACGGAGCTGCCATTCCGGCTACTTTTCCAAGAATCCCGGTCTTTTTATTAGCAGCTGCTCTCGGATCTTCTGATAAATTGCCCATAGGCATGGTGACGTATGTGGTCGGTTGCTCAACTTCGTCAGCTACAGGAATGGTGAGCTTTTCTTTCTCTAACTTCTTTTTCTGAGCTTGCGACTGTGGCGCTTTGATATGCGCATAGGGATCGAGCACGGAGCCTGCATAGGCGCTGCCGGTGCTGCTGGCGGCTATAAGGAGCGCCAGTGAAATCGGTAAATACCGTCTGGTAGCGATCATCAATATCCCCTCGGTCCTGATGGTAAAAGGTTCTGTTCTTTATATCACATGAAACTAGGCTTGCCATGTGCTCGCTAAGAGTTGCAAACTGGCTGCGGCCTGAAATACCAAGGGGTAAGACACTTCTTTAGAGAGAATCACAAGATCCCATTGAATGTTTATAATCTGTGTTTGGTTCCGGGTATATCGAACATGGGACTGCCTCAATTCTTTTGATGATGGCTCCTGTGGCAGAAAGGATGGCAACAAACATATTATGGAAGAATTCGTACCTATAGCCTGGCCGGTCTTTGTAGCGATTTGCTTCACCTGGTTGGCGATCGCCTTCTTCTTCCTGGCTGGACGCAAGGTTTTTTTCGAACCCTATGTCGACGAGTCTAAAGATGAGGATGCCGGAGAAAAGACTGAGGCACCGGCGGAAACGAAGGCATAGTCAAGGGCTAGCCGCACTCTGATCCAGAGCTGGAATCGTTACGAAACCTTATTGCTCTTGTCTTTCTGGCAAATATTATCGTTTTTTATATAACGCGCTGCCAAGTGGAGCGCGTTGTTCTTTATGTATAGCGGTAAGATCTAGGCTGATAATTCCTCTCGACAACCGAGGCGACCAATCATGCCACAAGATCTCGACAAAGCGAAAAGCAAAGCTAAAGACGTTCTCAGTCTCATTGAGAAGAAACAGCTTGACGCTGGAGAGCGAGAAAGAGTCGTTAAAGAGTCGGCTCAGTATTGGAAAGATCATGTCAACGAGGGTTTCCTGCAATATCGTAAGTCGGTGAGTACCGACTATATGGCGGTAGAGTGGCAGGACGAAGGCGCTATTTTCAGGGATATAAACGGCAAGGAGTTCATCGACATGCTCGGTGGCTTCGGTATATACAGTGTGGGGCACAGGCATCCCACCGTTCTAAAAGCAGTAAGGGATCAGATAGATAAGCAGTGCATTCATTCGCAGGAGCTTATCGACCCTTTGAGAACTTATCTGGCGCACCTGGTCGCTTTGATCACACCAGGCGATCTTCAATTTGCCTTTTTCACCAACTCCGGAACGGAGTCTGTCGAAGGCTGTCTAAAGATGGCGATGCTTGCTACCGGTCGGCACCACTTTGTTGGTACCGTGGGTGGTTTTCACGGAAAAAGCCTCGGCTCACTGGGCGGAACTTCGAAAGCAGTCTTTCGAGAGCCGTTCTTGCCCTTGATGAATTGGACGCACATTCCGTTCGGTGACCTACAGGCGCTCAAAATGACGTTGGAGTGCAATGATTTTTCCGGCAATCGTGTAGCCGCTTTTGTGTTGGAACCGATTCAAGGGGAAGGTGGTATCAACGTGGCACCACCCGGTTATCTGAAAGCGGCTCGAGAGCTGTGCGATCGCTTTGGTGCCATGCTTATCTTCGATGAAGTTCAATCAGGTATGGGACGCACTGGCAAGATGTTCTATTGCGAGTACGATGAAGTGACACCGGATCTGATGGCATTAGGCAAAGGCTTCGGCGGTGGTGTCATGCCGATCGGTGCTTGTGTGGGAACTGCCAAAGTATGGGAAAAATATATCGATAATCCATTTCTCCACACCACCACATTCGGCGGCAATCCGCTGGCGTGCGCTGCAGCAATTGCCACCATCTCAGTCCTTCTGGAAGAGAACCTTTTGGAGAAGGCTCGGGAGAAAGGTGAGTATTTATTGCTTAAACTCAATGCGCTCGCTAAGAAATACCCAGACATCATGAAATGCGCTCGTGGTGTAGGGTTGATGCTCGGAATGGAGTTCTCCGACAATGATCTCGGATACGCAGTCGCGAAAGAGTTGTTCTCTCGGAATGTGCTGATATCGGGAACCTATATCAATGCGCGAGTTCTCAGAGTAGAGCCACCACTGGTGATTACACAAGCGCAATTGGAGTTATTCTTAGAAGCCCTTGAGGCGTCGATTATCGCTGTTTCAAAAAATCAAAAAGAGAAAAATTCTCTGGTTGGCTGCTCTTAGACGCGAGACTCAGTAAGAAATCGAGATTGGAGCAGAATGGGTCAATTGTCGCATGACGAGATGACAGGACTTTTCGATTTCCGGTCAACTTTCTGTTGTTAAAGAACGCTATTGATAGTGCTGATACGGTCGCCATCGCAATCGGCGATCTGGATGATTTCGGTAAGGTCAACAACGACAGCGGATATTTCTATGCTGACGAATTGATCCTTCATTCGGTGCGATCAATTCGGAATTGTGTTCCAGACAACTTTATTTTGGTGCGGACTGAGGGTGATGAGTTTGCGATTCTGGCACCGGGACTGTCATCCACAGAACTGATCGAGTACACAAGACCGCTCATGATTGCGATATACCAACCCATAGAGCTACAACATGAGTGTCATGAGCCTGGCCTGATAAGATCTCGATTTCTTTTGGAATTGCCACGTATCCGACTGACGGTCTAGACGAGGTGAGCCTCGATAATTCTGCTCGCGCAGCGCTGGCCCTGGTAAAACAATCTGGAAAGAACTCCATTCGTGTATCTGGAAGTCCAAATCAACAGGTTGAGAATGGGAGTTAATGCGACTCTCCATGCGGTCTGATTTTTACGATCTCGACAGAACAAGGAGCGTGGGCAAGCACCCCTTCTGAAACACTGCCCAGTAAGAACTTGGTAATTCCCTTGCGACCATGCGAACCAAGCACAATGAGGTCGGCTGGCCAATCATTCGCGGTTTCTAAAATCTGGTCTTTGATAAAACCCTCTTTTACCGCGAAGGATACCTGTTCGTCTCCAAACTTCTCTTTCAACGAATCCGCAGTTTCAGCAACAAGTCGTTGCGCGCCGTCAAATAGCTCTTTCTGCGCCTCCGTAGCTAACGGCACAAATGTGGCATGCAGACCGGCATACTCTGGATGCAACGGCTCCACTACAGTCAGCACCAGCACCTGTGATTCGGGAGGCCATGGACGCCTTCGTACCTCGAAGACTGCTGCGTGCGAGAAACTTGAGCCATCTATGGCAAGAAGTATGTTCATCTAATAGGTGGTAATCGTCAACGAAGTTACAAACGTAAATCTGACTGAACTGGGCGCATGCCGCAGTTTTCGCGCCCATCATGATACTACGCGAACAGGGTTTGTCTTCATTCCCCGACAAATTCACTTGACGATACTTTGCCCATCACCTAGGATGGGCTCCATACGGTACATCCGGCTTCGGCCCCATTCATATATAGAAATTAAATGCGTAATTTTGGATTTTTCTTTTGGTTTACAGAGGTTCACCTGGGGTGATTTGAATCACGTTTGTTTACCCAAGGTGGACCGCATGCAAGAGAAGCAGCGGTCCTTTTGCTTTAAGAGAATCCAAAAGGTTGAGAGTAATGATAGGTCATCTTCTAACAGCAAAAGAGCAAGCGGGCCTGAAAGCCCGGCTCGCGGCTGAGCCAGCGATTGATAATCAGGTTGAGTTCGATACGCTACAAGACGGTTCCTTTTGGTTTTTCGGATTTACCCGCCCCGAGCGGTAATCGAGGTTCGCAGTAGCGACCAAGATGACCGGCTCGGGGTGACTACGAAGCCGGTCTTTTTACATGCTCGTTTTAAATACGGAGAACCAAAAAAATGTCTAACGAACTCAAAACCAGTCTTGGTGAAAACAAAGAGCGCACAGTGGTGCAGCTCGGAAAAGGCGTGACTTGCGGCGGCAAAGAGCTGCTTATCGTGGGCGGACCCTGTTCTGTCGAAAGCAAGGAGCAGATGGAGCTTGTCGGTAAAACTCTCGAAGGTCAAGGCGTGAGCGCAATCCGAGGCGGTGTCTACAAGCCCCGCACCTCGCCGTACTCCTTCCAGGGTATGGGTGAAGAAGGTCTGGAAATCCTTTCCGAGACGTCCGAAAAATACGGCATGCCTGTGATCACCGAAGTAATGTCGGAAAAGCAAGCTAATATCGCAGTAAAGACCGCAGATGTTCTGCAAATCGGCAGCCGCAATATGCAGAACTTCGAATTGCTGAAGCATGTCGGCACGCTCAACAAGCCGGTTATCCTCAAGCGCGGTCTGTCCGCAACGCTGGAAGAGCTGGTACTTGCGGCGGAATACATCATGGCCGGCGGAAATCAAAATGTGATTCTATGTGAGCGTGGCATCCGTAGCTACGACAGCGCTACGCGTAACGTCCTTGATCTCGGCGGAGTAGTCGCGCTGCGCCAGATGACCCATCTTCCGATTATCGTGGATCCGTCCCATGCTTGCGGTCGTCGCGAACTCGTCGCGGACCTCGCCAGAGCCGCCGTGGCTTGCGGAGCCGATGGACTTATGATCGAATGCCATCCTCAACCTGAAAAGTCACTCTCTGACGCCCGCCAGGCAATTTCACTGCAAGATATGATCGACATCGTTAAGAGCGTAGAGCCTATCGCCGCCGCTGTCGGCCGCACCGTGCTTATAGGCAATCGTGAAGAGCATGCTGCTGTCTGCGCCGAGGCTGACGCTGCAGCCACGACATCCGCTGTCACACCTGCGCTGACCGTCGGCAATTCCAGCACTGCGCAAACGCTTGGAGCGCATGGTATAGACCACCCTGCCACATCAAAATCTCGTTCGCGCTCCACTGGCTATGATTCCCTTATCGCAGAGCTCAACTCAGTTCGGCGCGAAATCGACAAGACCGACGCGCAGATTGCCCGCCTACTACAAGAGCGCCTGGCCTATGCTCTCAAAGTCGGAGACCTTAAGCAGGAAATGAAAGCCCCTGCTCGTGATGTCGCGCGAGAAAGAGAAGTGATCGAGCGAATCAGCTCCCATTGCGCCGATCCACAGATGGCAGCACGAATCAGCTCTATTTATGACCGAATCATCGAAGCCAGTCGTCAGCTCCAGGTGGAAAGCGCGCTGCCATCGAGAGTAGCATGAGGACACGTGTGCGCAAAGCCAAGCGCTTGATAAGAGTGTCGACATCGAGCAGGATTTTCGATGGTCCAGTTTCGCGGCTTCAGTCTAATTCTAGACGGCAAATCTGCTGTTCAATCTACGACTACATTATTGAAGCCAGTCGCCAGTGCGAGGTACAGCGGACGCTCCAAGAAGGTGTCGCATGAACTCTTGGAAAGCGTGAAGCCTTTGCGGCGCCACGTAAATGCTCAACCTTTGGATTCCTGTTTTCGTTTCGACTCTCCTTTATCTGGGAGCCTTTCGAGAGGCGTTCTTGGTAGTACCCATTGGATAGTCCAGTGTCCCCTTGGTTGCCGATGCAGCCATTTACAGGCTGAAAGTCTCCGGACGGGGTGTTCGATATGCAATGCATGTCGATATTATTGCTAAAACATTGGCAACTGATTGCATATTAATGTGTAAACTTTCAATTGGGACGATCTAAGTAAATCGAGTCGCAGTACACTATTTGCAACTGATCTAAACTCCCTCTCAGAGGTCCTATATGTCATTCCTCATGGGTCTGGCCGTTATCGTTGTCGCTACAGTCGCGGCAGGATGGATTAATGACAATACGTCATTCGGGGGACAACTCGAAGAGTAGCGACACCAGTCGCACTGGGACAGAAGTCGAATTTTTCAAAAAACAGAACAGCTGATCGGTAGATTAGGAGAATTTACCGGATGCAACGTAAAACCTCGACCTTCAGGTCTGGGGGCTAGGTTCGACTGCGGGAACGCAGGCGGAGACACCGTCAATCGGTTCAAACGCGCTTCATCTCTTGTAGAACCGCATTTGTAGCAGCTCAGTCGCGCTGCGAAATCCATCAAAACTGCATCGATACTTCGGTGCAATTCGAGAATGTAGTCCCTGAGCGCACTCTCATGTGGTGATGGTGAGCCGGAATCTCCGCTATCGCTCGGTTATCGGCCTTGTGCCAAATTTAGTGGCGAGTAGACCGCCGCTGCCGAGGATTGCGATTAATACAGCCACTCGAATGCCGATGCGCGGCATCAATCCGATTCCCGGAATCTGAACAATCAAAGCGATCACTAAGCTACCCAGCAAGATTCTGACGAACTCGGTCACGCGCTGATGATTACCGAAATATTCGATTTTGCAAAGTCCAGACTTAGTAGAGAGGCGTTCGCCAATCAAGGAGACTCCTATGGAGAGACCAGCTATTAGTCCGGCTTCGAGCATTGCAATTAGCACCGCTGATAGTGGCTGTGTGATGACGAGATTATCGAGAACGCGCACCGAAATCAGTATCGTCACACCGGTGAGGATGGACCTCCCGATACAGCGCCAGAACTGTTGCCTGCAGCACTCCTGGGCCACTGCGACGTATCGGGAGAAAAATGCTGTTCCAATCAGACCGGCGAAGGTGCAAAATAAAAATGTTGGGACGAAACGCTTCCTCTCTGCCGCCCAGCGCCGAAACACCATCACCGGTGCGCGTCGACTCGAGGAGTTGATCAACAAAGCATGTCTGACGAATGGAGGCAAATTCTCGGTCAGCTTCCGAACTCGCTGCAAGTCTTGCTCATCGCCCGTATTGCTATCTAACTGTGAGCCGACCCTTTCGGTTATGGTAGTGGTCTCATTCGTTTCTTGAGCAATTGCCGGCAGTATGCTCGAGCCATCGAGCAGTATAGTCGACAAGAGTAGCAATACCATTATTGGTATCAGTTTAGGCCATGTACTTCTAATCCTTGCCAGTCGCTTGTTCATTGTTGTCCAGTTGTTTTACCCAAATAATAGCAACGAGTGACGGATGACGTCGCCCCTACACATAGAAGGAGTTGGCGACAAATACGTGCATGCGTCGAGCCTGATTGACTCCGCCTGCCCGGACTTGCCCGGCATAGGGGCGACGTCATTCGTCCACTTCGTGTATACAAATACGTATGTGTGAATCATACGGTCTGTCTCTCCGCTTTGGAATCGGCGATCAAAAGCTTGACACCAATCATGGTGGCTAGCCCGATGATCCACGAACCGATTCCCCATACCGATTCAGCTGCATCGATTACAAGAACGGTCGCCACGAACACAGTCAGGACGACTGCATAGACGAGCCATTTGAGCTGTTGCGGTCGAGCTCGATCGATTGCCGCCACTTCGGATAGAATGTTCTGCGTCAGCCGCTCTGACACGTCAAATTGCGGTAGCGACCTTGCCATCGTAATCATATCGGTTGACTGTCGATGCCATTCCTGACACGACATACACGCTTGCATATGATCCGCGACGCGCTCGCCGTCGGTCTCCATAGCGTTCCACGTAGAAGTTTCCTCCTCGATGCAGTCGCTTAGAAGCTCACGTATTGCTGTGCATTTTCTTGCATTTAAATCATCCACCTTAATCACCACCCGTTGATGCCTGTACAGCTAACCGTCCAGTTAGCAACTTTCGTAAATTCTCTCGCGCTCTGAATAGGAGCGACTTGACCGAGCTTACTGATAGCTCGCTGATTTCTGCGATCTCTTCGTAAGGAAGATCATGTTGGTATCTAAGGACAAATGCTTCGCGTTGCTTTAGCGGTAGCTCTCCAAGCGCTTCGAACAACATGTGTTGCGATACTCGCCACTCTACCTCTTGTTCTACGTCGTCGACCGATACCGGCTCAGCTTGTGGATTTACTTCGAGCAGCTCGTCCAGTGATTGTTGATGCTTGTTATCTCTTATTGAGTTGAGGCTCAGATTGGTGGCAATCTTGAGCAGCCATGGTTTGAAACTCTTTTGGGTATCGAAGCTAGGAAGCGCTTTGTAAGCCTTGAGGAAAGTGTCTTGCGTAAGGTCGGACGCAGTATCATGATTCCTGAGCATCTGATAGATGACGTTATAAACTAGCTTTTGATAACGTCGTAACAGAAGCTCGAACGCCTTGTTGTCACCTGCGCGAGACCGTCGCACCAGCTCAGCATCGGCGAGTGCAGTTAAATCTTGAGCATTGTTCAGTTTATCTTTCACTAGACTCGCGAACCACATGGGAGTCAGTTGGGACTGAGGCGACATAAAGCCACTTCCTAGCATATATACCTCGCTGAGAGATGCGGACTCTTATTCGGGTTTCATGATGCCAAGGCGAGGATTGCCTGTCAAAAAACCTTTGACGCGGTTGGCGACAATCTGTCTTTGGTCCTTTGAAAGAACTGCCCTCGCCTTTAGGATGGTGCTGAGACGTTTATCTTGGATCTGATCTCGCAGAGTCCTAATCTCCTGCACCTTTTTAGTTATCGCCTCATCAGAAGCGTTGTCGTCGGCCAGCAAATCAGACAGGTCAAGCAGATTCTCTTTTATCTGTCCTCGAATCGGCCTCGCGTCATCAAGCTGCTTTGAGAGCAGGCTCGATAACTGGCTTTTCTGATCTTCGCTCGCGTCGATCAGGTTGAAGAACCGTTTCTTAAAATGGTTGGATAGCGCCTGTTCAAGCTCCGGATCAACCAGCGCTTGTGAAATGGACTTTCCGGCCCATGCCGGCAACAGTTGTGAGGCCGCGAAGCCCGAGGCTGTTAAAAGCGTCACTATTAAAATTGGTGTGGCAGCATTCTTAATGGATTTCATAAAACTTTCCGCTCCTTGTCGGCTTTGATTTGAATAACTCCGCCAACTCTCTTCGCAACTCAATACACCGCTCAAAACGAAAAGTTGCGCCCCACGTGCTAACATTTTTTATCAAGAGAATGGAGAGATAGAGGGCGATATGACCGACGACAAAATTGTGAAATCGAAAGACGACTGGAAGGAGCAGCTAACCGACCAGCAGTATCACGTCACTCGCGAAAAAGGTACGGAGCGCGCCTTCACAGGCGAGTTCTGGGACAAAAAGGAAAAGGGTCGTTACCTGTGCGTATGTTGCGAAAGCGAGCTCTTTCATTCGGACACGAAATATGATTCCGGCTCGGGTTGGCCGAGTTATTACCAACCGGTAGATGAAGCTGCTGTCGAGACCGAGGTCGATTCGAGTCTATTCATGAAGCGGGTCGAGGTACATTGCTCTCGTTGTGATGCGCATCTCGGACATGTCTTCGAGGATGGTCCGAAGCCGACCGGTTTGCGCTATTGCATCAACTCAGCATCTTTGAAGTTTCAACAAGACTGACTCGCTAGACTCTGATAGACGAGTATATTCCGAGGATGCGAGCTTTGCTGGCGGTCTCCCGAATTGCTGACCAGATATTCTGTGTCTGTTGGTTCGAGGTGAGCTCCAGCTCCAGGATATAACGATATTGCCAGATGCGCTCGGGGATCACGAGCGGAATAATGTTGGAGACTCTGGCATTGTATCTACCGATTGTTGCTGCAACGAATGCGGAAAACTCGACGGTCTCTGGATCTAGCTCTACGCAACAAGTTAGCTTGGGACGTGACGGGAAGAACTTCGCTACCGCCTCCATGGCGACATGCACCGGTGCGACGATGCCGAAGCGAGTTTCGTTGTGGGCGAAATCTTCAATGTTCTTTGCGAGAATGGACAAGCCTGTCACTTTCGCGGCGGCCTCTCCGGCTATTGCTACCATTGTCGGGTCGTTTGTCTCCTTAACATGAAATGCGGCACCGCTGGTATCCCAGTAGGCATGGCTTTCGGCCCAGTTGAGCTCAGTCAGGAATTTCGTGCATTGCTTGAGCGCCACTGGATGCGACAGCACCACTTTAATGTTACGAGGATCGGTGCCTGGCAGTCCTATGAGCTGATGATGGATAGGCACGAATACATCGGCAATCATCGATACTTGAAATACGAGACTGAGTTCCCATGCTGGTGTAATTGAGCCGACAGAGGAGTTGGCCAGCGGTATAACGCCGAACTGGCAGGACCCGTTGGCCACCTTCTCGTATACGTCTTGAAAGGTGCGTGAAGAGGAAAAAGTGATCGCTACATCCTTGGCTGCCTCGGGCGAAGTTGGCAGTCCCAGCTCCTCTCCGCGCTTCGCCAGGAAAACACGTGCCGCCACGTGACTATAGGCACCAGGTGCTCCCTGGAATGCGATGGAAAGCTCGGACGAAGCCCTGGGCTTCGATGTCGCGTCTGGCGCGTTCATAACATCAGGTTACTGGTAAGAATCCACAAGGTGACGATATCGTATCTAGTAGCAGAAATTAGGGGCATGGTGGTGTCAAAGCAGTTTGCCTAGATCGGCCAGTGGGAAGGCGACCTCATAATCGACGACGCCAAGGCGGGTCTGTGGTAAAACCAATTTGATGTTGTCGCCGTGGCGCTTTTTGTCTTGAGCCATGGCTTGAATTAGCTGTTCTTTGTTGAGTCCTTTAGGCAGCTCATGAGGCAACTCTGCACGGAAGAGAATATCTTTGACTCGCTCCGCGGCGGCCTTATCGATGCGCTTCTGTTGAACGCTGAGTTTTGTAGTTTGTGTAATGCCGATGCCAACTGCTTCTCCATGGCTGAGCTTGAATTCTCCGACCTTCTCGAGTGCATGTCCGAGTGTGTGTCCGAGGTTGAGAATCCTTCTCAGATTGGCTTCTCGTGGGTCGCGAGCCACTATAAACAGCTTCATTTTAATGCAGCTTGTGATCAAGCCGGAGATGCCTGGATCATCGATATCGAACCCGTCATTGATTATTTTTTCAAGCACATCGAGCAGCGGTGTCGGACCCATCTCATAGTCGGAATTCTTAGCGACCGTTTCTTCGATTAACGCGTATTTGAGAATCTCGCCGATGGCTCCAATGATCTGTTTGCGCGGCATCGTGGATAGCATTTCCTGGTCAGCAATAACCGCTTTCGGAAAGAAATAGGTGCCTGCTAAGTTCTTCCCTGCCGGTAAATTGATTGCCGTCTTTCCTCCAATCGCCGCATCGACCTGTGCCAGCAAAGTGGTCGGGACGATTACGAGATTGAGACCGCGAAGGTAGGTCGATGCAGCGAAGCCGGCGAGATCCGAGACGGAACCACCGCCCAGTGCGATGACTGTATCGTGTCTGTCAAAGCCACGTTCCTGAAGATGCTCCCAAGTTCTGAGCAGCCAGTCCGTCGTCTTGCATGCCTCTCCATCGGGAACTTCGAGCGTCGTGACCTTGAAGTCCTCGCTCGGCAAATTTTCCAGCACGTCACGAAGCCAGTGTACGGCGGTGCTCGCCTGACAGAGCACGAGTACGCGCTTGCCAGCGCTCAGCTGCGCGAGCGTGCCGGACAGCTTGTGGCGCGCCCCGGCACCTACAGCGACCCGCGTACGCACATCCAGAGCCGTGTTCCACAGCATCGTTATGACCGGGCCCGTGTGTTTGGCTTTATGACGCATGATGGTGGTAGCTCCTTCGCCTGTCGGACTTCAGTACGCGTCTTGGTGGCTGAGTTAACCAGGTCTGGCACTTAGAAAACCTGCTCTAGAGTATCCAGTGACCGAGACATAACTCTAGGCTTCTATGCCCAGGCTTAAGTAATGTTTCTCACCCGATGGTGAAAAGACTTGCGATTGCTGTCTGACCGGACTCAGTTGCGTTTTGCACGATCGCGCAAAGATGTCCGATAAATGTCATGTGAGCGTGCAACATCCTCGATGGAGTCTCCGGCGAACTTATCGAGAAATGCATCGGCGAGGATAATCGACACCATTGCTCGACAAACTACCGACGCTGCCGCGATTGCGCAGACGTCGGAGCGCTCGTAGTCCGCTTTGTGGGCTTTGAAATCAGGGTAGGAAACGGAGTCGAGTCCGCGCAGCAGCGTCGGAATCGGCTTCATGAAAGCTCTTACGACAAGCCGCTCTCCATTGGTCATGCCGCCTTCGAGGCCGCCTGCCCGATTCGTGGTGCGACGAAATGGCAGGTCGCCTTGACCGGGATAGAGTGCATCATGGACCTGCGAACCCTTCATTGTGGCAGCAATCATGCCGTCACCAATTTCCACTGCTTTCATCGCTTGAATGGAGAGTATTGCTTGACCAAGTCTGCCATCCAGCTTCCGATCCCATTGCGTGTAGCTGCCAAGACCTACGGGCAGGCCGTCGGCGAGAACTTCGATGATTCCACCGAGGCTGTCTCCTTCGGTCCAGGTTGATTTGATGTGTTGCTTCATCTCCTCGGTCGTCTCTTCCGAAGCACAGAACAGCTCAGACGAGCTAATCGCGCGCTCCAGCTCATCTAGGTCGGAATCTTGTTTTGAAAGTCCGGCTACTGTGCCCACCTGCACGACATGACTGACAAGCTTCATTCCGAAGTGAGCCAGCAACTGCTGACAGAGTCCGCCGGCAGCGACTCTAGCAGCGGTCTCCCGGGCGCTCGCGCGCTCCAGTACGTTGCGTATGTCCGAGTGTCCGTATTTGATGGTCCCCGCGAGATCTGCATGACCCGGGCGAAAGTGTTTGATCAGCTTCTTGTTCATCTCTTCGCCGATGGTACTGTCATTAGTATCAATCGGTTCTGTGGACATGACATTGCGCCAGTTTTCCCAATCTCTGTTTTCAATTAGCAGAGCGATTGGGGCACCGGTTGTAGTACCGTGTCTGATACCAGCAAGCACCTCGGCTTGATCCTTTTCGATCTTCTGTCGGGCTCCACGGCCATAGCCTTGTTGGCGGCGAAAAAGTTCGTCGTTAATTTTTTCAATATCAATCTCGAGCCCTGCCGGAAAACCTTCCAGCATGGCGACCAGACCTTTGCCGTGTGATTCGCCGCTTGTTAAGAACCGCAACATCTGAGAATCCTGTCCTTGCAAACCAACTGATCTTACAATAATGTCTTGTCTTCGTTCCAAACTATCGTCCCGGATGTAAATTGCTCCGTCACGGACGACAACCGACCACTCCAGATGAGTTCATTGCAAGGCTTCCTAACTGTACCGGGTGACAAATCCATCTCACACCGCGCCCTCATCTTCTCCGCGTTTGCGGAGGGGCGGGTCCAGATCGATAATCTTTCGCCTGCGCATGATGTCAGAAGCACCGCTGACTGTTTGAAGAAACTCGGACTGACCGTTGTTGTGCGGGAAGTTAATGGCATCCCTTCCACGATTGAGATAGAGAGTGGTGGCATTACTTCATTGAAGGAGCCCTCAGCTGTACTAGACGCTGGCAACAGCGGCACGACCATGCGCCTTTTAGCTGGACTTGTTGCCGGCCGTCCATTCGTATCGCGGTTCGACGGTGATGAATCGTTACGGCGGCGCACGATGAAACGGGTTATTCAACCTTTGAGCGAGATGGGCGCGAGAGTCCGAGCCGCCGAAGACATGTATGCGCCGTTCGAGATAACCGGTCACCAATTATACGGAAAGAAATTCTCATTAGCTGTTGCGTCGGCTCAGGTCGAGGCTTGCATCCTCCTGGCAGGGCTTCAAGCGCGTGGTGAAACCGTGGTGACGGCACCGTATACGGTGCGCGATCATACTCGCCGCATGATGTCATTTCTTAATGTTCCATTTCACTCGCACGAACGGACTATCGGTGTTTCTTGCCTAACAAAACCGATTGCACCTTATCATGTGACTGTGCCTTCCGATATTTCGTCGGCCGCATTTTTTATGGTAGCGGCCGCGTTGACACCCGGCTCCGATCTGACACTACAGGCTGTAGGCACCAATCCTGGAAGAACATTGATTATCGATGTTCTTCGGAGTATGGGCGCTGACATCGAGATTCGCAACAATCGAGAGCTTTGTGGCGAGCCCGTATCCGATATCAGGGTCCGTTATCGTGGACCTCTGTCCGGCGTTGCTCTTAGGAAAGAAGAAATTGCCCGAGGCATTGATGAGATTCCGATTCTTGGTCTGGCAGGAGCGCTTTCGCAAGGCACATTCGAGGTCTCTGGTGCCGAAGAGCTGAGACACAAAGAGAGCGATCGAATCAAAGCTTTGTGTGCCAACCTTTTGCCTGCCGGCGTGGATGTCGTTGAGAAACCTGACGGCTTCGTCGTTACTGGTAAGCGATCCATACCGGGTGGCTCTGCGTGGAGTACAAAAGGCGATCATCGTCTGGCGATGACCGGCATGATCGCATCGCTTGTATTCGAGCAAGCGGTCGAGATTGACGATCCAGATTGCATGAGCGTCTCTTATCCTGGCTTTGCCGCTGACCTGACTCAGGTGCTGAGCGGCTGATTGAGGCACACAGCTTGTATTCGAGCAAGAGGTCGAGATTGACGATCGCGATCGCATGAGCGTCTCTTATCCTGGCTTTGCCGCTGACTTGACGCAGGTGCTGAGCGCTGATTGCGGCACACAATCACACATATCGTTTGCCGAAAGATGCGGACTCAGACGAGAGGACTGACTGAGCGACAGAACGAAAAACTGGCAAGCGTCAAATTGATTGGCCCAGCGCAGATTAGAATGTCGATTTTGTCGAATCGTACCGTCGTCCAAGTGGTATAGAAGGATCTGGAGGCATGGTAGTTTTGGTAGATATTTCCGACCTGCGCAGTCTGGAATCGCGCTACGAGATTAAGAAGAAGGTAGGCGAAGGCGGCATGGCCGCTGTTTTCAGTGCGCAAGACCGCATTCTCGATCGGACCGTTGCAATCAAAGTCTTGAGTGGTTGCGCGAATGGTGGCTCGTTGATGCGCTTCCAGCGTGAAGCGCAGGCCCTGAGTGAATTGCATCATCGCAATTTCGTGGAAGTTTATGACTTCGGCGTTATAGAAAAGTCCACTAACGCATTTTTAGTAATGGAGCTTGTTCAGGGTGTATCGCTAGACGACCTCTTGTCCCAGAAAGGATCCCTATCTACTCTCGAAGTCATCTCGCTGGCCATCGGTATAACAACTGCTATGGAACATGCTCACGAGAGGGGACTTGTTCATCGCGATTTGAAGCCGAGCAACATCATGATCAAAGATTGCGATAGGCTCGAAGACCTCAAGATTTTAGATTTTGGAATTTCGAAATTCGGGGACGATCGCGGGCAAGACCTGACGTCGTCCGGTGGTTTTCTCGGAACACCGCTATATATGAGTCCCGAGCAAGCTACCAACTCAGCCGATGTGACGAATAAGACCGATCTGTATTCTCTGGGATGCATTCTATACGAGTGTGTTTCAGGAACACCACCTTTCGTCGGCAAGAGTCCGGCAGAAACAATCGCGCTTCACCTCTCAGCGCGTCCAGTACCGCTCACCGCATCTGGTGGCGAGGATTCTCTCGAGGGTCGCCTATATAAGGTCATTTTGGGCTTGCTCGGAAAGGAGCCAGGCTATCGTTATGGCTCCATGGCGAGGCTTAAAGAGGCGCTTCTCGATTGGCAGGATGAAGAGCAAAACAGTGACATTCCAGCCGTTGCAGTGCAACCTGAAAACCGCAGAGCTAAGAAATTGGCACCTGCACTCACCGTTCTGGCAATCTTACTTGCATCAGCGCTTTATGTGGTTTTCATGGTTCAATCTCGTAGGCCTGAGAATCATTCTGTCGCGCCTCAGGACGAAGTTACTCACCAGAAAATCTGGGATCGCGTAAGTAATGAGTACGCAATATATATTCTTGGTATCAAGAAGAAATCTAAGAAGCACGCTCCCGAGTTGGAATCTCTGAAGTGGTATCAGGCTCTAAGCCAAGACGATTTCACCAATGATCCACGTCGGCCTTTAGGGGTCGCCTTCGACGCGCCAAAGCCGTGTCTCTCGATCGAATTTGACGCTCCCGCCGAAATCTGGGCCCAAATTGGTCAGCTCAAATTGACCGGACTGCGTTTGAAAAGTGAGAAGTCAGTCGACACTTTCATAATAGATGAGGTTGCGAAGATACAGAGTCTTGAATGTCTTGTCTTGAAGAATCAGGGGACAATGACTAAGGCTGAGCTGAAAAAGCTTACGCAGCTTAGGAACTTGAAGGTCATTGATTTTCGCGATTATGAGTTACCGCGCGACAGCGCGCCAACTATTGTATCCGCGTGGCCGGAGCTTAGTGTGCTGATACTAAGTGGAACGAAGCTTCGTGGTTCCGATCATATAGCGGCCCAACTTTCCAAATTGAAGAAGCTGAGAAAGCTGGGGGTTCAAGAACTGGAGCTGACTGACGCTGATTTGAAACAACTGAGTGTCCTCGAATCGCTTGAGAAGTTGGAGCTTCAGGGAAATAACGGCATTACAAAAAAGGGACTTAACGAGCTCTCTCGCTTGAAAAAACTTGGCACCATTTCGCGGGACCTGATAGTCCCCATCACTAGCCGCGAGCAGAGTGCGTTCAATGAGAGCAGAGAGAAACTGGGGCTGAAGCCGGTCAAATTCGACGGACAAGCGCCTGATGAGCTTAAGAGCAATATGTCACTGTCGAAGGACGCTTGGAAGAAAACGCTCGAAGAGCAAAGTATAAAGGACTTGATCGGAAGGTAAAGTGCTTCTGGCATTCGCAATAGGTTCATAGTCGACTGATGACGAGCAGCATGATCTTGCCGACAGATTTCTAGACCATAGCGTAGCTGCGTCTGTCTCGACTTTGGGCCGATGCGTCATCGGGTTGCCAAAGGGTTTGAAAGCCTCGTCCGTCAGACAACGTCAATTGTCCTTCTTGTTGGCCTCGTCGGATTGCGCCTTCAAGGTAAGCACTTCCTTATCGACCTGCTTGAGAGTAGCGTCGATTGCATCGAGTTGTTTCTTTATACGTGCTCGGTCAGCTCGCTTCTCCGGCAACGTTCCGTTCTCGAGATTGGAGCGCTGAAGGAGGTCCATGATTTCGAGTCTGCGTTCCGATCGCACCATCTCCAGTGCCGCGTTCAGTTGTTCCATCGCGCGGTCTACCGTTGCCGTCAGTGGTGACGCCAGTCCCGGGTTGATGTCTTTGAGTTCGATGTTGGCCATGCTTCCCGGCAATTGAATAGTTCTAGACGAGAGTTCAACGGCCATCAATCCGGTCAACGATCTTCCCAGGCTCTCGGTTCTTTCGAGGGCGCCTTCAATCTTCGCTTTTGTTTTCGTCAGGTCATTGCCCGAAATTGCTGAATCCAAGGACTCGCCCTGCGGAGAGTCCAACACGAGCAAATTATTCATGGTGCATCTTCGAATCTCGGCTTCGCGAACCTGGCTCTCGATGAACTCCGCGTTGCTGAGCGAAGCAAATCGAAAGGATGAGCCTCGAAGACCGGTGCTCGTGATGGTGCTGCCATCAAGATTGGTGCCTACAAAAGATGTAGAGAGACCGACATCGTCGACCAGTCTAGCATGGCGCATGTTAGCGTAATCGAAGTTGGCACCTTTAAGATCGCTGTGTTCAATGGTCGTACCTCGAAGGTCGGCGCTTGCCAAATCCGCGTCCTGAAGCTTAGCACCACTTATGGTGAGTCCACTCAGGTCAAAACGGCGAAGATTGGCACCTCGTAAATCAATATTTTGTAAAATGGCTAGTAGCAAGGTTCTTGCCGGTGTCGTTCCTTCTGGTGCGGTAAATAGAACTGTCCCGTCCAATTTCAGTATGGTGTTTTTCTTTGAATAAGAATTGCTTGCTGGATTGAGTTGCAATGTCATGTCCGAGAGGCGCTTATCCAGTCGATTGATGACCACTACTTCTTCTGATGGCGACCACTTAGGCTCTGCCAAATTTCGCTGACTTGTTACGGTATCAAGGTCTTTCAAAAATGCGTCGACCTGTCCGAACATAACGATATCTTTCGATAAAGCGAAGTCCTTGAGGTTTTGCGCGTCGTCACGAATTGTTGCCAATCTCGATTCGAAAGTTGACCCCGCTGGAATAGCATCGATCGGCTCGCTTCGTACGGCAGGCTCCTGGTCTATGTTGGTCACTACTGTTTTGCTCGCCGAATTGTACTGACCGAATGCCAGTATAAGCGCGATTGATATCACGACACTGATAGCGAGCGCGATTACATAAAGCCTTAGAGTCGTCGACAATCCGAACCAAATAGCCGATACCGCAGCGCTCACCGTATCTGGTATTATCTTGGTTTCTTCACGCTCTTTGTATGATAGCTTTTTGCGGAAAGCTCGTCGGACAGGCTTTCTCGCCTTGATTGTTTCCAAATCTTCTCTGAGATCGGAGATCGATTGATACCGGTCTTCTGGATCCTTCTCCAGGCAGCGCATGATTAAGTCTTCCAGTGTGCGCGTCAGTCCGATTTCGGGAAATCGGGTGTGTAAGCTGCGAGGTCGCTTGCTTACGTGCTTGTACATCAACATCGTATTCTGTTTTGCACTGAATGGTGGCAAACCAGAAAGGCACTGATACATCAAGCATCCTAGAGAGTATATGTCAGAGCGCTGATCGATCTTAACGCCCCGACATTGCTCGGGGCTCATGTATGTGGCATCACCGTACTCGTAACCATGCTCGGTAAAGTATCGAGTTTCACGGCTGGGATCCGGCAAGACTTTGCTGACGCCGCAGTCGGCTATTTTGAGTTTGTGATTTTCGCTAATGTCTCCGTTGATTCTGATGTTGCTTGGTTTGAGATCTCGATGGAGAATCCCAAGATAATGAGCATGGATCAAACCGTCGCATATCTGTATGAAAAGATCGATGGCGACGCTTTCCTGAAGGTTGCCTTCAGTGCTGAGAATGTCACTTAGTCGTTCGCCCTCAAAAAAGTCAGTGACGATGTATGGAACCTGGTCGTCTGTAACTCCGGCATCGTAGGTGGTTATCACATTAGGATGGTCAAGCTCTTTTGCATTTTCTGCTTCATTCAAAAAACGTTGGTTATGTCTCTTTGTGAAACTGAGAGTCGGCGTGATTATCTTCAAGGCAAAGACGCCATCAAGACCTTCGCGCATGACTTTATAGACATGACCGGATAGACCCTGTCCAACGAACTCAATGATTACATATGAATCTATGATTGAACCAACTAGCGTCTCAGGTCGAGTACGAGCTATCACCCCAGCAGGCAACAATTTTTTTGTCGTACTGCCTTCTCTCAAGGCCACAGCTCTATCGTAATCGTTGTCGAAATCGTTAACGCTATCGTCGGTCGACTTATTCGATAGATGAGCAGTATTCTGTCCGTCATTCGTACTCACTGCGCAGGTGCAGTACATTCCTTTGAACAACCACGCGCTGATATTGCCAGAGGTCCCTTTTGTGAGTGGCTTTTCGCACTCAGAGCAGGTCTCTTTCAGAGTTACTTTCGTCTCTTCTTTGGTTGCTTCAGGCTTTATCGAAGGTTCCAACCGTTACCCTCTTCGACTACCGGACCTAACCTTATCTTCCCAGATTCATTGTATACGTCCTGGGTCGTGAAGTCTCTTATTGGTCCTTTAGCCGCCTAGCGCCCTTTTCTCGTCGTGGGGCGCTTTGCTGCCGGCTTCGACTTGCTGGATGCGCTTTTGCTTTTCGCCGCTTTCGGTTTTTCGGCAGCTTTTTTCTTTGCGGGCGCTTTCGTTTGAGCGGAAGACTTCTTGGCTGTCTTGGCGCCGTTAGTGTTGGTACCGCTCTTTGCTAGTTTTGAAAGGATTTTTTCCTTCTGAACCAGTGAGAAGTCTGCGAGTCCAACGCGATTAGGAATTGTTTTGATATACGTTGCGGTTGACTTGTAGCCTCCTGGCTCACGTTGCCCGAAATCGCTTTGTTTTACTTCGAGAATGTCAATTGGTTCCTTACAATAGATAGAGAAATGGCAAGCGGCTTCGAGCGCTACTCTTGTCAGTTCATGACCATCGTCGATGAGTTCATAAAGCGCATAGAGCGTCCCCTGAGAATAGTCGGACCCGGCGCCTTTGGCTGCGTAGTGGTCGTATTCATGAACGCTCAGGTTGTTGGAGATACCATAAATGCTGTGCGGCGTGACAAGCAGGAAAACATTGTAGATGCCGGCGTACGTCTCTTTTCCTGTGTCGACGAGGGTGTAGGTCTTCTTCATCTCGTTGTACATGTCCAGGAAAAACTGAAAGACTTGAGCGCGATTCTTGAATTCGGACTCCATCATCTTGTGGTTGTGCTCGTACAGGTGCTCGATGATGTTATCCAGAAGCGTGTATCCGCTTGTCGCAAGATAAGCGTGCTTGAGCTTGATGATTTTGGAGGCGTTGACCAGGTCAGTGGTGTACTCGCTGCCGAAAGTTGTTATCCTGTCGGCTCCCATCCATATCCTGCCGTTCTTTTTAACTGCCACAAGGATTGTCATCTAATTCCCCCTGCCCTGTTTCCTGAAAGTGCTATCCAGTTGAAGCTTGCCCGCTGGGTGCGTATTTAAATCTCTATAGTGGAACAACATGATCTAGTCGTCGTCCGCTTAGAATATGTTACGCCCCTTCGAGGATAAATTGGCTGACGCTATGAGTTGTGTAACTTGGTTTGATAAATTTCGAGGGTTGCAGCCTGTCTGCTTGCAATATTCTTTAATCCTTGGTGTGGCGTTAACGCTTCTTGGCGTCCCACAATCGACATCGGCTCAAGGTGGTGAGAGTCAGCCCTATGTGCCGCCAGAGGTCTCCATTCCGCAGACCGCCATGCCTGTCGGTTTCAGCCAAGGTGCCCGAGGGGCGGCGCCGTCTGGGGCACAAGATGAATCGCGCGCGCAGGCTGTTGCAACCTGGTTTCGAAGATATGACGATGTGCGCAGGAAAGCGCAGATGAATGAAAGCGACAGAGCCAAAGCAGACAAATTGATGTCCAAAGCGTTTTCGATGTTCATCCCCGGCGAAGAAAAGAATCAAGCGCAGAAGCTGTTGACTAGCCTTGTCGCGCGTTATTCGGCCGCGTCTGACGCGATGAAGCAGCTGCCGCTTTATCCAGAGACCGATAGGCTCCATCGCGGATATTATCAGTACTTCAGTACTGCTCGACAATTGTTCAGCGATTACTTGACCGTTCAGGCAAATCCGCTCGCTCAGGATGCTACCGGCAACCCGGTGGCGGCCGGATTGTTGAATCGGAAGCAGAGTCTGGAAGCGCTCGATCAGGCTAACAAAGCTCTTGATGCGCAGCTCCGCTCTCAGTGGAATGTACCGGCATACGAGTACAAGTAACGCACTAAATACGATACCAGTCTTCTGAAAGCTTCCTCAAAGCGGAATGTCGACTTTCAATTCATAAAGTCTGAACAGCGTTTTTACGTCTCTTGGGGAGATGCGCGAATTCTCGTCGGTTACGGTATACATCAAGTCGCTTTTCTCGGGGCTGTGTCCCAGAATACCGAGTGCATGGCCCAGTTCGTGAGTAACGATGTTTTTCAGAAGAATGAATCGAAAATCCGGAGTCTTGGCATCGATCAAATCGACGTTGACTTCGATGACTTGAGCAGGAACAGTGTATTTCGGCCCCATTCTCGGGATGTATAGCGGTACTGGGATTGAACCAACGGGAACGACAGCGACTTTGCCATTCGGGTGCTTCGTCCACTTCGTGACTGTATGTGCGCCCAGCGCGCAGTTATCGCTGTCGGTCGACATTCCCAATCGTTTCCAAACAACACGAATTCTGGCGAGTTTAGCCGAGTCCACTTGCACAAAACGGACGAGCCCGTTGCTTCTTCTTTCCCACGACTCGAATCCTTCGACGCAAGCGCGCGTGTAGCTCGTACTCGGGTAAGGCGTGATGTAGACAGGGATTGGCATTGTTTTGAAACGCAAAACTTTTTTCTGCGTGGCATCCAAAATATCTGCCAGATAGTCCAGCTCTTTGACAGGATCGATTGGCTCGACCCGGAAAAACAGTGGCATTTTCGTATTAATAGGCGGCAGATCATTAGAAAGTGCCAGAATTCGTCGCTCGATTGCGCTCTTCGCAACGGGCTTGGATTGTGTGTCTTTGGAGCTTTCTTCAATTGGCTCTTCACCTCGAGTCGTGACCAACTTGGCTCGAACGCGACCGAGTCTTTCGACAAGCGAACCGCTTTTCACTTCACCGAGGACCTTCAGTTCTAGTGCCGCCAATCGCTGGTTGTAGGAGTCGTTGACTCCTCCAATCAAGCCAGCCTCCTTTTCGAGATCTGCGAATACAGATTGCAACGAGCCCTCGTCAGGTGAACTCTCGCTTCCGGACGAACCCGGTATGGTGGCGTTGCCATCCGGTCCATCGGCGCCGGAATCGGTAGCCAATGGGTTAGGCTCATCGATAGGTTGTGCGGACGACTTCGGTGACCCTGGACCTTCGTGCGTGTCGCCAGGTGATGTTACTGACTGGTTGTCGGCTGCAATACCTGAAGGTGCCGCGTCCTTGCTCGCCTTCAAATTAGACTCTTTTGCCGAGGCTCCCGATAGGGCTGACATTGCCACGGCGACAACCAGAGCTCGCCATCTAAGTGCTTTCTTGTGAGTGGCTCGTTGATAGTCGAAAGCCCTTGATGAGCCGGGGCTCTTGCAAATGTTTTCGGCGATGTTTTTGTGGGTTTTCTTGGTAAACAATGTGATAAATCGAAAGGCGCTGTCTCGCACTGGACATTGTAAACCGTCGAGACAAAGTCTGAAATCCTATCGCAACTCGGTGATCACCGAGTCGAGGAACTCAATCAGCTTAAAAAGAACATGATCGTAGACTCGTACAAGCTCACGAGACTCACAGAAGAACTCGGCACCGGTCCGCTCGTCGAAGCTCAAACTGAAGAGCGCATCCATCGGCTGCTCCATCTCATCGAGTTGAAGCTCGATCTGCTGAATTCCGATGTTACAGAAGATCTGTCTCTGTGCGAGCTCAGGCTCCATCACCGAAACCAGCCGTCCGGTTCGATCGATTCGCCCCCAGACGCCGTCGAGAAATCGGTAGCTGGGAACTTCCAGACTTGGGCGGCGCCTGGACTCGGAGATCCAGGAAAGAAAGATATTTAGCCCCACATGATTATCGTTGAGAGCGTCCAGGTCGTCCTGTCGATAGCCGAGCAGCTCTCTGTTGAGCCATATCAGCTTCTCTTCGGGCAGCTTCTGTCGCAAACACTGCAACGCCAAGAGCAATCCGTCCGACAGCTTCATCTCTCTGTCTTTAACCTGATCGCGTATGCTCTCAAGCTTTTTTAGAAGCATGACTCACCCTTGAGTTACTCTCTCCACTATAGCCAACGCAGTCGAATCTGTGCTTTAAATTGCCGGGTTGTCCACTCATTTTAATCAAGACCTACTACGTTGTGTGGAGGCTGTTATGCGCGTCAAGTCAGTGCAGTGATTGTGATACCAATCTGGCGGCAAATGTGAGTGCCACCAGGTGCACTACCAGGTTTGATTCGTGTGAGGACGGAGTACACTAAATCCGGTAGCACACACCGAGGAAATGAATTCTTGCATCAGCGCACTGTTGTTGTAAGCCAGACTACTTTTTGTCGAATTTTTATGCACAGTGGATATAGAAGAAAGTGTTTTCCAATTTACAAAACTTATGATAGGGTAGGTGTAGGCAAAAGGCAGTATTGGTCTGAGGAAAGAATGCTAAGTTGATCGGCGGAAAGAGAAAATGACACTGCCTACGCGACTAAAAGAATTAGCGGAGAATCGCTACAGCCAACAGGAGTTTTTACGAACTCTGTTCGAGTTGGCGCTGGAGGAGCAGTGGTTCGATCTGCAGCATATGATTCAGCATGACATGGCCAAGGCAATAATCGCCGACTATTCGTATGAAGAGGGAAAGGGTTACCTCAACCAGGACATTTACTACAGTTGTTGGGAAGATGTAATAGAGATTGGCTGGGCACGATTCTGCGAGCACACAGGCTTGTCTCGTGACACGGTCAACATGCATTTGCGGCAGCTTCGAGAAGCGATCTAAGCATTAACACAAAGCGGTCTGAGCGTTAACACGAAGCGGCGCTACCAAATCCATTAGTTGCGACCATGTATTGTTTTTGCAGATCCCGATAAGATGGCGAAGTCTCTTTCGCAACTGCTCTTTCGGCTACTCTTGTTGTGGCTGTTGCTGGCGCGCACGGAGTTCTGAATATCGCACTACGAGCGCCATGCCTCCGGGAAATCTTCCTTTGCGAGATGATTGGTGCGCTGATTCCGAGCACAGTGACCAAACACCAGGATTATCGGCAGTAAATTCGACGTCCACTCGATCAGATGGGTTGAGCGTTAGCGTATCGCGAAACACGTGTGGCTCGAGGCGGTCGCCTCCGTTCACCGCGACAATTTCCATCCTGTGACCGCCGAGTTGCAGGGGGACAATTTCCTGTCCGGCATTGATCAGTCTGAGTTTTACTCTTTCTCCCTTGCGGAGCTCAATGGCTGGTACTGTTGGAGCGGGCTTGCCGTTGATCAAATAATCTGTCTCCACCTCTGGTGGCGTGGCACCATCTGTCCATGCCACGGCTCTGAAATTGCTTTTCTGTTGATCTCCTTCTGCCGACTCCTCTGAAGTGGTAGTCTTCACCTTCGCTTGACCTGCTTTTAGCGGAGTTACTTTGGCTGCAACATTGGCTGGTACTGCCTGTGGTGATTTCCGCAACTCTGAAAAGATCAGTGTTATATCTTTATCGTAGGGTCGCGATTTGAGTCTTGGCTGTACGACAATCGGACCGTACAGTCCGAGCTGCTTTTGATTCGGATGAATTAACTGCGGGTGATACCAGAATGTACCGGGTTGGCGTGCCACAAACTGAAAGACGAATGTTTGGCCCGGTTCGACTAGACCTTGACCACTTCTGGGAATACCACCCACTGTATGAGGCACGACGATGCCGTGGAATTGCAGGCTCGTCGATACCTTCATCTGATTGTGCAGAACTATTTTTGCGAGCTCGCCTTCTTGAATGACTATCGGAGGTCCGGGTATCTTGCCGTTGTAGCTCAGGCAATGAACGTTGGAACCGCTGTAGGTGTCCCAGCCGGTTTCACGAGCGAAAAGGTGGAACTCTTTAGCATTTGCCTGATTGTCCATCTTCTTGGTCAGATCGCTGAGCTCACCGAGTGCACCTGAGATGTTGCCCTTGATGTCGTTGAGCTCGTTCTGCATGTCTTTCAGCTCTTCCTTCTCCTTGACCTGTTCTTCGGCCAGGCTATCGGCCTCTTCCATGTCGGCCAATGCTGTCATTGGAGAGATGGTCATCGAGACTAGGAGAGCGGCCAGTGCCGATTTCAATGTGCGAAAGATTGGATCAGCTTTTGCGGTTCTGCTGAAGAGCGATTGCCGTGACGAATGCGATGCGCTAAATTGCTGGGACAACTTGCTTTTCAAATCTCACCTCTGATGCTTGTTGACACTGGCGATTGAACAATTCAAGGTTTTTCGAACCAAGTTCGTCGGCCGGAGCTTCGTGCTTTCTTGCGAACTACGAGCCATTATGGATCTTTTTGATTATTGCGGTGGAGCATTTTGCGTGCGTTACTATGCGCGACGCCACGCTGCCTACAAGCGCATGTTCGACAAACTTATGCCCGCCAGCACCGGTGATGATTAATTGTGCATTGGCATGATCGGCATACCTCATCAACTCCCAGGAAGCCTCTCCTTGCACAAGGCGTGGTTCTGCATTTTCGATACCAGCGTCTTTGAGGATCTTCAGTGCCGCGGCCAAAATTGTCTCTCCCTCCATCTCCATGTTCTTTTGAACGGAGACGGCGACCTCCGCTGGTGAGAACATCGATACTAGAGGCGGTACTGATACTGCATGTAGTACCGTGACCTTGACTTTTCGTTCTGCCAATTTGAGTTGAGCGGCTCCGATCTTGAGGGCGTTGTCGGATTCTTCCGATCCATCGACGCCGAAGATGACATGGGTGAGCTCGTCATGACCGCGGTGGTCTCTTAGCAAAA
Organism: Candidatus Obscuribacterales bacterium; assembly: GCA_019746975.1. Lineage (GTDB taxonomy): Bacteria > Cyanobacteriota > Vampirovibrionia > Obscuribacterales > Obscuribacteraceae > JADYXR01. The sequence goes on from JAIERK010000013.1 coordinate 148,250, forward strand.
GCACTGTACCTGTCGTGAGCTTGACCACTGAGCTGGATGTCGAACCCAAGAAAAAACGTTCGATGTTGGAATGCTGTCCAGGCGCGACCACTGTGACCGCCATCCCATCGTCTTTGGCTACGGTGGCAATCATATGTTCAGGTGAGCCGGAGACTATCTCGGCAGTCACTTTGGCACCGGCCTCGGTCAATCTAATTTTAAGAGGCTCCAGAACTTCGCCCGCCTTTTTGTCGATCTGGTGAGCCCAGTCATCAGGAAAATCGGCCATGGAGGACACGACTCGTTCGTACGACGGCAATATTTCTTTTACAAAGAGCAGTTTTATATCCGATCCCTTGAGTGGCAAAATCCAACTGACATGCTCCGTGAGATCGTCATGGGGATGAGTAATGTCAACAGGTATCAAAACTTTCATGTTATTTCCTGAATGTGGGGATGGCTTGGTGAATGTCAAAAACGGCTCTAATTTCGGCTTTATTCTAGCGCGTCTAAAGATGCTCGTTGCCATACGCCCACACAAAGATCGGTAAACAGGTAAACTTGCAATCAATATCAAAGCCGCAATTGTCCGGTGTGCCGGGTAATATAGTGCTTCGGCATGATACTGCGCTTGGATGAGCGAGAAAGTGCAATCGGCCAGTTATGAGGTCAGGCGAATGTTTGAGCCGTTTCTTCTGGAATGGAAATTTGCGCGCGGCTTGAGTCTGGACTTACTCTCGACGCTTTCCAAGGACGATCTGTCGTTCTCACCTGGCTTTGGAATGGGACCGTTCTGGAAGCAGTTTCGTCACATCGGCAGAGTTCAGGAAGACTACGTCTCTGCTGTCTTGACCGGAAAAGTTAGTTTCGGCAATAAATCAACGCATTCGAAAAGTCGTCTCACCCAGGACGATGTTAGAACTCATCTCTTTTCATGCGACGAGGAGATGTTAAGGGTGCTTTCTATGACCGATTCTGAAACTCCTATCGACTGGTTCGGCGAATCGGTAAGGGCACAGGAGCACATGTGGCGACTGGTCGGACATGAAACTTTTCATCACGGTCAATGGGTCATATACATGCGCGGACTTGATAAGAAGTTCCCTCCCAGTTGGTCAGCCTGGGGTTTTTAGCGCGCCGCTTCGTTGTAGAATAATGCTTTTCTTTCGTGCCGGAAGGCATCAAGTTCGTATGGAGACGGATAAGTGATCGAGCGCTATACAAGACCGGAAATGGGAGCGATCTGGACGGATGAAGCCAGGTTTCAGAACTGGCTGGAAGTGGAGATATCGGTCGTTGAGGCCCAGGTACAGTTAGGCACTGTTCCGGCCGAGGCACTTCGCGAGATACGAGAAAAAGCCAGGTTCGATGTCAATCGAATCAAGGAGATCGAGCTGGAGGTCAAGCACGACGTTATTGCCTTTCTCACAAATGTCAATGAAAACGTTGGTGATGCTGGACGATATATCCACCGTGGTATGACGAGTTCTGACGTTATCGATACAGCACTTGCATTGAATATGCGCAAAGCCGGTCTGATGATTCAAGTCGGCCTCAATCGTCTGCACGACGCAATCTTGTTGCAAGCTCGCAAGCACAAACGTACGATCACGGTTGGCAGGTCTCATGGAATTCACGCCGAGCCTACGACTTTCGGATTCAAATTGGCCGTCTGGCTGGAAGAGGTGCGGCGCCACCAGATACGGTTGCAGCAGGCAATCGACATGATTTCGGTAGGTAAGTTCAGCGGTGCCGTAGGCACATTTTCGAACATAACACCTGAGCTCGAAGAGCTGGCATGCAAGTTGTTGAAGTTGGTCCCGGCTCCGATCTCGACTCAAATCATTCAACGCGATCGGCACGCCCAGTATCTTTTTACGCTTGCTCTCATCGGAAGCAGTCTCGATAAATTCGCTACCGAGATTCGTCATTTACAACGCACTGATGTATTAGAAGCGGAAGAACCCTTCACCGTAGGACAAAAGGGCAGTTCCGCCATGCCTCATAAGCGCAATCCGGTAGGTTCCGAGAACATCTCAGGGTTAGCTCGCATTTTACGGGGTAATGCTCTTGCCGCGTTAGAAAATATTCCGCTATGGCACGAAAGAGACATCAGCCACAGTTCTGTAGAGCGCGTAATTTTGCCTGATTCGACCATATTGATCGATTACATGTTGCATCGATTTGCCGGCATCATAGAGGATCTGGTTGTCTACCCTGACAACATGCTTCGCAACATGGATGTTTTTGGTGGTGTCATCTTCTCGCAAGCTGTTCTATTGAAATTGGTCGAAAAGGGATTGACCAGAGAAGAGTCCTACAAGCTTGTTCAATCCAATGCCCACGCTGCGTGGAATCAAAACGGTTCCAGCTTCAAAGAGAATTTGCTAAAGGATGAGAAGGTGATGTCTCTACTGACCAGGGATGAGGTTATTGCCTGTTTAAATCCAGAAACTTATTTGCAAAACGTCGAACTAGTATTTAACAGATTGGGTGTGTAGCAATGGCGATTAATCCGGACGTAAAACTAGCTGGGGTCATGATTCCGGTATTTGCACTCAGACGAGACGGCGATCTCGGAATCGGCGATACGATGGCCATGATAGGCGCGATTGAGTTTTGCGCGCGTAACTCGATCACAGTGCTGCAAACGCTTCCGATCAATGAAACCAGCGGTGACAACAGCCCCTACAATGCGATAAGTTCTGTGTCGTTAGAACCATCTTTGTTGACCATGATACCGGAGATGGTGCCCGGCTTGAAGACCGAGTGTGTTGATGAGGAGCGCTCTGCGATTGGTATCGAATCCGGTGCCGAGCGTATCGAATACGACAAGGTGCGAGCGCTTAAGTTGCGTCTCCTCCGCCTTGCATTTGAAAGCTTCCGTCAATCCAGTGATCGATTCGGACGCGAGCTCGAAGAGTTCAAAGCCTTCAAGGAGCACCATAGAGAGTGGCTCACGCCGTATTCGCTGTTCCGAACAATAATGGATGAGCATGGCGGCAACCCTTGTTGGACTATGTGGGACGAGAAGTTACGGACTGTTGAAGGTGCCGAGAAATGGCTTGCCGCGCATGAATCCGGTCAGCAATTGCGTGATGCACGGGACTTCTGGTCTTACATCCAGTGGGTGGCGTACAGGCAATGGGGCGCGGTCAAAAAGCATGCCGACCAGTTCGGTGTTCGTTTGATGGGTGATATTCCATTTGGTGTCAGTCGTTACAGCGCTGACGTCTGGTCGAATCCGCAGCTATTTGATCTTGACTGGTCGGGAGGTGCCCCGCCTGAGCCCGAATTCTCTGCAGACCCCTTTACGAAAAAGTGGGGGCAGAACTGGGGGATTCCAATTTACGATTGGCAAGCTAACGAAAAAGAAGAGTTTCGATGGTGGAAGCAGCGGGTGCGACGACTGCTCGATCATTTTCATGATTACAGAATCGACCACGTTCTCGGCTTCTTTAGAGTCTATGGCTTTCCCTGGATACCGGAGAGAAATAACGAATTTCTCGAACTCACGGAAGAGGAAGCTGAGGAGCTCACTGGGGGACTTCTGCCGCAATTCCTTCCACGGTCAGATGAGCTGGAGGAGGATGCAGAGCAGAATTGCCAGGAAGGAAGCAAAATTCTACAGGTACTCAGTGATACCGCTGGTGATTGCAAAATTGTAGCCGAAGATCTTGGGATCATTATTCCGGACTATCTGAGACCAGCAATTCATGAGATGGGAATGGCGGGTTTTGCGATTCCGATTTTTGAAAGAGTTGAAGAAACCCGTGAGTTCAAACCAATGATTGAGCTGCATCCATTGTCACTTGCTACCTATGCTACTCACGACCATCAGCCGATCGCAGCCTACTATCAAGGGTTAGTGGAATGGTGGCACGGTGAGGATGGCCGCGAAGGCTGGCTTGAGGTTCAGCGACTGATGCGATTGCTCGGACTAGACGAAGATGAGCCGCCGAATGAGTTCAATGACAGTCTTCATGCCGCTTTTGTTGAAAAGCTTTTTGAGAGTCCTTGTTGGCTTGCAGTTTTCATGATTACTGATCTCCTGGCAACGGCTGAGCGATTCAATCAGCCCGGCATGTCCGGTGAGGCTTGCTGGACTGAGCGCCTTGCGATGAAACTGAGCGACTTTGAGGCCGATCCGGTCTTTGGTGCACGAATCAAGCGATTCAAAGAAGGCATACGCAGTAACGGTCGCGTATCGACAACGTCCAAAGTGTTCACCGGCGGCTAAAGATTTCAGGGGAGAACCAAAGCGCATTCGGTTTAAATCCCCTGCAAAAGCCGGTTCTTTTCCACAACTCCGAGAGGACAGTGTCGCTAGGCAAGGGCTCAACGCCCGTGGGTGCTCGGTGCAGGGCGTTAGAATTGTTGAAAGTGCGTTCTGCGCCACCTTCGGGCTTTCTTGTCTGACTAGCGTTTTAATCAAACTTGTGGCGGTATGATCATTTCACACACCACCAAATTCAAAACTTTGTTATAGTGCTTTGTTAGTTTTGAAGGTAACGAGGGTTTCAGCGGTAGATGCTTCCGGCATTCTTGATTAGAGCAGCTGTGGATTACGTCCGGCACAGCGATGACTTGAAAGATTCCAACCCATATTCACGCTGCGAAGAGATTCTCAATGTGGCGAGCCAGCTCTGGGTGGAGAAGATCGGTCGAGTCGACCGCTCCCTTATCGAAGTTGCCGCGGTCACTGCCTACTGGGAAGAGTTTTTCCACGCTGAAGATCCGCTCCACGATGAAAGAGAGTGGCGAGAAGGCTTAGCCAAGCGCTCCTCGAACTATGACTCTTTCGAAGAGTGGCAGGAGTGGTTCAAAAAGAGCTATGCGCAGGTCTACCAGGACAACAATATCTGGACGAGCGTATTGATGACTTCTTGGGCGCATACCCACCAGTATCAGCTCATGTACAACGACCGTGAATGGGACTTCCGTCCGTCCAAGTCTTACGTGCCGACATCGCAGATGTGGCGTCTCGAAAACCACATCTCTACTGTATCTCAGGTCCTCGGAGATTGCTGGCGTGACGAGCTCAGGGCCTATTCCGACAGCGGGTTCAAGGTCGAAGAGGAATCTATGCACTACCTGGGACGCATCGAGTGCCTGGGATTCGACGTTCACAAGCATATCGTTCATTGGCCGGTACGCGCCAATCAAGAGTCCGAGCTGGTTGATGTCGGCGAGATGGTAGCTGATGTAGTCCTACCGGTCGGAGATAGTTGGTATCGTCATCCCGACAATGTGATTTTCGCTCATGACCATGTCGATGTAACCGCGCTGATTAACCGCGCCAAGTACGTATTCGGCAGCAAGCGTCGCATAATGGAGCTCCGTGTCGATAACCAGCCGCAGAGAGCCCGCCAACAAGCATCCGCCGAGGGATGGCTCGTGCCGGACGAAAGTGAGAACCAGGAAGTGATCGAAATCAACATGCCGCTTCAGGATAGCTTCATCAAGTAGTCCGAGAGAGTTGCTTGCGCTGGTCCACATTGAGATGTAGTTTTGGCCTGGCGTCAGTCAAACCTCGACTTTGACGAGTTACTTCCAGTGCCCGATAATCTCGACCCAGGTTCTCGGATAATTATCAGAAGTTACTTTTTGTTTTTCAATGCTTACGATGACGTGCTCTTTCTCCGATACTTGAATAGGCGGCGTAATCAATTCAGCAGATGCCGCTCCCATTGGCTTTAGAAGGCTTTTTAGATCCTCCAACTCGGCTTCGCACTGGTTGGTCGATTTAAGACACAGAAGCCGCCCGCCCACCTTAAGCAATGGCATGGCCAGCTCGCTCACGAGGCCCAGGTGTCCAACTGCGCGTGATGTTACCACATCGAACGTCGCTCTCCGTGCGCCTCTTGCTTCTTTCTCCGCCCGTCCGGTAACAACGGAAACCCTGTCCTGGAGCTTGAGTTCGTCGACCATCATTTGGAGAAATCTGGTCTTTTTGGCTACGGAGTCCAGTAGGAAAACATCGTAGTCTTCCAGTGCGATTGCCAGGATCAACCCAGGAAGCCCTGCGCCGCTGCCGATGTCGAGCAGATTTCGGTGCTTTACCCAGTCGCTAGTTGGACCTTCTGCACTGCCGCCCGTGAGAATATCGGCGACCGCCAGGCAGTCCAGTACGTGCCTCTTAACGACATTGACCGGGTCTGCATTAGACACCAAGTTAACTTTCTGGTTATAGGAATGAAGGGCTTCCAGGTACTTCTGAAAGCGTTCAATCATGGTTCCTGTGAGGGCAAATGAAAAGGCCTTGGACTCTTCCTCGAGAATCTTTATGGCTTCGGATGAATTCAATGTGATCCTCGTCTTTCAGATAAAACATGCGCGACAACGTCTATATTTTGCCTATTTATATATTCGTTTTCAAAAAGGTGTTAATGTCTAATGAAAAATGTCAATAAAGTTGGTGATGAGGAGATGGCACGTCCTCACAGCTTAGCAACTGACCAAATCCACCTACATGAGTCCACGTGCGTTTCAGACAATCATTGTAGCCTCCATGGGCTCCAAGGACAGGCTTGAATTAGAAAGCAAGGTTCTTGCAGCCGCGTTGAAGCAAAGTCACGCACGAGGCGACACTTCGGGAGTTAGTTTAGCTCACCGTCAGATCTTCATGCTTTTGCGGGCTCAGCAGGCCGAAAGCGGCGATTCGGCGCTCTCTGCTGCCAGGGGAAGCTCCGATGCTTCGACCACCGTGACCGGCCTGCCGGCTCAGGCTCAAGCTCAAGCTCAAGCTCAAACGCAGCCGGACGAGGACCTGATGCCTCCGGAGCCTCCGGAGCAAGAGGTCGAGGACGTCGAAGAGGAAGATGTCAAAGGTATAAAGCGCAAGCGCGTCATGCCTAATATCGTCTGGACCGAAGAAGAGGAGGCGCCGGGCGACTCTAATGAGGACGCGAACGCCGTTGAGCAGCCTGTCGAGGCCGCTGCCGAGTTGGGCGACATCCATACGGCTCCGGAAGAGGTCGTGGAGCAGCCCTCGCATACAGATTTGGGCACTCCGTCTATCGATCTGACGCCGGATAACCAGGAAATTACGCGATTTGACCTGAATTTGCTCACTACTGAGAGCCCGTTTGCTGAGGAATATGATGGTGAGAAGCCGACCTTTGACGCCTATGGCATCCTCAATGTCGACCAGATTGCCAGTTTCGAAGAGATTCACCGTGCTTTTCTTTTTTTAGTCCGCCGGACTCTTTTGCAGCTAAAGAAGGCCAAGCGCAAGCAGCGTCGGCCGCTACTGGATGACTTGCAGAATCTCTGGATAGCCCACGATATCTTGAGCGATCCGGTGACGCGAACCGATTTCGATTTCCGCATTCTGGGGTTAAGAGGCGCTCCAGATGTGATGATTCATACTGCTCCTGAAGACAAAGAGGAGTCATCGATCACGACGAGAACCCCGCTCCGTATCGGGGAATTGATGCAGTGCGCGGGATTGTTGGAGCAAACCGAGCTGGAAATCGCTGCCGACATGCACAAAGCAATGCCTGAGATGCTGTTTGGCGCCTTCCTGGTCAAGCAAGGATTTATTTCAGATGAAGATCTGACCCAGGTGCTTGTCGGTCAGAGGTTGTTGAAAAACGGTAGCATGACCGTCGGTCACTATCAGCTTTGCATGAAACGCTGGCGAGAGGACCAGACACCAATCGAAACTACGGCGGTCTCTGAAGGGCTTGTAACTCAGTCTGAGATGGAGCGCATCTCCATGAGCGGCATTCAGGACCCCTCCGGGTCACAGCCGCGTATCAACGCCGAGGAAGCTGCAAAACGCAATCTCAGCGTCGGTCATGCGGTGCCGCTCTGGAAAGATCAGCTTGATTGGTCGGAACCAGAGGTGGTGGCACGTAAAGAAGAAGACTTTGACGACTATGAGCGACGCCCGATCGAGTCTTCGCTCGATATTGAGGGCATAACAGACACCGCACCCAAAGATGGCACCAAGAAGTCTTTGCGTCGTTTGATGGAAGGCATTCAATCACAGGAGCAATCGGACGACTCGCCGAAAGCCCTGAAGAGGGTCCTTACAGGCACCGCTGACTTTCCTCCGGTGACGCTGCCTGGACCTGAAGATCGTGAGAAGGCGAAGCGTGGGCAATCTGAGACTCTACCACTTCCAACCAAGCCAGCCATCATCAGAGCCAGTGGGCCTGCGCCGGCAATGTTTCTCAACTGGCCTCCCACCAATCACAATTTGGTGCCATTGCCAGTAGTAGCACCGTCGGTGTTGTCTCTATCTGACGTCGGCTCTTCGTCTGAAGTATCATCACCGTCCGATTTGTCATTGCAAGCTGAGGAGGTGCCACCGTCTGAGGCCTCTTCGCAGTCGGAGGTATTGGAACAATCCGACGCCCAATCCGAAGCGTCGACGCAGTCTGCCGAATCGGAGCAAACCGATATACCGTCTCCGACTCTTGATGCTGTTGAACCCCAAGCCGAAGCGAGCGAAGAAACGAATGTCGTCGACGACATTGTCGACGACAGCGTCGACGACAGCATCGCATCCGAGATCGAAGAGACCGCTGCCATAGCGGTACTTGAGAAGACCGTTCGAGCGGAGCCGTCTGGTTCTGCCGACTTTGGCGAAGTCGATTACGATGATGAGGACGAATCTGTCAGTGAAATAGATTACCTTGACTATGCGGGAGTCGCAAGCGAAATCGAGAAAATGGCGCAGGAGGGTGACCAGAAAGAAGAGGCTGGTCCGCTGGATTTTAGTGCGGAGAGCACTACCGATAGTGGCGAAGATCAATCGGAGCTTTTGAAGGTGCTTGACGAGGCGTTCGATGGAATACTCGTTAGAGAGCCGCGAGATAAGACGATCACGCAGGATAACCTCCAGCAACCCGATGGCTATGAGACCGGCGAAACTGCTGCCTATGGTGGTCTGGACGACGAGTCGTTATTGATAGACGAAGAAGAGCCTCTGGAGGCAGAAAACTCAGAAACCGAGTCAGAGACAGAGCCAGAATCAGAATCAGAGAAGGCGCCTGGTGCGGATAGCGAGTGTTACGAGGATGAGTCATCCGATACGCTCAGCTTCGAACAAGACGAAGGCGGTGACTTCTATGACGACGAAGACGACGTTGCCATCGACGAGGTGGACCAGGAAGGAACAATAGAGCTTCCTTCCGAACGAGTTAAGGAAATCTTGATGGCGAGCTCCATGCCTGAGCCGGTCGCGAAAAAGGGCTCCCGCTATGAGTCTCGGATCCAAGAGATTCAATCGATGTGCGAAGAAGAAGCGACTATAGAGTTGGAAGCGGCCCTTGCCGCGATGCAGGTCGACAACCTTTCTGATAGATCCTCTAGCGTCCAGGAGCGAGAGTCGGACGAAGAAGATGAATTGACTGGTACGGATACTGCTACAGACATATCTTCGTTAAAAGGCACGATCTCAATGGACATGCCGGTGATCAATATGACTGAAGGCGGGCAGCCCATAGACGAGGATATGAGTGATGCTAGCGAACCGATAGGTGAATCGGATGACGAAGAATCGACCGACAGAGAGATAATGGATCCTGAGCCGGGCAAACGAGGCATCGAGGATACTACCGACGAAATCGAGTCGATCAAACCAGGCGAGGTTATGCAGCAAAACGACGAATCGAGTCCAGCGCCTGGAAGCGAAGATTCCTATCGGCATCAGCGACTGAAGTCCGGAGAGTGGCAAATCGTATATAAGCTGGAAGGATCAATTGCCGATATGTTTTTAGCCGATGAATCAGATGCAGAGTCGACGCAACAGATGAGACCGCGTCTTACTGAAATTAACACGGTCATCCCCTCCTCGATTAGAAAGGCTGCTGGCGAAAGCACCAAGGGTAGTGGCGGTCAAGATGAAAATAAGTATGATGAAGAAGACGAGCAAGATGATTATGAGATGTATGAGGATGATACCGCTGGTGGTACTAAATCTGGCGATCAACCCATCATCAAGCCGGTGAGCAATAACTTCTATCCGAACTCCGATTCGGACAAGAACAAAGCGGATTGAGCGCTGCGTTAACTCGTAATGTTAGACTCTTGCGAACGCTTGTGATGAAGTCTGATCAATCTCAGTACGAATGAAAGTTGATCGCAGATAATTCTTACGACCTTTTGATCCCCAGGTTGATATGCGGCGTTGCTGGGCGGCACAACCACCAGTAAGCCCAGTCTTCCGCCTTGAACATCGATCGGCTGAGTAATGGAGTTGGACGGATAGTACGGTTGCTTTGAAGCTTTGGTCTTCAGTGGCGGAAGGCCAAGCTGAATACTCAGTGTGCCTACATAAGTTATGAGAGCCGACTCGGAAACATGCTTGGCACAATCGGTATAGACCGATGAATGTAAACCCTCGTTAGCGATTATCGCGCATGCTTCATAGTCCAAAATTGACGACAACAGTTGAAAAAGTTTGTCGGCAAGAATATGCAAATCAAGAGTCTCTTCGCTGAGTTTTCTAACTTCATCCACAATTGTGGCTTCGAAGAGCAGGCGTTCGAGAAGCTGATTTAATCTGGCATTGATCTCTTGTGTGGTGGGAGCCAAAGATGGTTCGCCAACGAGACGAAGCTTCGGCTCACTCTGTAAGGTGTCAAGAAGCTCGCGCACAGCCTTGAGCAAACTTGGATAGCCTGGCTCTTTTGGAATGAAGCGATCGGCGCCTGATTTCATCCCCCAGAAGCGATCGACGGACCCGTCAAGTTTTGTGAGCAGAATGACCGGCGTAGTCGATAGCTCGGGATCGCTTTTAACCAGGCGACAGAGTTGATAGCCGTTGATACCCGCCATGACGACGTCTGAGATGATCAGATCCGGAATCTCGTTATAGGCTCTGACGAGCCCTTCTGATGCGCTTCTAGACGACAAAATCGTGTAACCTGATGACTCAAGCATGGTTCGCAGCGTGATTAGCTGCGTGGGGCTATCTTCGACCAGTAAGAGTCGTTGAGACATGATTAGACGATTGCAGTGTTCGAGTTAGTTGCTTCACTATGGATTCTTACACAGAATACAGAAGAATTACGGCTTAGATGCAAAGATATCCGCAATATTTTTGCATTTAGTGCAAATTAGAGCTTCCCAAGCGTATCCAGATTTGATCCAAAAGTCCAGCAAAACGGATTCGGTTTTGGAATTTTTTCATGCGCCACCAGTGAAGTCTTCGGTGCCGGAGCCATGCTTGCGGGTGTTTGGATAGCGGATGCCGAGATTTCGACAGGAACTGTGTCTGGGTTTGTCTCGTTGGAGGAAAAACCTCCATGGTGCGCGATGATAGGAGCCTTTTGGCGCACCATCTATGGTGTCGGATACGTGTGGCCGCAACGGGCAACGTTTATTTCATCAAGAATCGACAAATAGTAGTCGCCTATCTAGTTCGTACTGAATATTGGGGCTGAAAATCAGATCTGGGTGATCTTGTCAGTAGAAAAATGGCGGTGGATTTTTC